>JABFXX010000547.1 GCA_013368795.1 Kofleriaceae bacterium
GGCCGCCTTCGCGTGCGATTCGCAGCAGCATGCGCTGCTCGGCGAGCGTCGCCTCGAACGCGTGCGAGACCTCGTCGCTGAGCGCGGCGGCGTTCAATGGTCCGCCGAGCGGACCGACGGCCTGGGCGAGCGCCTCGCCGAGTGAACGCGCGCTCGCGAATCGATCGGCCGGGTTGCGCGACAGCGCGCGCGCGATCACGTCGCCGAGCAGCGCCGGTACGTCGGGACGCACCTCGCAGATGTCGGGGATCGGGTCCTTCGTGATCGCCTCGAACGTCAGGAACTCGGTATCGCGCTTGAACAGGTGGCGCTGCGCGAGCGTCTCCCACAGCACCGTGCCGATCGCCCAGACGTCGACGCGGCGATCGATGTTGTCGTTGCGCAGCTGCTCCGGCGCCATGTACGCGTAGGTGCCTTTGACCGCGCCGGTGCTCGTGCGAACCGACGCGTCCTGGACCTTCGCGATGCCGAAGTCGAGGACCTTGACGATGCCGTCCGTCGTCGCGAACAGGTTCGACGGCGAGATATCGCGGTGGACGACGCCGAGCAGCTCGCCATCGGGACGCTTGAGCAAGTGCGCGTGGTGGAGGCCCTCGCAGGCCTGCACGCCGACGCCGGCGACGAGCCGCGGATCCGGCGGCATCGGATAGAAGTCCTGCCGCCGGAACACCGAGAGCGGAACGCCCTCGAGGTACTCCATCGCGATGTAGTACTGGCCGTTCCACTCGCCGAGCTCGAACACCTGGCACACGTTCGGGTGCGAGATGCGCGCGGCGACGCGGGCCTCGTCGAGGAACATCGCGACGAACTGCGGGTCCTTGGCGAGGTGCGGAAGGATCCGCTTGATGCAGACGAGCTTCTCGAACCCGCCGTCGCCGTGGAGGCGAGCGAGGAAGATCTCGGCCATACCGCCCGTCGCGAGCTTCGCCACGAGCGTGTACTTCCCGAAGCGCCGGGCTTCGGATGCCGAGGCCGGCTCCATCGCCGGACATTATAACTTCACAGACCGATCCAGTAGTTGGCCTTGACCATCACGATGTTTTCGCCAGGCGTGCGCGCGAGATCGACGAGGTCCTGCGTGGGACGGAACGCACTGTCTACCTCGTTGGTCCGGCCGTGGCTCCAGATCGCGAACACCGCGGAACCAGGCCGGTACTCCCAGCGGAGGACCATCGTCGAGCGTAACTCCCCGATGTTGAAGTCCGGGTCGTCGAACACGAGGCCCTCCGTCCCGTCGAGCGCGACGAACCGGTCCTCGAAGTCCTTTGCGCGCGGGTTGTTCACGTCCTTGAGCTCGCTGAACTTGCCCGCCGAGACGAACGGCTGCGCATACACCTGCAGCGAGAGCTTTGGCGAGAACGTCCAGTTGAGGCGCGCCGTCAGCGAGGCCTGCGTCTGCTGGATGCGGCCGAAGATGTAGTGCCGCACGCCGGCGGTATCGTCGACCTGATCGACGTACTGCAGCGGGTCGGTCAACGACATGACATTCGGGCCGAGGAAGATGTCGATGTTCGACGCCGCCTGGATCGTCGCGCCGCCGAACAGCTGGAACTGCGTCGTGTCCATCGTCGGATCGCGGTAGCCGTTCATGCCGAGCTCGAACCGCACGTCCTTGCGCGAATCGGTCGCGACGTTGACGCTGCCGTTGTAGCGGTGCTCCGTGCGTAGCGCGGCGCCACCGCGCAGCGCGATCGGATCGTAGCCCGGCCCCTCCCAGTGAGCGCCGGCGAAGAACGACCAGTAGTTCGTCAGCTGCGTGTTGATGTTCCAGTTGGCGCCGTAGGTCACGAGCTCGGGCTCGAGCGTCGTCTGCTCGAACAGGATGATCTCGGTGCGCCAGTTGAGGACGCTGTCGGTCGGCTCTTCGTCGCGGTACTCGGCCCAGATCCAGTTCTCGAGCCGATCCGAGTAGAACTGAAAGCCCGCATCGTTGAGCTCGAGGCCGGGCGTGCGCAGGTCGCCGCCGAGCGCCCACCGGTAGTGCTTCGTCTCGCCGGACCGGCCGATGTACCAGTCGAAGTTGCCGCCGCCGAGGCTCGTGCGCGTCTCGTCGAGGTGGACGTGCGACGCGTCGGGCCGCTGATAGAGGTGGCGGTTGAGCTGCTGCGTGTTCGAGATCGCGGCCTCGGTGCCGTGCACCCAGCTGCCGACGCCGTGGAGATCCATCTCCCACTTGTTGTCGTCCCAGCGATGCGTCAGCTGCGCGCCCGCGGTGTACGCCTGATCGTGCAGCAGCTCGGCGAGCGGCGTGCCGTCGAGCTGACGATTCACCGCGGTCGCCGAGAGGCCGATGCTCGACTTGCCCATGCGCAGGTCGCGCTTCACACGGCCAACCGCGTAGTTCGTCAGCGCGGCGACGATCGGCGAGGCCTGCATGCCGGCGGCGTCGGCGATCGTTGCCTTCTCCTCGCCGGTGACCGCGTCGAGCAGGCCGACCGACCAGCCGTTGCGCGTCTTGCCGGTGAGCTTCGCCGCGCTGTAGATCGTCGTCGAGCTCGGCGCGTCGATGTAGTCGAAGTCCAGGTCGGGCTCGTCGGGCGCGGCGCCGATGCGACGGCTATAGAACGCGCCCTCGATCAGGCCGCTGCCGCTGCCGATCGGCAGCTTGAACAGGTCGACGCCCTCGATGAAGAACGGCCGCTTCTCGGCGAAGAACAGCTCGTTCGCCGACAGGTTCACCTGCGATGGATCGGCCTCGACCTGGCCGAAGTCGGGGTTGATCGTCGCCGACAGCGTGAACGCGGGACCGAGGCCGTACTTGAGATCGAGGCCGATGTTGCCGAGCGCCGACGAGCGCGCGGTTAGCGGATCGCCCTCCTCGATCGGCTCGGTCTGCACGCCGCCGCTCGCGTACGGCAGGAGCTCGAGGCGGCGCGAGGGCTTCAGGTTATCGATCCGATCGACCACGCCGAACCGGCTGACGAAGCCGTTCGCCGCGCGAGGCCACGGCGCCCACGTGCTCTCCTCCTGCGTGCGGCCGATCTTGCGGAGGATCTGGAGGCCCCATTCCTGCGACTTGTCATCGGAGAACCGGAGCTGGTTGAGCGGGATGCGGAACTCCGCGGTCCAGCCGTGCTCGTTGACGGCGGCATCGCCGGTCCACACGGCGTCCCAGGTGTCGTCCAGCGAGACGTCGTCGAAGAGCAGCATGTCGCGCTGCACACCGGCCGCGTTGAGCTGGAACGCGTAGGCCGTGCGGCGATCGTGATACGAGTCGATGCCGAGAATGACGACGTCGGCGGCGACGTCGACGTCGCGACGCGTGAGCAGGCGGCGAATCTTCTGTGGCTCGGGATCGTCGGCCCACACGGCGACGTAGATCGCATCGTCGTCGTAGAGCAGCGCGAACTGCGTGTCGTGCGACGCCTTCACGCCGTCCTTCGGGAAGCGCTGGATGAAGCCGCTCTGCCGCTCTGCCGCCGCCCACACGGGCTCGTTCAGCTTGCCGTCGATGCTGATCGATCCGGTGCGCCGGGCAGCGTGCGCGCGCACGCCCGCCGGCAGAGGCTCGGCCGAAGCCATCGCCGCCGCCACCAGCACGACCGAGACAGTAACGAGGCGAAGCATGCGCCCGAGATCCACAGCCATCACGAGCGGTTGACCCAGCTCGTACGACGATGTTGCAGCAACGCGCGATCGACGAGAAGTGCGACAGGGCTGCGACACCGCTGATCAGCGGCGGACCTTCGACGTCTTGTCGGGATTCTGTTCGTCGCGCACCCGTGCGTGCTCGAGCAGAAGCTGCGTCACCGTCGTGTGCAGCTCGTCGCGACCGCCGATCGCACACGGCGAGAACTCGAACTGGCCGACGTGCCAGTCGAGCAGGCGCATCAGGCGCTGCTTCGGGATGCCGTTGCCGGTGTTCGATTCGACCTTGAGGATCTTGCCCTCGGAGACGAACAGCCGCGCGATCTCGCCGTCGCGCAGGAGGAGCAGGATGCCCGACTTGCGCTCGAACTCGAAGAGCGAGAGCAACGTGCCGAGGCCGATGTCGACGAGGTTGCCGCGCAGGCCGGGGTTCGCGGTCGGGGCGACCGGCGCGACGACGCGATGGACGCGGATCACGAGCTCCTCGTCGAGGAACGGCCGCGGGATGTAGTCGCGCACGCCGGCGCGATACGCCTCGAGCCGCGCGAGATCGCCCTCGTCACCGGTCAGCACGATCGGGACATCCGAGAGCGTCGAGTGCTCGCTCACCGCGTACGCGAGATCGATGCCCATCATCCCGCCGTCGAGCTCGGCGGCGCTGACGATCACGTCGGGTCGCCACTGCGTGCACGCATCGAGCGCCTCTGGCATCGATGCGACCGCGGTGATCTTGAATCCAGCGGCTTCGAGGCAGCGCTGCATGCGCGTGCGCAGCGGCGTGCTCGGCTCGACGATGATCCCCTGCGTCGTCGTCGACAGACCGGGGTTCGTGATCTCGCCGCGCACGCTATCGAGGTGCGCGCGCAGCTTGATCCGCGCGGGCGCCATCTCGGGGCCGACGAGCTCGAACCCCATCCCGGGGTGGCGGCCGAGCGCGCGCGCCGAGTGCGGCGTCAGCATGTGCGCGACGCGCGCCTTGAACGCGAGGAACGTCCCGTCGGGAAGCGTCAGGCGGACCTCGGTCTCCTCGCCGACCGGCAGCAGCGCGTCGGTCCGGATGAACAGGCCATGCGCGGACAGATCTTCGGTCTCGGCCTCGACGGCGCCGCTGGGTCGATCGAACTCGACCCGGCATCGGCTGACCAGTCGCTGGTCGCGACCTCGGCGCGCTTGAACCACGGCCTAAAATGGTAGCGGGGCTCGCAGAGCGTGTCCTGTTTGGTCCCGCGAGCCCGGCCGATCGCTTATCTAAGCGACGGGATATCGGGAAGTTGCCGCTCCCGGTTGCTAATCCGAGAAGTTTCAAGAATCTTTGAAACGTCTTGAAGCATCGGAGTTGTCGCCCATGACGGTCGCATACGAAGTCACGCCTGTCGGGGCGCAAGTCCTCGACCGTCTCGCCAACGTGAGCGGCGCTCGCGGCGCCGCCGAGCTGCGTTCGCGCCTCGCAAACCTCGGTCGCTGGGTCCGCGCCGACCTCGTCGACTTCGAGGCGGAGCTCGCGACGCTGTCGCGCGGCGCACGCGTCGTGCAGTCGGCTGCGCATCACCTGCTCGATCTGCGCGGCAAGCACCTGCGCCCGATGTGCGTCGTGCTGGCGAGCAAGTTCGGCGAGGGGTTCACGCCGCGCGCGCGTGGCCTCGCGGTCGCCGTCGAGCTCGTCCATACGGCGACGCTGCTGCACGATGACGTCGTCGACGTCGCCGAGCGCCGGCGCGGTCAGCCGACCGCCGCCGTCGTCTACGGCAACGCGGCATCGATCTTCGCCGGCGACTGGCTCCTCGTCGCCGCGCTTCGCCGGATCGGCGCGGCCAAGGTCGACGGCCTGCTCGACCGCATGCTCGCGGTGATCGACGAGATGATCCTCGCCGAGTCGCTGCAGCTCGAGCGGCGCGGCCGCATCGTCGCCGATCGCGACGAGTACTTCCGCATCGTCGAGGGCAAGACCGCCGCGCTGTTCCGCTGGGCGATGCTCGCCGGTGCGCGCTGCGCCGGCCTCGACGAGGCATGCGAGATCGCGCTCGAGCGCTTCGGCGTCCACCTCGGCATCGCCTTCCAGGCCGTCGACGACGAGCTCGACTTCACCGGGTTCGCCGGTACCGAGGTCAACGCGGAGACCGGCAAGGACCCTCTCGTCGATCTGCGCGAGGGCAAGATGACGTACCCGCTGATCGTCGCGCTCGAGCGCGAGCCGTCGCTGCACGCTCGCATCGAGGCCGTGCTCGCCGACGAGGCGCCGCAGGCCGCGGAGCTCGCCGCGATTGCTGCTGCGGTTCGTGCGACCGGTGCGCTCGCCGCGACGCGCGAGCTCGCCGAGGAGCACGTTCGCCACGCGCTCGAGGCGCTCGCCCCGTTGCCCGCCGGCGCGGCGCGCGACTCGCTCGAGACCGTCGCACTCGCGTCGCTGGAGAGGCAGTCATGACCCAGGTCGCTCCGCAGAACGACTCCGCGCTCACGCCGCCGAAGCTCGGCAGTGGGCAGATGTTCGATCGCATCGCCAACCGCTACGACCGCGTCAATCGCGTGCTGTCGCTCGGCCTCGACCAGCGCTGGCGCCGCCGGCTCGTCCGCGAGCTCGGCCTCGACGGCAAGGTGGCCGCAAAGACCCAGTGGTCCGGCGGCAAGCCGCGCGTGCTCGACGTCGCGACCGGAACAGGCGACCTCGCGATCGAGATCGCGAAGGCGTGCCCCGGCGCGTCGGTGATCGGCCTCGATCCGTCGGCGAACATGCTCGAGATCGCGAAGCAGAAGGTCGAGAAGCGCGGCATGGCCGAGCGCGTCTCGCTCGTGCTCGGCGACGCGCAGAACCTGCCGCAGCAGAACTGCGAGATCGACGCGGCAACGATCGCGTTCGGCATCCGCAACGTCCCCGACCGCGGTCGCGGCCTGCGCGAGCTCGCGCGCGTCGTTCGTCCCGGCGGCCGCGTCGCGGTGCTGGAGCTCGGCGAGCCTCGGCGCGGTGTGTTCGGCGCGGCCGCGCGGTTCCACTCGCACGTGCTCGTGCCGCGTCTCGGTGCGTGGCTGTCGAGTGCGCGCGAGTACCGGTACCTCCAGACCTCCGTCGCTGCGTTCCCTCCTCCCGAGGAGTTCGCGAAGCTGATGAAGGAGTCGGGCCTCGACGTGCTCGACATCATCCCGCTCACGTTCGGCGTCTGCAATCTGTACATCGGGACGCCGAGCGAGGACGCGTAACCATGAAGGCAGTACCCGACATCGCGGTGGAGCGCGCGAGCGACGTCGCCCACGCGTTCGGCGTGGGTGAGCCGGTCGACGCGACGTTCGACGGCGAGCTCGAGCGTGCGCGCAAGGCGTCGGGGTGGTCGTTCATCGCAGTCCCCGCGCCGGTCGTCGGCGCTCCGGTCGTCGTCGCGGCCGCCGGGTCGCAGCCCGTCGTCGCGTGGTCCTCGACCGCGCGCAGCGACCGCGGCGGCGTCGAGGTCATCGTCGGAATCGGGATCGCGCACGAGCTGCGTGGCCACGGTGCCGCGCGGTGGCGCGAGGTCATCGCGGGCGCGCGTACGATGCACGTGGCGCGCGCGACGCGGACGAGCCCTCGCCTCCTCCAGACGATGCCGGCGGCAGACTTCGCGCGCCCTCGCTTCCTCGGCGGCGTCGCATTCGTTCCCGGCGCCGCGGATCGCGCACCGTGGACCGGTTTCGGTGACGCCTGGTTCGTGCTTCCGCGCTGGACGTACGTGCACGACGGAACGCGCGCTGCACTCGTGCTCGCGCTCGACGCCGGCGATGCCCAGCACGCGGCGCGCTGGCGCGACGAGCTCGCGAGCTTGCGCACGGCGCTCGACCGGGTGGTCGCCGGCACGCAGCCGCCGATGACCGCGCTCGACGGCGGTGACCGCGACGCATTCCGCATGCAGGTCAGCTCGATCACCGACGCGATCGCGCGTGGCGAAGTCGCGAAGGTGGTCGCAGCGAGGAGCGCGGTCGTCACGCTCGCCGACGTGGCGCGCATCCCCGACATGCTCGCGCAGCTCGACGAGCGGCAGACCGAGTGCGTGCGCCTGCTCGTCAGGCCCGATGGCGGCGGCAACGCGTTCGTCGCGGCGACACCCGAGCGCCTCGTGCGCCTGGCCGGCTCGACGGTCTCGTGCGACGCGCTCGCCGGCTCGGTGGCGCGGCGCGCAGAGGTCCCGGATGCCGAAACCGCGGCGACGCTGCTCGGCAGCGCGAAGGATCGGCGCGAGCACGCGCTCGTCGTCGACGCGATCGCGTCCGCGCTGCACCAGCTCGGCGCCGAGGTCTCGATGCCGGACGCACCGGGCGTTCGCACGCTTCGCCAGATCCTCCACCTCCACACGCCGATCACCGCCGAGCTACGCGAGCCGCGCCACGTGCTCGAGCTCGCCGCGGCGCTCCACCCGACCCCCGCGGTCGGCGGCACGCCAACCGCGATGGCGACCGAGTGGATCTCGACGAGCGAGTCGCCGCGCGGCTGGTACGCATCGCCGGTCGGCTGGTTCGATCTCGACGGCAACGGCGAGCTCGCGGTCGCGATCCGCTCCGGCGTGATCGCCGGCGAGCGCGCGCACCTGTGGGCCGGCGCCGGCATCGTCGCGGGCTCCGATCCGGATCGCGAGCTCGCGGAGACCGACCTCAAGCTCCGCGCGATGCTCGGTGCGCTCGGCGTGACCGAGGCCGGAGGCGACCGGTGAGCGCAGCGATCCAGACGATGTGGACCGAGCTGATCGCGGCGACGCTCGCCGACGCCGGCGTCGCGACGTGCGTGATCAGCCCGGGCTCGCGCTCGACGCCGCTCGTCACCGCGCTCGTCGCCGACGGCCGGCTCGAGCTGCCGAACATCATCGACGAGCGCGCCGCCGCGTTCTTCGCGCTCGGCGTCGCCCGCGCGACCGGCGTGCCCGCCGCGCTCGTCTGCACGAGCGGCAGCGCGACCGCGCACTACCTGCCCGCGCTCGTCGAGGCGAGCCTCGCGGGCGTGCCGCTCGTCGTGCTCACCGCGGATCGTCCGCCCGAGCTGCAGCAGTGCGGCGCGTCGCAGACGATCGATCAGGTCGACCTGTACGGCGCGTTCGTGCGCGAGGCATTCGACCTCGGCGCGCCCGTCGGCACCGCGATCGCGATGCGCGCGGTCCGGCGCAAGCTCTCGCAGGCGATCTCGCTCGCGCGCGGGCCTCGTCCCGGCCCCGTCCACATCAACGTGCCGCTGCGCAAGCCGCTCGAGCCGGCGCAGCCGTCGACGGACGGCGAGCGCGCGCTCGCGCGAACGGTCGCCTCGCTCTGCCACACGCCCGTGACCGCACCGACGCCGACGCTCGTCGCCGGTGACGACGCGATCGATCAGCTCGCGGCTGCGATCGCGGCCGAGCCTCGCGGCGTCGTGATCGCGGGCGCGATGCCGGCGAAGTTCGCTGCCGCGCGCGAGGCGGTCTTCGACCTCGCGATCCGCGCCGGCTATCCGCTCCTCGCCGAGGCCTCGAGCCAGCTGCGGTTCGGGCCGCGTCCGCCGCAGCTCGCCGCGATCGATCAGTTCGATCTCGTGCTCGCCGCGCCGACGCTCGCCGGTGCGCCTGCACCGAGGCTGATCATCCAGATCGGCAGCGAGCCGGTTGCCGCCGGGTGGATGGCCGCGCAGCCGTCGCTCGCCGACGTGCCGCGCTACGTGCTCGCCGATCACGAGTGGCGCGATCCGGACTCGTCCGCACGCGCCGTGATCGTCGGCGACGTCGCGTCGTCACTCGCACGCATCACCGCGCGGCTGTCGCTCGTCGAGTCTCGCACCTCGTTCGCGGCGAGCTGGAGCAGCGTCGACGCGCGCGTCGGCGGCGCGGTGAATCGCGCGCTCGCGTCGCATCCACGCAGCGAAGGTGCAGTGCTGCGCGCCGCGCTCGGCGCCGCGCCTGCCCACACCGTCGTCCAGATCGGCAACAGCTTGCCGATCCGCGTCGTCGATCTGGTGGTCGGCGGCGGTGCGCCTCACGTCGTGCTGTCGCAGCGCGGTGCCGCCGGCATCGACGGCCTCATCGCATCGGCCGCCGGCGCGTCGCGCGCAGGCAAGCCGGTGCTGCTCGTCCTCGGCGATGTCAGCTTCGCGCACGACCTCGGCGGCCTGCTCGCCGCGCGCGAGTCGATGACGCCGCTCGCGATCGTCGTCGTCGATAACGGCGGTGGGCGCATCTTCAACGGCCTGCCGATCGCGCGCACGAACCCCGGCGCCGCGTTCGACAAGCACTTCACCACCGCGCCGGGCATCGACCCGGCCGCCGTCGCGCTCGCACTCGGCGCACGCGCCGTGTCCGCGACCTCGCCCGCCGCGGTCGCCTCGGCCGTCACCGCCGCGCTCGCCTCGACGGGACCGACCGTCATCCACGCACCGGTCACCGCGACCGGCGCGCAGGACGTCCGCCGCGACGCACTCGACCTGCTCGCCACGTCGAGCGCCACCACCCGGCCGTCCTCGCCGCACGTGATTGCCGGAGTGAGCTGATGGCGACGACGTCGACGTGGATCGCGGCCGCGAGGCTGCGCACGCTTCCGGCGGCGGTCGTGCCGGTCGCCGTTGGAACCGCGTGCGCGCACGCGACGACCGGCATCGCATGGGGGCCGGCACTCGCGGCACTCGGCGGTTCACTCGCGATCCAGATCGGGACGAACTTCGCGAACGACGTGTTCGACGCCGAGCGCGGCGCCGACGGTCCGGATCGCATCGGACCTCTGCGTGCGGTCAGCGCTGGCCTCATCTCGGCCGCCGCGATGAAGCGCGCGATGATCGCGGCGTTCGCGGTCGCGGCGCTGTTCGGCGTCTACCTCACCGCCACGGTCGGCTGGCCGATCGTCGCGATCGGGATCGCTTCGATCCTGGCGGGCATCGCCTACACCGGAGGTCCATACCCACTCGGTTACCACGGGCTCGGCGACGTGTTCGTGATGGGCTTCTTCGGGTTCGTCGCGGTCTGCGGCACCACGTTCGCGCAGGTCGGTTTCGTACCGTGCCTCGCGTGGTTTTCTGCAATTCCTGTCGGCGCGCTCGCAACGGCGATCCTCGTCGTCAACAACCTCCGAGATCGATCGACCGACGAACGTGCCGGCAAGCGCACGCTCGCGGTGCGATTCGGTCGGCGCGGCGCGCTCGTCGAGTACGCCGCGCTCGTCGGAGTCTCGTACGTCGTACCGATCGGGCTCGCGATCTGTACGAAGTCGGCATGGTGCCTGCTGCCGGGACTGACTGTTCCACTCGCGTGGCAACGGATGCGCGCGCTCGCTGGAGCCGCGACTGGTCCGGCCTTCAACGCGTGTCTTGCGGCCACCGCGCAGCTGATGCTCGCGCACGGCGTGTTGTTCGCGGTAGGCTTGGCGGTGGGATGAAAATCGTTTCGGTCGACCATCGCCTCGTGCGCTGGCCGATCGCTGCAAGAGGCGCAGCGCGGGGTCGTCACGAGCGGGAAGCACTGATCGTCGCGGTGCGCGATGAATCAGGCGCGACGGGTTTCGGCGAAGCCGCGCCGCTGCCTGGCATGTCGGTCGACTCGCTCGAGGATGCAATACGCGCGTGCGAGGTGCTCGCGGCTCGCCTGCCGCTCGAGCTCGCGATGACCGGACACGCGAGCACGATCGCCGAGCGCGTCACGCCGGCTCCTGCCGCGAGGTTCGCGATCGAGACCGCGCTGCTGACGGCGATCGCCCAGGCGCGCGGCACGAGCGTCGCGAGCCTGTTCAACGCGCTGCCGCAGGCGGAGATCGAGTCGGCGATGGTCGTCGACACCGAGACCGAGGCGCGCGATGCGGTCTCGCGCGGCGTGCGCTGCCTCAAGATCAAGATGGCCGCGAACGAGCTCGCGCGCGTGCAGCGGATCGCGAAGGCCGCGCCGACCGCACGGCTCCGCATCGACGCGAATCGTGGCTGGCCCGTCGAGGAGACGCCCGCGCTGCTCGCCGCGCTCGCCGACCTGCCGATCGAGTACGTCGAGGAGCCGTGCCTCGACGCCGCCGATCTGCTCGACCGCGATCTGCCGGTGAAGCTCGCGCTCGACGAGAGCCTCGGCGAGCTCGATCCCGATGCGCTCGAGCGCGCGCTGTCGTCGCCGCTCCTCGCCGCGATCATCCTCAAGCCGACGCTGCTCGGCGGGTTCCATCGCTGCATCGACCTCGCGCAGGCGGCTCACGCGCACGGCGTCGCGCCGATCGTCAGCCACGCGCTCGAGGGACCGATCGGCACCGCCGCGTGTCACGAGCTCGCGCGCGCGATCGGCGCCGACATTCCGGTCGGCCTGGGCCACCATCCCGCACTCGAGAGCTTCGAGCGCCGCGTCATCCGCGATGCGGGCGACGTCCGGCTCGGCATCGAGAGCGCCGCCGCGGTCGCGAATCCTCGGATCGTCACGACGTCGACGCAGCGCGTGGTCGCCGCCGGCAGCATCCCACCGTGGTCGCCGCGCATCCTCGTCGCGACACCGAACGTCGAGACGATCCGCGAGGTCTACGCCGCGCTCGCCGCGCACGAGCCGATCGCGCTGCTCCACTCGGCGGGCACCGCCGCGGAGCACGAGCGCCAACGCGAGCTGGTCGCCCACGCAAAGCTCGGCGGCGACGATGCCGTCGTGCTGTTCACGTCGGGCTCGACCGGCCCGGCGAAGGGCGTCGTGCTGTCGCGCAAGGCGCTCGTCGCCTCGGCCGAGGCGAGCGCCCAGCTGTTCGGCTGGCGCGATGGCGATCGCTGGCTGTGCTGTCTGCCGCTCGCGCACTCGGGCGGCCTGTCGGTCGCGATCCGCTGCCTGCTCGGCAAGAAGACGATCGTCCTGCGCGACGACGACACGCCGATCTCGCACGCGCTCGAGGCGCGTGACGTCACGCTCGCCTCGCTCGTCCCGGCACAGCTCGCGGCGCTGCTCGACGATCCGGCGTGGCGACCGCCGGCGAAGCTGCGCGCGGTGCTGCTCGGCGGTGCCGCGGCTCCCGATGCGCTCGTCGCGGCCGCACTCGATCGCGGCGTGCCCGTGCGCCTGACATACGGCCTCACCGAGACGTTCGGCCAGGTCGCGACCGCGCGCGCACCGGGCGAGCTGCCGAAGCCCCTCGCCGGCGTCACGATCACGGGCGGTACCGCCGACGCGCCCGCCCTCCTCCGCGTGCGCGGACCGATGCTCGCGACCCGCTACCTCGACGGAACGCCGATCGCGCCAGAGCTCGTCACCGCCGATCTCGGCTACGTCGACGCCGACGGCGTCCACGTGATCGGCCGCGCCGACGACGTGATCATCACCGGCGGCGAGAACGTTCATCCGTCCCAGGTCGAGGCGGTCGTCGCGTGCACGCCCGGCGTGCGCGCCGGCGTCGCATTCGGCGTCGCCGATCCACGCTGGGGCCACGTCGTCGCCGTCGCGCTCACGACCGATGCCCGATTCGATGCCGTGCAGGCCCTGGCGAGCTGGCACCGCGCGCTGCCGCCGCATGCACGCCCTCGCCGGCTCGCCGTCGTAGATTCTCTGCCGCTCTTGCCGTCGGGCAAGCTCGATCGCCGCAGCATCGCCACGCTGCCGACTTCGCCGATCGACTACGCGTGATAGATTTCGCGTGACGTGAGCGCTCGGTTTCTCGACGACGAGGCCCGCGCCGCGTTCGCACGCGCGATCGAGACGATCGAGCATGCGTCGGCGGCCGAGGTCGTGATCGCGGTGCGACGCCGCTCGCACGGCTATCGTCACGTCAACGTCGCGATCGGTGCGCTCGTCGCATTCGCTGCGCTGGCCGTGATGATGTTCGCCGAGCACCGGTTCAGCTACGCGTCGATCCTGTTCGACCCGTTCATCGCAGGAATCCTCGCCGGCGCCGCCGTCGAGCTCTTGCCCGGCGTGAAGCGCGTGCTGACGACACCGGCGCGTCGCCGCCAGCAGGTCCGCGTCGCCGCACGGGCGACGTTCGTCGAGCGCGGTGTCCACGTCACGCGCGATCGCACCGGCCTCCTCGTCTACATCTCGTGGCTCGAGCAGCAGGTTGTCCTCGTCGCCGACAGCACGCTCGCCGCAGCGCTGCCCGCCGACGCGCAGGCCGCCGCCGAGGCCGCACTGACGCGAGCGATGGCGCGCGGCGGCTCCGCGGTCGCCGAGGTCCTCGCCCGGCTCGCGCCCGAGCTCGGCAAGTCGGTGCCTCGTCGCGCCGACGATCGCAACGAGCTGCCCGACGCGATCGACAGCGACCTGGAGGCGAGATGAGCCGCCGCCGCTGGCTGCTCGCGCTCGCGCTCCTCGTCGGGCTCACCGCGATCGCGGCGGCGCGCCCCGGCGGTGGCGAGTCCTACTCCGGCGGCGGCGGTCACGGCGGAGGTGGTGGCGGCGGTGCCGACGGTGCCGTGATCCTCGAGCTGCTCTACTGGCTGCTCCGGCTCTGCATCGAGGTGCCATACGTCGGCCTGCCGCTCGTCGGTGGCGGCATCCTGTGGATCGCCTACTCGGCGTACAAGCAGCACGCGAACAAGGACTGGGACAGTGGTCCGACGGCGACGCTGCGCTCGACGACCGACCTCACCGAGCTGCGCACGACGCTCGACTCCACATTCTCGCAGCCCGCGTTCGAGGACTTCGCGTTCCGCCTGTTCTCGACGGCGCAGCGCGCACGCGGCACCGCCGACGCGCTCGCGACGGTCGCGCCCTACGTCGCCGACACCGCGCGCCAGCAGCTCGCCCAGCGCGAGCCGCGCAGCACCGCCGTCGAGCAGGTCGCCGTCGGCGCGATGCGTGTCGTGTCGCTCGATCTGCCGGCGAGCAAGACCGACCAGGCGGGTCAGCCGAACTACGTCACGATCTCGGTCCAGTTCGAGGCGAACGTCGCGACGAGGTCTGCGACCTACTACTCCGTCGAGACGTGGCAGTTCGTTCGCGATGCCGGCCGCCGGAGCAAGCCGCCCGACGCGACGCGCGGCTTTCCCTGCCCGAACTGCGGCGCGCCGTGGCAGTCGACGGAGACCGGCACGCAGCGGTGCGCGCACTGCGGCGAGGTCGTCGACAACGGCCGGTTCGACTGGGTCGTCCGCCACATCACGGTCGAGTCGATCGACCAGCGGCCGCCGACGCTGACGACCGAGGTCCCCGAGCGCGGGACGAACCTGCCGACGTATCGCCAGGGCAATGTCGAGAACCGGTTCCGCCAGAAGGTCGAGACCGGTCCCGACGATCGCCGCACGTTCGAAGAGCGCCTCGCGCTGATCTACACCGAGGTCAACAAGGCGTGGTCCGCGGGCCAGCTCGAGCCGATCCGGGGCTTCGTGTCCGACGGCCTCTACGACTACTTTCAGTACTGGATCGACGCGTACACGAAGCAGGGCCTGCGCAACGAGCTCGTCGACATGCGCATGACGAAGACCGAGCTCGCGAAGGTCGTGCGCGACAACTACTTCGTCGCGGTCACGATCCGGATCTGGGCGACCGGCAAGGACTACGTCGTGCGCACCTCCGACGGCCACGTCGTCCGCGGCAGCAAGCGGCGCGAGCGGCCCTACAGCGAGTACTGGACGCTGATCCGCAGCGTGAAGCGCACCGGCCCTGCGCAGACCGAGAACCGCTGCAACAACTGCGGCGCGCCGCTGCAGATCACGATGGCCGGCGCCTGCTCGCACTGCGGCGCGCACGTCACCGCCGGCGAGTTCGACTGGGTCCTCTCGAAGGTCGAGCAGGACGACTCGTACCGCGGCTAGGGAATCAGCTTCTTGCGCAGCCAGTCCTCGGCGCGCTTCGCGACGACGCGCTCGGCGATGTCCTTCGCGCTGTCGACGAGGAGCTTCATCTCCTCCTGCGCATCGCGTGCCGACGCGGCGACCGGAAGCTGCACGGGCAGCGTCACGGGCGAGCTACCGAGCAGCGAGCCCGTCACCGTCAGCATGCCCGCGCGGTAGTCGAGCTGCACCGTGATCCCGGCGGGCAGCGCGAACCTCGCGCGCAGCTCCTCGAGCGCGAACAGCCACGACAGCGGCGTGCGCATCACGGTCGGCCCCGCGACCGCGTGATCGATCGAGATCTCGATCCGGCCGAGGTTCGGCGCGAACGCGCTCGGCAGGAACACGAGCTGCGCGTCATCGATCACGATGCGGTCCGCGTGGATCGGCGTGCGCTTCGGCGCCTTCACGCGAAACAGCGCGGCCGTCGAGATCTCGAGGCGCGGCTCGCGGATCACCAGCTCCGTGCAGCCGCGGTCGAACAACGCGAGGCCGAGCGGCAACAGCTCGCACCGCACCGACCCGACATCGATCGCGAGGTGACCGACGACATCGTCGCGCCGGATCGCGAGCCGGTCGATCGACATCCGGCCGCGCACGAGTGCGAGGTCGCTGTCGCCGATCGTCACCGTCGCTTGCAGCGACTCGGCGAGCCGCTCGCGCGTCTGCCGCTCCTGCCGGCCTGCCATCGCGAACGCCAGGACGGCGAGCGCGACGAGCCAGACCACGAACGCGGCGACGACACCGAGGACGACGCGCTTCGCCGTCACTCGTCCCATCGTGCGCCGCCCCCTTCCCTCAGACGTCGAGCTCGCCGATCTCGGCCGCGTTCTCGGTGATCAGCTTGAACCGAGCCGCGACGTCCTTGCCCATCAGCTCGGCGATCACGCGATCGGTGCTGAGCCGCTCCTCGTCCTTCACCGTCACGCGCAGCGCCTGCCGCGACTTCGGATCGAGCGTCGTCTGCTTGAGCGTGTCGGGGTTCATCTCGCCGAGACCCTTGAACCGGGTGATGTTCGGCTTCGAGTTCGCCTTCATGTTCGCCTTGAGCAGACGCTCCTTGTGGAGGTCGTCGAGCGCCCAGAACGTCTGCTTGCCGATATCGATGCGATAGAGCGGCGGCTGCGCGAGGTACACGTGACCCTGATCGATCAGCGGCCGCATGTGGCGGAAGAAGAACGTCATGAGCAGCGTCGCGATGTGGTGGCCGTCGGCGTCGGCATCCATCATCAGGAAGATCTTGCCGTAGCGAAGCTTCCCGAGCTCGATCGTGTCGCCCATACCGCAGCCGAGCGCGCTGACGATGTCCTGCAGCTCCTTGTTCGCGAGCAGCTTCTGGCCGCTCGCCTGCTCGGCGTTGAGCACCTTGCCGCGCAGCGGGAGGATCGCCTGCGTCTTGCGATCGCGGCCCTGCTTCGCCGAGCCACCTGCCGAGTCACCCTCGACGATGAACAGCTCGCTCTCGTGCGGGTCCGTCGACGAGCAGTCGGCGAGCTTGCCGGGGAGGTTCAGCCGGTGGCTGACCGCGGTCTTGCGCGACACCTGCTGCGCCGCCGCACGCGAAGCCTCGCGCGCGCGCGCCGCGATGATCGTGCGCGCGACGACGGCCTGGCCCCAGTTCGGGTTCGCGTTCAAGTAGTTCTCGAGCGCGGGGCGCACGAGCGCCTCGACCTGACCGGCGACCTCGGGGTTGTTGAGCCGGTTCTTCGTCTGGCTCTGGAACTGCGGGTCGTGGACGTACGTCGACAGCACGGCGACGACACCCTCGCGGATGTCCTCGGCGGTCAGCGTGACGCCCTTCGGGTCGAGCTTGTGCGTCGCGATGTAGTTGCGGATCGCCTTGACGATCGCCGAGCGCAGGCCCGCGTCGTGCGTGCCGCCGTCGGGCGTCGGCACCGAGTTGACATACGACTTGATGAGGTCGTCGGTCGCTTCGGTCCACTGGAGCGCGAGCTCGATGCCGAGCCGCGCCTCCTCGTCCTTCTTCTCCATGTAGAAGACGGCGCCGTTGACCGGCACCGGCGTCTTGTTGCGGTCCGCGACGAGCTTCGGCAGGAACTCCGCGATGCCCTGCGGGTGCGCGAACGTCTGGGTCGCGACCGGCGACTTGGTCTCGTCGTGGAAGATGATCTCGAGGCCACCGTGGAGGTAGCTCTTCGCCTCGAGGCGCTCCGCGATCAGGTCGGCGTCGAACGACAGCTTGCCGCCGAACACCTCGTCGTCGGGCGAGAACGTCACCGTCGTGCCGGTGCCGCGCGCGGCGCCGAGCTTCTTCAGCTTGCCCTTTGCCTCGCCGCGCTGGAACGTCATCTCGAAGCGCTCGCCGTCTTTCTTGACGGTGGCGACGAGCTCGCTCGACAGCGCGTTGACGACGGCGGAACCGACGCCGTGCAGACCGCCGGACACCGCGTAGCTCTTGCCGCGCTCGAACTTGCCGCCCGAGTGCAGCGTCGTGAAGATGACCTCGAGCGCCGACTTCTTGAACTTCGGCATCATGTCGACGGGGATGCCGCGGCCGTTGTCCTCGACCGTCGCGCTCTTGCCGTTCTTGTGGAGCGTGACCTCCACCTTCGACGCGTGCTTGTTGATCACCTCGTCGATCGAGTTGTCGACGATCTCCCAGAGCAGGTGGTGGTAGCCGTCCTTGCCCGTGCCGCCGATGTACATACCCGGGCGCTTGCGAACGGGCTCGAGCCCCTCGAGTACCTGGATGTCTTCGCCGGTGTACTTGGATGCCTGCGCCATGGTCAGTTCACTCCGGGGCTACCCTCGGCGTTCGCGAGGGGTTGGATGGTGACGGGCTTCTCGACGACCTTGAACGTCACGCGCTTCATCAGCTGGTGACCCTTGCCGCCGCGGGTACCGACTTCCTTCGGGTCGGCGTGGAGCTCGAACTTCTTGCCGCTCTTGTCGGTCTCGATCGTGAACGAGTCCGCCTTGCGACCGGCGATGAAGCCGATGACGATGTCGTCGTCGGCGGTCTTGATCACGGTGATGCCGCGACCAGCGCCCTCGAGCTTCGCGATCTCGTCGGCCTTGACGTGGAGGACGTGACCGTCGCGCGTCGCCGTGACGACGATGTCGCCATCGTTGCACGGCACGACGCCGATGACCTCGTCGCCCTCCTTCGGCTTCGCGTAGCGGCGGCCCGCCTTCGTCGTGATCTCGGTGTGCGCCGCCATCGCGAACCGGAGGCCAAAGCCCTGGCGCGTGACCGCGAGGAGCGTCGGCGGGACCATCGCGCGCGCATCGAGCGTCATCGCCGAGACGATCCGCTCGCCGTCGCCGAACTTGAAGTACTTCTGCGCCGGGTCGCCGTAGCCAGCGGTCGCTGCGATGTCGTTGATCTTGATGACGTACGCCGAGCCACGGTTCGTGAAGAAGATGACCTTCTCCTTCGTCGAGCCGGGCAGGACGTGCGTGACCGCATCGCCCTCGCGCGTACGCGTCTGGTTCGGATCCTTGAGCTCGCGCACGCGCTTGATCCAGCCATCGCGGGTGACGACGACGTTCGCGTCCTCCTCGATGATGAACGCGTCGGCGTCGAACTCCTGCTCCTCGGCCGCGCCGCCGGTCTTCGTCCTGCGCGGCGTACCGAGCTCCTTCGCGACCTCTTCGAGCTCGCCGCGAACGACGTCCTCGAGCTTCTCCTCGTCGGAGAGGATCTTCTGGATGCGCTTGGCTTCCTTGGCCTTCTCGTCGAGCTCCTCGCGGATGACGTTGATCTCGAGCTTGGCGAGCTTGTAGAGCTTCAGCTCGAGGATCGCATCGGTCTGGAGCTCGTCGAGCTTGAAGCGCTTGATGATCTTCTGCGCGGCGTCTTCCTTGCCGTCGCTCGCGCGGATGATCTTGATGAGCTCGTCGAGCGCGTCGAAGATCGTGACGAAACCTTCGAGGATGTGGATGCGCTTCTTCAGCTGAGCGAGCTGGTACTCGAACCGCCGCGTCGTCGTGATGATGCGGAAGTCGAGGAAGTGCTCGAGCATCTCCTTGATGCCGCACTTCTTCGGCTGCGGCGGCGCGCCGGTCGGCACGCTGCCGTCGTCCATCAGCTCCGGCGGCACGAGGCACGTGAGGTTCACGTGGAAGCTCGACTGCAGCGGGGTGTGCTTGTAGAGGTAGCCCATCACGAGGTTCGGATCGGCGTCCTTCTTGATCTCGAGGACGATGCGAACGTCCGTGGTCGACTCGTCGCGGACGTCGAGCAGGTACGGCAGCTTTCGCGAGATGATGACGTCGGCGATCTTCTGGACCAGATCCGCCTTCGTCATCGCGTACGGGATCGACGTGATGACGATGTCCGTGCCGCCCTTCTTCTTCTCCTCGAGCTTGTACTCGCCGCGCAGGCGGATCGCGCCGGCGCCATCCTTGTAGATCTGGCGCAGCTCGACCTTGCTGTTGAGCAGCTGGCCGCCGGTCGGGAAGTCCGGACCGTTGATGTG
The DNA here is from genome assembly GCA_013368795.1 of Kofleriaceae bacterium. GTDB lineage: Bacteria > Myxococcota_A > Polyangia > Haliangiales > Haliangiaceae > JABFXX01. The sequence goes on from JABFXX010000547.1 coordinate 19,711, forward strand.
CTTCATCAGCGCGACGTGCTCGATCGAGCGATCCTTCGATAGCGCGAGCAGCGCGTCGACGATCTCGCGCAGGTTGTGCGGCGGGATGTTCGTCGCCATGCCGACCGCGATGCCGGTCGAGCCGTTGACGAGCAGGTTCGGGAACCGCGCGGGCAGGACGACCGGCTCCTCGGTCGTGCCGTCGAAGTTCGGCCGCATCTCGACGGTCTCGAAGTCGAGCTCGCGGAGCAGATCCATCGCGGCGGGCGCGAGGCGGCACTCGGTGTAACGATAGGCGGCGGCCTCGTCGCCGTCGAGCGAGCCGAAGTTGCCGGAGCCGTCGACGAGCGGCACGCGCAGCGCCCAGTCCTGGGCCATGCGCACCATCGCGTCGTAGACCGACGTGTCGCCGTGCGGATGGTACTTACCGAGCACGGCACCGACGACGGTCGCGCTCTTGCGGTACTTCGCATCGGGACGGAGATGCTGATCGTTCAGCATCGCGTAGAGGATGCGGCGCTGCACCGGCTTCAGGCCGTCGCGAACATCCGGGAGCGCGCGAGACGTGATGACCGAGAGCGCGTAGTTCAGGTAGCGGCGCCGGGCCTCGGCCTCGAGCGAGGTGTCGGACGTGCCGGGCACGCCCTCACCGCCGCCGGATCCCCCGCCCCCACCACCGCCGCCGGCACCCTTACCACCGTCGCCCTTGGCGGCTTTCTTCGCCTTGGGCTCCGCCTTGGATTCGGCTTTCTTATCGGACTTCTTGGCCATGTCTTCGTCTTCGTCGTCGTACGTTGAGATCGCCGCACCTTGCCCCGAGTGGGAGAAAAGTTCCAGCTGCTCGCGGGGAGGCAGATCGCTGGGGTTACTTGCCATGGGCTAGGCCGCTCTCCGAATATCGATTGTTGGTTCGGCACCAAGAGGCGTGATATTGCTGGGCCTCTTCTCGCCCCATGGTCCGCAGACGCACGTCCCCGCGCAAGAAAAGGGCAGCCTACCCCTCGCTTGGCGTCCAACCCGCCAAGCGCAGCGGCGCGTGGGTGATCCTGATTCTCGGCGCGCTCGTCCTCGTGAACCTCTACGTGTTCGTCTGGGACAAGAAGACGAGCGTCTCGGCGATCAAGAAGAAGGCAGAGCAGGCCGCGCCGTCGATGACGCTGCCGTCGCAGCCGCTATCGAATTCGGCTCCCGCCGAGGCTCCCGGCGATCCGAGCACGCCGCCGATCGCCCCTCCCGGCGCGATCGAGGGCAAGGTCGGCAAGAACGAGACGCTCGGCAAGCTGCTCAAGAAGCACGGTTTGTCCGCGGGCGAGGCCGACGAGGTGATCCGCTCGCTGTCGGGAGTTCTCGACTTCAAGAGCATCCGCCCGGGCCAGCCGTTCCGGATCGAGCGCGGTCCCGACGGCCGCGTGAAGCTGTTCGAGATCGAGCTCTCCAAGGTCCAGCGCGTGCGCGCCGAGCGCCAGCAGAGCGGCGAGCTCGAAGGCGTCAACGACAACACGCAGACCAAGCTCGAGATCAAATCGATCGGCGGGACGATCGACAGCTCGCTCTACGCCGCGATCAAGAACGCGGGCGAGTCCGCGTCGCTCGTCGGGTTCTTCGTCGACGTGTTCGCGTACGACATCGACTTCTTCAACGACACGCAGGACGGCGACACGTTTCGCATCATCGTCGAGAAGAAACTCGCAGCCGACGGCACGAGCACGTTTCTCGGCTACGGCCGCATCCTCGCCGCCGAGTATCGTGGCAAGGCCGGCGCGTTCCAGACGTACTTCTGGAACGGCAAGTACTACGACGCCAAGGGCGAATCGAGCGAGCGCGGCATGCTGAAGACGCCGCTCAAGTTCGTGCGCGTGTCGAGCGGCTTCGATCGCAGACGCATGCACCCGGTGCTGCACACGGTGCGCGCGCACCTCGGCATCGATTACGCCGCGCCCGTCGGGACGCCGGTGTGGGCCGCGGCGTCGGGTACCGTCGTCGTGCGCGCGCCGAGCGGCGGCGCCGGCAATCTCGTGATCATCCGCCACGACAGCGGCATCGAGACCGCGTACATGCACCTCAGCAAGTTCGCCAACATCAAGGTCGGCCAGCGCATCGAGGCGAAGACCGTGATCGGCTACGTCGGCACGACCGGTCTCTCGACGGGCCCTCACCTGCACTTCGGCGTGCGCAAGAACGGCGAGTACATCGATCCGACGAAGCTGGCGCCGATCCGCGGCCGCGGGCTGCCGAAGGGCGAGATTGCCGCATTCAAGGCCGAGGTGGCCAAGCTCGACGGTCAGATGGCGGCTGTCGCGGTCGCACCTGTCGCGCCTTCGCCCCAAGCGCCTCCTACGCCCACGCAGGTCGCGCCCTCTGTAGTCGGCTCGCCAACGGCCGCGCTTTAAGTCACGTCGAGCAGCGCCAACCTGGCGCGGCGCTTACGCCGATCCGCTCGCCGATCGGCCTTGCCGATGCGTGGCTTCCTCGTCATGCTTGATCTGTGGTCAAGCTCCTCGTCGGTCTTCTGAAGGGTGCGGTCATCGGCGGCGGGGTCGGCTATGGCGCGGTCGCGCTCCACGACGCGACAGGCTTCAGCAACGCGTGGCTGACGATGGGCCTGATCGGCGCACTCGTCGGTTTGTTCGTAGGGCGTCCGCTGTGGGCACTGCTCCGGGACAAGAACCAGACGAACATCATCGCAATCCTGAAGGCTGCGTTCGGATTCGGCGTCGGCTGCGGCCTTTACGCGATCGTCGCCAAGGCGTGGGGACCCGAGCCCGGGACCCTCATGATCGCCGGCTACGACGCGATCTACTGGCCGCCGATCCTCGGCGCCGCGATCGGCGGTGTCTACGGCGGCTTCGTCGAGCTCGACGACTCGATCGGCGACGACGGCTCGAAGAAGAAGGCCGCCGCCGACTCGACCGGCCCGGTCAAGAAGGCCCCGCAGAAGTAGCTGTCGGGAGCGCGGTCAGGCCGTGTTGCCTGGCCAGCGCGGTTGCCAGTTCTCAGACGGTCAACCTCTGCGAGTCTCGCGGGGTTGAGCGCGGCTCGGGCCCTGCATCTAATGCCCGTCCATGCGGCACGTCCGGCTATTCATCGCGGGTCACCTGATGCTCGTCGCGATCGCGCTGCTCGGCAGCGTGTAGCTCAATCCGGCGCGTAGAGCTCGGCGTCGAGCGACAGGCCGATCATGTCGGTCGAGCCGTCGTAGGTGCCCGCCGGGACCATCGCGTCGCCGCTGCCGAACGGGTTATCGAGCCGCCACCGGCTCACCGGCTCGGGTTCCTTGATCGACCACGTTCGGGCCCAGCCGAGCGTCACCGTGAAGCCGCCGGCGTTGGCCTCGAGGCCGAGCGCCATCGTGTGGCCGCCGAGGTCGCCGAACGTCGGCGAGAGCCGCGATCGCGCGGTGCCGCCGCTCGTGAACGCGTAGCCGCCGGTCGCCCACAGAAAGCCGGGGATGAGCTCGACGTCGAGCGCGCCGCGGATCGCACCGTGGGTGCGCGCCGAGACCCGCGACGGCAGCTCGGCGAGCGTGACCTCGCGCGGCGAGCCGACGATCGTCGAGTCGGTGAGCCGCACGCCCTCGATCTGCCAGCGCGGCGCCGCCGAGCCTCTCGGCATGATCCAGAGGTCGCCGCCGACCTCGGCGATCCAGCGCTCGCCGAGCCAGCGTGCGCCGGTGCGGAGCGTGATCGGCTGCTGCAGCTCGAGGCTCGCGCTCGCATCGCTCGCGACGTGCGGCTGGATCGGCGCGGTCATGTTGCCCATCTGCGGGACCGCTGCGGCCCCGACCTCGCCCTCGACGCGCGCGGGGGCGGACCAGTTGACCGAGGCCGCGAGCTCGACGCGCGAGTCGCCTGGCGCGACGAGGACGCCGAGCGTCGCCGTCGGTGAGAACAGGTCCGCCGCCGCGAATGCGACCTCGACGTCCTGCACGGGATCGCCGGCGCGCTCGGGCAGCATCGTCGTGCGATCGACGCGCGACGTGTTGCCGGCCCACAGCCGCCGGGACTCGGTGAGCGCCACGCGCGATGCGCCCGCGGACAGGCCGATCGCGACGCCATCGGTCACGCGCCGCGCGACGCCGACGACGAGCGTGTCGCGCCGGAGCGAGCCGCCGAGGCCGGCGTAGCGATACTGGAACGCGTTGCCGAGCTCGTTCGCCGGGATGCGCGCGGGCCGGCGAAACTGGCGCTCGCTGCGCGCGCTCGTGATGAACGCGGCGCCGAGCAGCCAGTTGCCGACCGCGCCCTCGATGCCGACGATCGGCACGAGCCGCGAGCTCGACTGGTCGCGCGCGGCCGGCGCGGTCGCCGAGCTCAGGTAGTAGAGCTCGTCGTCGAGAAACGCGACGCCGAGCTGGATGCGTGCGGCATCGCGGCGCGCGATCGCCGCGGGATTGACGAGCAGCGCGCCCGCGCCGTCGTCAGAGGCGGTGCCGGTGCCCGCACGACCGATCGATCTCGGTGTACGCCCGCCTACGATCGGCGCTTCAGCCGAAGCCCAGCTCGTTGCGAGCATCACGATCGCAGACGCGATCCACGCGCATCGGCCAGACACATCGCGACGATAGCGCGTCGGCGTTGCCGAGTGTTTCCAGGTGCAACACCGATGCACCTTCGGCGCTCTTACCAGGTGAAGCGCAAGAAAGAGGGTATCCATGAAGTCCGTCGCCCGTTCTGCCTACCTCAGTGACTTCGACGACGATCCGACCTCGATCCGGGCCACGCTCGGCTCGTTGATCCGCGGGCCGGCGCTCGCAGTCGAGCTCGAGACACCACTCGCCGAGGTCCGCCGCATGCTCGTGGCGAGCCGCGTCCCCGCGATCGCGGTCGTCGATGACAAGAGCAGCCTCGTCGGACTCGTCACGCGCACCGACGTGCTCCGCCACTGCGACGACGAGTGCACCGCCGCCGACGCGATGAGCGGCTTCGTGTTCGCGTTGCCGATCGAGTCGACGATCGAGAAGGCCGCCGCGCTGATGGCGCACGAGGGCGTCGGCCAGGTCGTCATCACCCGCAACGGCAACGAGCTCGCCGGGATGATCTCGGCGCTCGACATCGCCCGCCACTTCGCGATCGAGGCCGGCTATCTCGCAGGCGACTAGTTATTTCGCCGTATTTCATGGCGCGCCAGCATGTCGCGGAGGTGGAATACTTCGAGCGTGACTCGCACGGATGCGATCCGGGTGCTCTACGTCGAGGACGACGAGCGCCTCGCGCGGCTCACGCTCGAGTACCTGACGTCGCACGGTCTCGAGGTTCACCTGGTCCCGCGCGGCGACCTCGCGGTCGCGGAGATCACGAAGGTCCGTCCCGACGTCGTGCTGCTCGACCTCATGCTGCCCGGCCTCGACGGCATCGAAGTCTGCCGCCAGCTGCGCACTCGCTCGGCCACGCCGATCATCATGGTCACCGCGCGCGGCGAAGAGTCGGATCGCGTGCTGGGCCTCGAGGGCGGCGCCGACGACTACGTCACCAAGCCGTTCCAATCGCGCGAGCTTCTCGCACGGATCCGCGCGCAGGCGAGGCGCGGCCGCGGTGAGGTCGGACCGAAGATCGAGCGCATCGAGGTCGGTCCGCTTTCGATCGACGGATCCGCGATGGAGGTCACGCTGCGAGGAACGCCGATCGCGCTGACCACGAACGAGTTCACGCTGCTGCACGCGCTCGCGCAGCGGCCCGGTCGCGTGCTCGACCGCGAGCAGCTTCTCCAGCTGCTGCACGGCTCGGCCGACGAGGCGTTCGACCGCTCGATCGACGTCATCGTGTCGCGCGTCCGCGCGAAGCTCGAGGGCGATCCGAAGAACCCGCGGATGCTGAAGACGATCCGCGGCGTCGGCTACATGCTGACGCCCGGAGAGTCGTGAGGCCGCCGCGCTCGCTTGCCGCACGCCTCGTCGCGATCGCCGCACTGCAGCTCCTGCTCCTCGCGATCGTCGCGATCGTGATCTGGTGGTTCACGGCGCCACACGGTCATCCGCCGCACGGCCACGGCCCTCCTCGCGGCGAGCATCCGCATGGCCCACCGACGTTCGGGCCGCTGCTCACGCTCCTCTGCTCCGCCGCGATCCTCGCGCTCGGTGCGGTCATCACCGCGCGCTGGATCGTGCGGCCGATTCGCCAGCTGACGAAGGCGATCAGCGCGCTCGGCGAAGGCGACCTCGCGGTGCGCAGCAAGCTGTCGCGCGACGACGAGATCGGCGAGCTCGGCCGCCGGTTCGACGACATGGCCGATCGCATCGAGCGCCTGCTGCTCTCCGAGAAGGAGCTGTTCGCGAACGTCGCGCACGAGCTGCGCACGCCGCTCGCTCGCATCGGCGTCGCGCTCGACCTCGCGAGCGAGGGCAACTCCGAGCGCGCGCGGGCATCGCTGACCGAGATCGCGGTCGACGTCGCGGAGCTCGAGAAGATCGTCGACGACATCCTGACCGCGATGCGGTTCGAGGTCGGTGCCGGTGCATCGCTGCCGCTGCGCCGCACGCGCGTCGCGCCGAAAGCGATCGCGGTCGCCGCCGTCGAACGCATGGCGGGCCGTCACGGCGATCGCACGCTCGACGTGGCGATCGATCCGGACCTGCCCGAGATCGAGGTCGACCCGGTGCTGTTCCGCCGCGTGATCGACAACCTGCTCGTCAACGCGCACAAGTACACGCCCGATCGGGCGTCGCCGATCAAGCTCGCGGTCACGCGCACCGTCGGCGCCGCACTGCGCGGCCCCGACGGATCTATGACACGGGGCGACGCCGTCGTGTTCGAGATCACCGACCGCGGCGTCGGCCTGTCTCCCGAGGAGCAGGAGCATATGTTCGATCCGTTCTGGCGCAGCGAGCGCAGCCGGTCTCGCGCGACCGGCGGCGTCGGCCTCGGCCTGACCCTCGTCAAGCGCATCGTCGACGCGCACGGCGGTGGAATCGCCGTCACGAGCGAGGTCGGCGAAGGCACGACTGCGAGAATCTCGGTTCCGCTGGGCGCGCGCTGAAGCAAGCGGCACCGCGCGGGCAACGCGACCGGCGCTCGCGAGTCGCATCGTGTCTACATGAAGATCTGGTCCGTCCTCGTCGCGTTCGCGCTCGCCGGTTGCACCGGCGCGTCATCGACCGGCATCACCGAGAAGCCCTGCCCGACCGACTCGACGCTGACGTACGCGTCGTTCGGCCAGTCGTTCATCCAGGACAACTGCCTCGAGTGTCACGCGCACGAACGGCCGATCCTGTCGACGCAGGCGCAGGTCAAGGCGAACGCGTCGTCGATCCTGGAAGAAGCGGTCTACACCGACGCGATGCCCGAGAAGGGGTCGATGTCGCTTGCCGAGCGCGAGATGCTCGGCGAGTGGCTGTCGTGCGGCGCGCCCTAGCGCGGCACGCAGACGTTCTTCTTCACGGCCGACTCGCCCTGACGAGAGACGGCGGCGCACGCCATGTCGCTCGGACACTCCGATGCGTTGCTGCTCGGCGTGCACTGGCGCAGGCAGCTGCCGCGCGAGCCGAGCGACGGCACCGCCGCGCAGAACGTGTCGGCGTAGCCGGGCTGATCGGCGCAGAACCGATCGCAATCCATCGAGCAGATGCCGGGCTTGCCGGCGGCCGCGCCGCGGCACGACGTGCCCGAGCCGCAGTCGGCATTCGCCAGGCAGTGATCGCCGACCCAGCCGCGCGAGCCGGGCTTGCACACGTTCGCGGTGACTGCCGGCTGGTTGAAGCGCGCGACGGTCGCGGAGACGAACTGATCGTACGGCCGGCACTCGTAGTTCACCGACGAGACCTTCGGGACGCACATCCCCTTCGTCGCGTCGTTCGGATCGGCGACGCAGAACGTCGTCGGCTGGCCGGCCTTGTCGGCGCAGTACGACGTGCAGCGCGCGCTGCAGAACCCGCGCTGGCTGTACGCGTTCTTCGCGCAGAACCCGTTCGTGAACGAGCACTCGCTGTCCGTGCTGCACGAGGTGCCGATCCACGGCGCCTGCACATCGACGCGACTGCCGTCGACGCGGCGCTCGGGCTCGCGCTGGACGTGAACGGGCACCCTCGCGACGCCCTTGATGCGCGCGTACACCTCGAGCACGTCGGCGGCCTCCATGCGGAAGCAGCCGTGCGAGACGTAGCCGCGGCGCAGCGAGCCGCCGTTCGTCGCGCGGTAGTTGTCGATCGGGCCGTGGATCGCGTAGTTGCCGTAGAAGCTCATGAACGGCAGGCCAGCGAACACCGGCGACTTCGTGCCGGTCTCGGGATCGGTCCACCACGTCTTGCACGGCTGGATCGTCGACGGCGTGATCACGAAGTCGTGGCGACCGGTCGACGCGATCGGATAGTACGAGTGCGACTCGCCGAACTCGCCGCTCGTCGGATCGGTCTCGATCTGGCCGGGGCCCACCGGGAACACCTTGTCAAAGCCGTTGTCGTCGGTGAGGTGGAGCGTCAGGCCGTCGATCGAGAGCGTGATCTTCGGGTTCACGAGCTGCGGGAGGTTCGGGACCGTCTTGCAGGTCAGCGCGGCGCCCCAGTTGCCATCGGCCTTCATGTCGTCGGCCGACACGTCGCCGAGGCCGAGGTCACCGCCGGGCGTCTCCTCCTCGACGGGCGTCGGGTCGGACGCGCACGAGGCGAGCAGCGTGGAGAGGGCGAGCAAGCGGACGTACTTCACGACGCGCGCGGTGTGCAAACACCGATCCTCGCGGCGACACGCGCAACTGCGCGACGAGCAAGCCGGCTACTCGAGGAGCCAGCAGCAACTCGCGACGGCAGTAGCCAGGTGCAGAGGCACCAGCCAGCCCCGTGCAGAGACGTTAGAGACAGCTACAGCACGACTCGTGCGCCTTCGTGCACGTCGTCGTCGCCTTCTCGCACTTTGCCGCGGCGTCGTTATCCGGCGCCAGGTCGGCGGCGAGCCTGCAGATCTTGTCAGCGTTCGTACAGATCGAGTCCGACAGCGTGCAGCTCGTGTTGCACGTATCGGTGTTCGCCGGCTTGCACGCGGCATCGGTCGCCTTGGTCGGGTGCGGCGTCAGCGCCATCGGCGTGGGCTTGCCGCACGCCTCGCCCTCGCACGAAAACGGCGCTGCCTCGCCCAGCCCCATCTTCTGGCGCCCTGCCTCGACGTCGAGGTAGAGCCGATCGAGCTCGGCCTTCTTGTCGATGCCCATGATCTGACCGGGCTCGGAGCTGGCCGGTGCCTGGGGAGCCTGCATCTCAGCCTTCTTCCCACC
>JABFXX010000347.1 GCA_013368795.1 Kofleriaceae bacterium
GCTGCTCGCGCTTGAGCTGTTCCGCCGGGCGCGCGGTCTCGCCGGCCTCGAGCACGCGGACCACGAGCGCGGTCGCGTTGTCGCCACCGCCTCGATCGAGCGCGACATCGACGAGGCGCTGGGCGGCGCGCGCCGGGCTCGGCTGCGTCGTCAGGATCTCGCCGATCTCGGCTTCCTTGATGTACTCGGTGATGCCGTCGCTGCAGAGCAGGAAGCGATCGCCGTCGGCGACCGGCACGACGAACGTCGTGACCTTGCACTCCTCGCCGATGCCGAGCGCGTTCGTCAGCATGCTCTTGAACCGCATGCCCTCGCCGTCGACATCGACGTCGACGCCGGCCGCGAGCAGGCGCGCGAGCAGCGTGTGATCCTCGGTGAGCTGCATCGCGATGCCCTCGCGCACGAGGTACGCGCGCGAATCGCCGGCATGAGCGAACACGATGTCGCCGCCGACGACCATCGCGCCGACGAGCGTCGTGCCCATGCCGGTCTTGTTTCGATCGGCCGCGGCCTCCGCGACGATCGCGTCGTGCGCGGCGACGACGCCCTGCTGGATCGACGTCAGAAGCTGCTTCTTCGCCTCGGGCGTGCCCTTCGCGAGCCAGCGATCGGCGACCGCCTGGGTGGCGTCGTTCGTCCAGATCGAGCGGATCGTCTGCACCGCCAGCGCGCTCGCGACCTCGCCCGCGGCGTGGCCACCCATGCCATCGCACACGACGAAGATCCCGAGCTCGGGGTCGATGAAGTGCGCATCTTCGTTGTGATCGCGCACCTTGCCGACGCTGGTCTCTGCCGCTCCGACGATGGAGGCGCGTCCGGGCACGAACCCAGAATACACGTCCGGCCCTTCGGGAGGGCCTAGCCGCGCATCTTGTAGCCAACGTTGCGAACCGTCTCGATCAGCTCGCCGGTCACGCCGAGCTTACTGCGCACCCTTCGGACATGAATGTCGACGGTGCGTGTGCCTCCAGCGTACTGGTACCCCCATGCGCGCTCGAGCAGCGCCTGGCGCGTGAACACGCGGCCGCGATGCTGCGCGAGAAATCGCAGCAGCTCGAACTCCTGATGTGTCAGATCGATCCGCCGTCCCGCGATTCGCGCCTCGTAACCCGCGATGTCGATCAGGAGATCGTCGATCTTGATGACTTCATCCGATCCGAATGTCGCGCTCTTCCAGTCGAGCTGACGAAGCCGCGCGTACAGCTCGGCCGGCACGATCGGCATCAGCACGAAATCATCGAATCCGATCGAGAAGTCGAGTGCCGGGAGTCGAGCGACCGTGAGCGCGATCAAGATCGGAACTTCGACGAGTGGTCCGCCATCCCGGATCTTCTGGATCGATTTCTGCGCCCGCTGCACGTCCTCGCCGGCCTCGACCACGACACAGGCCGGCGGATATTCGAGGAGGTCCTCCTCATCGAGCCCCCCGAGATCGAACCGCCCGAGTGAGACGCGACCGCCCAGCTCGACGAGCAAGGTCGCGACCGACCCGGGTTCACGCCCCGCTTGCTCCGGATCCCCGCAGATGACGACGGTGCGCACTCCGCGAGTGATCTCCGTTACCAGCTTGCCGCGTCAAGTCATAGCTTGGTTGTCCTGTGACTCAGACGGATTTGGCGTCGGCATTTGGCGACGGTTCTAGTGTTGCCAGGCTCTCGGAACATGTAAGAATTGGTGCTGGATGGAAGAGTTCCACTGCTCCTTTTGCGGAAAGCAGCGGCGCGAGGTTCGAAAGTTAATTTCAGGCCCGCGCGTCTTCATCTGCGATCAGTGCGTGACTCTGTGCAACGACATCCTCGCCAAGGAGGAAGCGTCCGAGCGCCCCAAGTACCCGCCTCCGCGGGCCATCGTTGAGGAGCTCGATCGCTACGTCGTTGGCCAGAAGGACGCCAAGCGCGCGCTCTCGGTCGCGGTTTACAATCACTACAAGCGCATCGGGATGCGCGGCAAGCAGACGGATGTCGAGCTCCAAAAGGGCAACATCCTCCTGATCGGACCCACGGGTTCGGGCAAGACGCTGCTGGCCCAGACGCTCGCGAAGAAGCTGGACGTGCCGTTCGCAATCGCGGACGCGACGACGCTGACGGAAGCCGGCTATGTCGGCGAAGACGTCGAGAGCGTCGTCAAGGCGCTGTTCCGCGCGGCGGGTGGTGATGTCGAGAAGACGGCCCGCGGCATTATTTGTATCGACGAGATCGACAAGATCGCGCGCAAGGGCGGCTCGCCGTCTCCAACGCGCGACGTCTCCGGCGAGGGCGTTCAGCAGGCACTGCTGAAGATCCTCGAAGGCAAGACCGCGACGATCACACCGGATGGTGCGCGGAACCGTCCGCAGCAAGAGCTCATCCAGATCGATACGACGGACATCCTGTTCATCTGCTGCGGCGCCTTCAACGGCCTCGAGGACATCGTCCGCCGCCGCACCGGTCAGCGGGGTCTCGGCTTTGGCGCCGAGGTCTCGACGGCCGAGGATGACAAGGACGCGCTGCGCCGTCAGGCCCGCACCGAAGATCTAATAAAGTTCGGCATGATCCCGGAGTTCATGGGCCGCCTGCCCGTGATCGTCTCGTGCGACGCGCTCGATGTCGACGCGCTCACCGAGGTGCTCTGGAAGCCGAAGAACGCGCTCGCGAAGCAGTATCACCGGCTCTTCGAGCTCGAGGGTGTGAAGCTCAACTTCCGCCCCGACGCGCTGAAGGCGATCGCCGAAGAGGCGTCGCGCCGCAACTCGGGTGCACGCGGTCTCCGCGCGATCCTCGAGGAAGTGATGCTCGACGTGATGTACGAGATTCCGTCGCTGACCGGCGTCAAGGAATGCGTCGTCACGCGCGAGGTCGTCGAGCACCGCGCCCGTCCCGAGCTCGTTCTCGAGACGAAGGCCGCGAGCTGATCGCTCGATCTCGGTCGGTCGCGCGGTAGCGGCTGTCGCTACTGCGCGGCTGCTACTGCGCCGAGACGCAGGCTTCCGAGGATCCGCCCGCGGGATACTTGTAGATGCCGGTCAGGCACATCTCGGTCGTGTAGTTGTCGCCCTCGAAGATCTCCGTCATCGGGCTCGTCGTGTTGACGAACGTGCAGGTGACCTGGATCTGGTCGTTGACCTGCAGCGTGGTGTCGGCCATCGCGTAGTTCTTCTGGTGATCGAAGTCGTAGTCGGCGTCGAGCGGGGTCATCATCACGTTGCCGCCGCGCTTCACGATCACCTTCTGGTGCATGCCGTAGCCATGCATGTGCGGCCAGAGTCCGAAAATGTGCCACTGGGTTGGCAACGAGCAGCCGCCGGTGACCTTGTAGGGCGCCGGCGAGGCCGGGATCGTGAAACCTTTGTGTCCCGCGAACACCATGTCGGCTTCATGCACGACCTCGGATGCGGGCATCGTCTTCACGCGAACACCCGACGTACCTGACAACGACGAGGCCTCGTCTGCGTTGAACAGATGGAGGCGCAGGTTGATATACGTGCCTGCGGTCAGCTTGATCGCGACGCCGGGCGGGAAGTCGAATTCGTCCGTGTTGACGCCGCCCGCGAACATCAGCTGCGGTTCGAGATTCGAACCGGGACAGTCATAGTCGCCGAGCGGGCTATTCGTCGACGAGATCGTGAGGAACTCGTGGTGCGTTCCCGTCGGTGACATCGCCTGGAACGCGGAGATGAACATGTCTTGTTCGATCTTCACGCGCGTGCACACGAACGCTTCGCTCCTCGGGAGGACGGTCCACTCGCGTTCGATCAGCGTGGTGAAGCCATCGCCTCCCGGTGTGTCGATCGATGCATCGACCTCCGGATCGTCATCACCAAATCCGCCGCCCGGTCCACAACCGATCACACTCACAGCCAGGGCGGCGAACCAGGCTCTCATAGGGGCAGTATATCCGTGCTAACGGCGCAGTCTGCAGCTTTCGTCCCCAGGCAGAAATCTACAGGTGACCGGCGACACGGTATGCTGGCGCCGTGCCAGAGCTGCGGAACGTCATCGTCTTTGCGATTGGCGCCGCCCGTTATGCCGTCGAGCTTCGCTGGGTGAGAGAGGTCGTCACGCTCGGCTTCGTCACGGCGGTACCAACTGCGCCTCCTGCTCTCGGAGGAGTTTGCAACCTACACGGCACGATCTTGCCGGTTCTCGACGTTGCAGCCCTGCTCGACCTGCCGGCTGGACCGCCGGCCCGGCAGGGCGACGGCGCGCTCGTCATCGAGGCCGACGGCATCATCTGCGGCCTGCGCGTCGACCAGGTCGACCACGTCGCCACCCTGCCCGGCCTCGGCGACGGGACCAGCGGCGCGGTCGTCGACACGGCGGGTCGTCCGCTGACGCTGCTCGAACCACAGCGCCTCCTCCGTCGCGCGACCGAGCTCGTCGGCACCGCCATGGGGCCGGTCGGCGCATGAGCGACACCGACCTCGACTTCGACCCCGACGAGCTGGCGATGCTGCGCCAGCTGTTTCGCGCCGAGGCGCACGACGCGCTCGAGGCCGTGACGAGCCGCGTCCTCGCCGGCGGCTCGGCGAGACCGACGCCCGACACGCTGACCGAGATGATGCGCGTGACGCACACGCTCAAAGGCGCGGCCGGCACCGTTGGCCTCGACGTGATGGTCGACCTCGCCCACCGCCTCGAGAGCGCGTTCGCGGCGCTCGGCCGCGAGCCGTCGCCATGGACGCCGTCGACGGGCGACCTCATCGTCGAGGTCACCGACGGCCTGCGCGGCTACCTCGACCAGCTCGCCACAGACCCGGCGAGCGCCGTGCCGATCGCCGACCGCCTGCGCGAGCAGATCCGCCGGATCGCGGTCTTCGGCATCCTTCGCGATGCCGCGCGCGACGAGGAGCCGGCGCCGCCGCCGCGCCGCTCGACGCGCGAGATCCTCGCGCCGGAGCGGCCATCGACCGACTCGATGGCAATCCCGACGATCACGATCACCGCCGGGCTCCCCGACACCGAGGCCCTGCCCGAGCCCGTCTTCGACGTGCCGTCGACGGAGATCGCGGTCCCCGAGCCCAAGTCGTACCTGCGCGTCGAGCCCGACCGCATCGACGCACTGATGTCCTCCGCCGGCGAGCTGCTGTTCGACCGCACGCGCATCGAGCGCCGCGTCCAGCTCCTGCGTACCGTCGCGCGCGACCTCGCCCGCACGCGCCAGGATCTCCGCGACACGCTTGCGCGCGGTGAACCGCCCGCAAGCGGATCCATGACACGGGGCGCGCACGAGAGCGCCGGCCGCGCGAGCACGGCGCTCGCCCATGTCGAGAACGAGCTCGCGAGCCAGACGACCCTGCTCTCGCAGACGACGGCCGCGCTCCTCGACGAGATCGAGGCGCTGCGCCGCACGATCGGCGACCTCCAGCGCGGCCTCGTGCGCATCCGCATGGAGAGCGCGAAGAACCTCATGACCCACGCCGCACGCACGCTCCGCGCCCTGCGCCGCGCGACCGGCGTGCACGTCGAGCTCCGCACGCTCGGCGAGGAGACCGAGTTCGACAAGGCCGTCGCCGAGCAGCTCGTCGACCCGCTCACCCAGCTCCTCCGCAACGCGGTCGCGCACGGCGTCGAGCCTCCCGAGGAGCGCGCCGCCCGTGGCAAGCCGCTGACCGCGACGATCACGATCCGCGCGCGCCAGGACGGCAACTTGCTCGTCCTCGAGATGTCCGACGACGGCCGCGGCGTCGACACGACCGCTCTCCGCGATCGCCTCGTCGCGACCGGCCGGTGGACGCTCGCCCGTGCGCAGCTCGCGACCGACGCCGACGTCCTCGACGCGCTCGGCACCGGTGTGTCCGTCCGCGGCGATGCCGACGAGCTCGCCGGCCGCGGCATCGGCCTCGACCTCGTGCGCCAGACGATCGCGCGGCTCGGCGGCGAGGTCAAAGTGACGTCGAGCGCCGGCAAGGGCACGACGTTCTCGCTCCGCCTGCCGCTCTCGACCTCGCTCGCCCAGGCGATGCTGTTCAAGGTCGGCGGCCAGGTCTACGCCATCCCCGCGGTCCACGTCACCGAGACCACGATCGTCGAGCCCGGCATCTCGACCGCGATCGTCCGCCACGAGCAGCTCCCCGTGCTCCGCCTCGAGACGCTGCTCGGCCACGGCGCGACCGCCGAGCGCCGCCCCGGCGTCGTCGTCTCGTTCGCCGGCAAGGCGATGGTGTGCAGCGTCGACAAGATCGTCGGCCCGCGCGAGATCATCATCAAGCCGCTCGGCCCGCTGCTCGCACCGCTCACCCTCTACGCTGCCGCGACGATCAGCGGCTCCGGCAAGGTGCAGCTCATCCTCGATCCCGCGCAGCTCGTGCGCCGCGTCTACCCCGACGCGCCGGGCGAGGCAGTCGATGCGTCGTCGGGCCCGATGGTGCTCGCCGGCCGCGCTCTCGTCGTCGACGACTCGCGCGCGATCCGCGAGGCGATGACCTCGATGCTCGGCCGCGAGGGCTGGATCGTCGACGTCGCCGAGGACGGCGCGCGCGCGCTCCAGATGGCGCGCCAGCAGAAGTACGACCTCGTCGTCACCGACCTCGAGATGCCCGAGCTCGGCGGCTTCGAGCTGATCGCGCGCCTGCGCAAGGACGAGCGGTTCACGCAGACGCCGATCGTGATCATCACGTCGCGCGCGAACCCCGAGCATCGCCGCAAGGCGAAGGACCTCGGCGTGCGCGCGCTCGTCGCCAAGCCGATCACGCGGCGCAAGCTCCTCGAGGCGCTCGCGTCGCGGCTCGAGCCGCGTTAGCCCGAGCTATCCGCGTCGCTTCAGCGCGCCGCTCTGGAGCTTCGCGACGTTCTTCAGCGCCTCGCGCTTCGACAGGCCCGAGAGCTCGGCGTCGTGCGCCTTCACGTAGCGGACGACCTCGTCGGGGTCGTACCAGGCGACCTGGCGCAGCGCCCAGCCGATCGCCTTGCGCAGGAAGAACTCCTTCGACGGCAGCGAGGGCTCGATGCACTTGTAGAGGAACGCGAGGTCGGTGTCAGAGCGCAGGAACATCTGGCACAGGATCGACGTGCGGCGCTTCCACATGTCGTCGTCGACGGACCACGCGAGCATCTCCTTCTTCATCTCCTTGCGATGCTTCGCGAACAGCTCGCCGACGCGATGGCCGGCGAGATCGTCGACGTAGTCCCACCAGGCGCCGCTGACGATCAGGTCCTCGTACATCGGCAGTGCGTCGAGGTCGTTGAACGGTGTCGCCTTGCGGTGGTTGACGAGCGCGAGCGCGGCATAGCGCTCCTCGCGGTGGGTCGCGCCGCGCCAGATCGCGAGCACGTCGGCGCGCCACGACCTGGCGTCGGCAAACGGATAGGTCGCGAAGATGTCGCGCGCGACCGCGCGCATCGCCGCCGACGGGACGCCGTGATACGGCATCGCCGACTTCATGTACGCCTGCATCTGCTTCGCGCGCGCGGGGTCACCGACCTTCGCGAGCGCGGTGCGGATCTTCGGGAGGAGCGGCGACGCCGCGGCGCGCGCCATCGGCTACTTCCGCCGGCGCTGCTTGTCGGGGCGGCCGCCCTTCTTGCGCCCACCGCCGCGCGCCGCACCCTCGTCCTCGCGCATGCCGCGGTGCGAGACGCCGAGCTGCATCTTGCCGCCGGCCGCACGCCCACGCGTGGCCGCTGCGCGATCGCCGCGGCCGAGCTGTGCGCGCTCGACCTCGCGGCCGGCCTTCTTGCGCTGGGCGATGCCGGCGCGAGGGCTCGGCTCGACGCGCGGCGCCTCGCGCTTGGTCTTCTTCGACGCGGTGTCGATCAGCGTGAAGTCGATGCGGCGGCGGATGACCGAGACGTTGTTGATCTCGACGGTGACCTTGTCACCGAGCTCGATCGAGCGGCCGGTCCGCTTGCCGGAGAGCCGCATGTGGACGTCGTCGTACTCGAACGGCTCGCCGAGCGAGTCGAGCTTGATGAGGCCCTCGACGAACGGCTCCTCGATCTCGACGAACGCGCCGAAGCTCGTGACCGCCGAGACCGTGCCCTGGAACCGCTGGCCGACCTGATCGCGCATCAGGTACGAGCGGTACATCGCGACCGCCTCGCGCTCGGCCTCCATCGCGCGGCGCTCGTTCGCCGACGACATCCCGGCGAGGTCGGAGAGGACCTCGACGCTCGGCGGGTTCTTGACGTAGCCGCCACCGGACGCATTGCCGTCGCGGTGGAGGTGATGCTTGAGCAGGCGATGGACGAGGAGGTCGGGATAGCGACGGATCGGCGACGTGAAGTGGAGGTAGTCACCGGATGCGAGGCCGAAGTGGCCGATCGGGACCGTGTCCCAGACAGCCTGCGTCAGCGTGCGGAGCAGCAGGAACGACAGCGCCTGGACGCCGGGCTTCGCATTGATCTGGTCGAGGACGGCCTTCATGCCGAGCGGCGTGGTCGCCTCCTCGACGTCGACGCGGATGCCGTAGGCGTTGAGGAGCTCGGCGAGCTGGCTCACGCGATCCGGATCGGGCGGCGCATGGACGCGCCACACCGTCGGCGCGCCGCGCTTGCGGAAGAACGAGCCGACCGCTTCGTTCGCGGCGATCATGAACTCCTCGACGAGCTGGTACGCCTTCTTCACGGCGGGGTCGCCCTTCGCCTTGACGACGTCGCGCACGAGGCGCGGATCGTCGGCGTCGAGCACGACCTTGGGCTCGGCGATCTCGAGGTCGAGCGCGCCGCGGGCCTGGCGCCTCGCGCGCAGCGTCTGGGCGAGTGCGTCGAGGCGCGTCAGCTCGTCGATCCACGGCCGGTACATCTCGCGCCGGCCGCGGAAGTCACCTTCGAGCGCGGCGGCGACGCCGGGATAGTCGAGGCGCGCCTTGCTGCGGATCGCAGCGGCCGCGTAGCCGACGTCGACGACATCGCCGGCATCGGTGTAGTCGATGCGCACGACCATCGCGCAGCGATCGACGAGCGGGTTCAGCGAGCAGATGCCGGCGGACAGCTCCTTCGGCAGCATCGGAATGACGCGGTCGGGGAGATAGACCGAGACGCTGCGGATCGCCGCTTCCTTGTCGAGCGGATCGGCCCACCGCACGTAGTGCGCGACGTCGGCGACTGCGATCCACACGCGAGGTCCGCCGTGCGGACCGTTCTCGATGCAGAGCGCGTCGTCGAAGTCGCGCGCCGTTTCGGGATCGATCGTGCAGAACCGGCGATCGCGAAGGTCGATGCGATCGGCGAGGTCGGCCGCGGTCAGCTCCTGCGGCGTCGCCTGCGCCTGCGCGAGGACGTCGTCGGGGAACTCGAGCGGGATGACCGCGCACGCGAGGATCTTCTCGATCTCGGTGCGAGGATCCTCGGGGTCGCCGAGGACCTTCAGGACCTTGCCGGCGAGCTCGCGGTTGATCGCGTCGGGATAGCGCGTGATCTCGATGACGACCGCGTCGCCGTCCTTGCCGACCGACGCATCGTCCATGTGAACGCGACCGAAGTCGGCCGCGATGCGCGGATCGTCGGGCTCGAGATAGATCGCGCGACCGACGCGGCGCAGAAGGCCGGTCAACCGTGCGCGACCGCGTGCGAGCACCTCGACGACGCGGCCTTCGGTGCCGCGCACGCCGGGCCACGTCTCGAGCGCGACCTGATCGCCGTCGAGCGACGTGCCGCGATACTTCGCGGGCACGAACACCGTGCCCTCTTCCGTCGCGACGAAGCCGTAGCCGGCGGGATGGACGGTGATGCGGCCGACGACCTGGCCCTCGGTCTCGCGGCGCGGGACCGGCGCGGGCGCGGCCGGCTCCATCGCGACGCGGCGAATGCGGCCGCTCGGTGCAGGGCGCTCCGGTGCAGGAGCCTGCGCGGGCGCGGGTGCAGCGCCACCGACGAGCACCATCTCGCCGGTCTCGGGGTCGTACTCCTCGCGCGGACCGCTCGGGGTCGCGGGCTTCACGACGCGCGGCGGCGACTTGCCCCACGGCAGCGCGGCGGCGCGCTTGGGCGCCTGCGTCTTGGCGCGCTCGCGCTCGGCGCGCGGCGGCTTCTTCGCCGGCTTGGCGGGCGCCGGTGTGTTCGGGACGGACGGAACGGGCTTGGCGTGCGGGTCAGCGGGGCGACCCATCGGTGCGAGTGCGAACGCGCCACCGGGGAGGACGGTCACCCTGCCCTCCTCGACGAGCTCGAGGATCTGCGAGCGCAGCTCCTGGTACTCCTGCTTGCGAACGCCGAGGTTGTCGGCGAGCGCGGTGAGCTTGATGCCCGGCGTGACCAGGCTGGACAGGCAGTCGATGATTGCCTGTCGATCGAAACTAGACATTGGATTCTTTCTATTCAACGAAATGCGTGGAGTTGCCCGTCGTCGCCGGCAACATACATGGTGCCGTTCGTGCTGATCGCGGGCGTGGTGTCGACATCGCCGGAGAACTGGAGAACCCAGCGCAGCGTGCCGTCGGGAGCGACCGCGTACACGTGCTCGTCTTGTGCGCCGAACACGATCGTACCGTTGGTCGCGATCCCTGGAGTCGATTGGATCTTGTCGGCCGCGGAGAGCTTCCATCGCACCTGGCCGTTCGGTGCGATCGCATAGAGTTTCTTGTCGTAACTGCCGACGTACAGCGTGCCGTCGGCGCCGAGCGCGGCACCGCCGCGAATGTCCTCGCCGGTGATCACGCGCCACGCGACCTGACCTTGCGGCGTGATCGCGTAGAACGTGTGGTCGTCGCTGCCGACGTAGATCGTGCCGCTCGGCCCGATCACGGCGGGCGCGTCGACGTCACCGCCGGTGCGGACTTCCCACTTCTTCGTGCCGTCGGGCGCGACCGCATAGAGCGCGTCGTCCTCGCTGCCCGCGTAGACGGTGCCGTCGGCGCCGAGCGCGGGCGTCGATGCGACGTGCTCGGCGGTCGCGAGCTTCCAGCGCAGCGTGCCGTCGGCCCACACCGCGTAGATGCCGTCACCGCCGGTGTAGATCGTGCCGTCGGGACCGATCGTCGGTCCGCCGTCGACGTCGCACCGCGATGACTCGGGACCGAAGCCCTTCGGATCGCAGTCGCCGAGCCGGAGCTTCCACTTGAGCGTGCCGTCGGGCTTCACCGCGTAGAGGTGATCGTCGTCGGAGCCGATGTAGATCGTGCCGTCCTGCGCGACCGCCGGCGTCGACCACGAGCGGTCGCCGGTCTTGAACGTCCACTTGATCGTGCCCTTGTCGTCGATCGCGTAGAGCCCGCCGTCGTGCGACGTGACGTAGATGGTGCCGTCGGGACCGATCGTCGGCGAGCCGGCGACGACGCCGTGAACATCGACCTTCCAGATCTCCGTCGGTGCCTTCGCCGGTGCAGGTCCCGAGCGACGACCGGTGTGGCGCGCGTCGCCGCCGAACATCGCGAATGCGGGCGAGCCGGTCACCGGCACCGCCGACGGCTCGGCAACGCTCGCATCACCGGCCGAATGCCTCGGCGACATGCCCGCGGGCGTCGGATCGACGCACACGCCGCGATCGCAGACGCGCGGGTCCCGGCAGTCCGTGTCCTTCGAACACCCGACTTGTCGAGACTGCGTGCCCGAGCAGCCGACCTGGGCCGCGAGCACCACGGCGGCCAGAGCAGCCGCCAACCTAACCATCACCCGCGAAACCTAACCCATGAGCTGCAAGCGAGCTATGCCTTCGGCAGATCGTTCGAGAATCGCTCGGCAAGCTTCTCGAAATAGCGGCGCGTCTCTTCGAGCACCACGGGATCCTGGTCGGGATACATGCGGATGCCATGAGCACCGAAAGGATCCGTCGTAACGGGGCCAACAGGCAGCCCGCCGACGATGCCGGTCTGCTCGTGATAGAGCAGCGCCAACACTTCCGAGTGATTCTCGGGCACCAAGAACGTTCTGCGCCCGAGCTCGGGGCGCCCGTCTTTGAAGCCGTCGACCAACTTGGCCATGTCCGACCCATGCAGTCTACAGTCGCGGGGTTGATGAGGAAAGCCCCCAATGGCCATGGCGATCACCGCTGCACCCGCGAGCGGCGTTCGTCACCGGATCCCCACACGTGAACACCCGGCCCAAAAGGTCAGGCTAATCTCCCCCCGTGCTCGAGCTGTGGTTCGACTTCTCGTGCCCGTATGCGTACCTCGCCTCGCGGCGCGCACCGCACGTCGCGAGGGCGGCCGGGGTCGAGCTCGCGTGGAAGCCGATGCTCCTCGGAGGTGTGTTCCGCGGGACCGGCGCCGGCGACGGCCCGATGGCCACGCTCGGTCCGGCCAAGGCTCTCCACAATCACCGCGACATGCACCGCTGGGCCGAGGTGTTCGGCGCGCCGTTCCAGATCCCGGCCGCGCACCCGATGCGGACCGTCCGCGCACTCCGCACGCTCCTCGGCCTGCCCCACTCCCGGTGGCCGGCGGCGATCGAGGCGATCTACGCGGCGTACTGGCAGCGCGCCGAGGACATCACCCAGGACGAGGTGATCGCCGGCGCGCTCCGCCGGGCGGGTGTGAGCGATGCCGACATCGCCGCCGCGCAATCGGCCGCCGACAGCGACGCGATCAAGGACGAGCTGCGCGCGCGCACCGACGAGGCGATCTCGCTCGGCATCTTCGGGGCACCCGGTTGGGTACTTCGCCGCGGCGGCAAGCACCTCCTGATCTGGGGACAGGATCGGATGCCGTGGGTCGACGCCGCGCTCGCCGGCTGGGATCCCGACGCCGATGCACCGCCGGGCGGCGCGCGCGGGTTCGGCGACGGCATGCAGGGCTTCCGCTCGCCGAGCACGCTCGACGTCTACTTCGACGTGTCGAGCCCGTTCGCGTACCTGGGGCTCACGCAGCTGCCGGCGCTCGCGAAGCTGACCGGTGTCGTCCCGCGGCTGCGCCCGATCCTCCTCGGCGGACTGTTTCGCGACATCGGCCAGGTCGACGTGCCGCTGCTCGCGATGCCCGAGGCAAAGCGCCGCTACGTCGGGCTCGAGATGGCGCGGTGGTCGCGCTGGTGGGGCGTGCCGTTTGCCATGCCGTCGAAGTTCCCGCAGCGGACGATCACCGCCCAGCGGCTGTGCGTGCTCGCGGCGCAGCAGGGCGCCGACGACGGCATCCGGCTCGCGCTCTCGCTCGGCCGCGCGATGTGGGCCGACGATCGCGACCTCGAGGACGACCAGACGCTGCGCCAGATCCTCGAGGGCGCCGGGTTTCCCGCCGCGTGGCTCGAGAAGACGCGCGAGCCCGACGTGAAGGCCGCGCTGATCGCGTCGACCGCGGCGGCGAAAGATGCCGGCGTGTTCGGCGTGCCGACGTGGATCGTCGACGAGAAATACCTGTTCTGGGGCCAGGACCGGCTCGAGCTCGTCATGCGCGCGCTCGGCGGCTGGCGCCCGGAGCACGGCTGATGGACAAGATCGCGGCGACTGTCGTCTGCGCGCTGGCGTGCGCGACGCTCGTCTATGCCGAGTACCGCCACGCCAGGCCGCTGCGCGCGGTCACCAAGACGCTCGCGTCGCTGGCGTTCATCGCCGTTGGCTACTTCGCCGCGACCCGAGGCACCGACTACGAGCGCCACATCCTGCTCGGCCTCGTGCTCGGCGCGGTCGGCGACGTCGCGCTCCTCGGCAAGAGCTCGCGCGCGTTCCTCGGCGGGCTGACCGCATTCTTGCTCGGCCACCTCGCCTACTTCGTCGCGTTCATCCACCTCGTCGGCCCCGGCGAGACGCTCGGTCTCGCCGGCATCTACGCGGCGCTGCCGATCGCGATCGGCGTCGGCGTACTCGTATGGCTGTGGCCGCGCCTCGGGTCGATGCGCGTACCCGTGATCGCGTACGTCGCGACGATCATCGCGATGGTCGTTGCTGCGATTGCCGCTGCGCGCAGCGATGCCCTGCCCGCACGAAATCGCGAGCTGCTCGTCGCCGGTGCGGCCCTGTTCTTCGCGAGCGACCTCGCGGTCGCACGAGACAAGTTCGTCGGCGCAGCGTTCGTGAACCGCGCGTGGGGTCTGCCCTGCTACTACGCCGGGCAGCTCCTCATCGCGTGGTCACTCAGCTGATCACTTCTTGCCGCGGCGAGCGCGACGGGCCTTCGAGCGGTTGAGACCGCGCTTGTGCCACGCCTTCTTGCGCGCCTTCATCTTGCGGTCCTTGAGGCGGCGCTTCTGCTTGAACTTCGGACGGGACTTGAGTGAACGCTTCGTACGACCAGCCATGCGGGCGTCTATACACGCGAAACCGCCCTGTAACCAAGGGGGCATGCCGTCGTATAAAAAAACGCGCTGCATCCCCCATGCGGCTGAATGACGGATCCCAGGGATCTCATGGCGCGGTACCAGGACGGCGACGCGAATGCGTTCCGAGAGCTCTACGCCCTCGTCGCACCCCGCCTCCTCGGATATCTGCTGAAGATGGCCCGGTCGCGTGACGTGGCCGGCGACCTCCTCCAGCAGACGTTCCTGAAGGTCCATCGGGCGCGGGCGGCCTACATCCGAGGGACCGACCCTCTGCCCTGGATCTATTCGATCGCCCACCGCACGTTCATCGACGAGGCCCGGCGGACCAAGCGCGCGATCGTCAAGGTCGGCGCCGAGGATGCCGTGCCGGAAGTCCCTGCGAACATCTCCGGCCAGTCGGTCGACCGCGCCGAGGACCCCGTCGACCCGGAGCTGACGAAGGCGGCGCTCGACGCGCTCGCCGAGCTGCCCGAGGCGCAGCGCGAGGCGGTCGTCCTGACCAAGCTCGACGGCAAGAGCGTCGCCGAGGCCGCCGCGATCGCCGGCACGACGGTCGGCGCGATGAAGGTCCGCGCGCACCGCGGTTACGAGGCGCTGCGCAAGCTGCTCGGCCGCAAGGCGGAAGGAGGTGCAGCGTGAGCGACGCGCTCGACGACCTCGCGAACCTGCCGCCGCCCCCGCCGCCCCCGATGTCACCGGCGCTCGAGGCCGAGCTCGGCAACCTCGCGCCGGTCACGCCGCGCCGGCCGCTCCGCCAGATCGCGATCCTCGCCGGCATCTCGCTCGTCTACGGCGCGGGCCTGGTCGCCGCGCTCGCGATGCGCAAGGACATGAACGAGCTGCCGACGAGCTGGGTGATCGGCGCCGCGATCGCGTGGTTCGTCGGGTTCGTCGTGCCGTGTTACCTCGCGCTCGTGCCGCGGCCCGGCACGATGATGCCGCGCTGGCAGTGGGCGGCCGCGAGCGCGATCGTGTCGTCGATCGGCTTTGTCGTCCTCGGGCTCGTCGTCCATCCGTCTGGCCCGTCGAGCCTGTACTTCGGCGCGGAGCGGTTCGCGCATGGCCACGGCTGCCTCGAGATCGGCCTGTTGACCGCGCTTGTCCCGGTGATCGTCGGCGCGTTGTTCCTGCGCGGCGCGCTGCCGGTCGGCTCGCGCTGGATCGCGGCGGCGCTCGGCGCCGGCGGCGGCTGCCTCGGTGGGCTCGTGCTGCACATGCACTGCCGCGTCGCCGATCCGCTTCACGTCGGTCTCATTCACGGTGGTGTCGTCGTCGTGGCCGCGCTCCTGTCCGCCGCCCTCGTGCCGCGCGCGACCGACCAGCCGCTGCGGTAGGTGTGCTACGCACGCGGCATGCGAATCGCCGCGCTTGCCGCCACGTTTGTCCTCGCCGCGTGTAGCTCGCCGCAGGCGACGACGAACACGACGCCGACCAAGGTCGTGTCCAAGCCTGCCGAGACCGGTCCTCTCACCGAGGAGGAGTTCAAGGCGCTGCACGCGCTGCCGAGCCAGGACAAGGTCGAGCTGCACGGCCAGACGATCGACCTCGCTGGCACGAAGGCGTACCTGAGCCTGCCGGCCGGCACGGGGCCGTTCCCCGCGATCGTCGTCATCCACGAGTGGTGGGGCCTCAACGACCACGTCGAGCACTGGGCGGACCGTCTCGCGTCGGCCGGCTGGGCCGCGCTCGCGGTCGACCTCTACGGCGGCAAGGTCGCGACCACGCGCGACGACGCTCTCGCCGCGCTCAAGGCCGTCGACGATAACCAGGCCCACGCGACGATCAGCGCGGCCATCGACTTCCTCGCGAAGGATCCGCGCATTCAGGCGAAGACGCGCGCCGTCATCGGGTGGTGCTTCGGCGGCGGCTGGTCGCTCCAGACCGCGCTCGCGCACCCCGAGCTGCAGGGTGCGATCATTTACTACGGCCAGCTCGAGACCGATCCGGCCAAGCTCGCCGCGATCAAGGCGAACGTGCTCGGCATCTTCGGCAACAAGGACAAGGGCATCCCGCCGGAGACCGTCGACAAGTTCGAAGCGGCCCTGAAGCAAGCCGGCGTCAAGGCAGAGATTCACCGCTATGACGCAGAGCACGCTTTCGCGAACCCGAGTAACCCGATCTACGACGAGACGTCGGCCGCGGATGCGTGGAGCCACGTGCTCGCGTTCCTCGGCTCGCTGCCGAAGTGACGCTGCTGCTCGACAACCCGACCTTCACCGCCTAGCCTCATGGCAGTGATCGGGTTGGTCATGTCGTGCGAGCACGCGTCGTGGACGCTGCCGCCTGGAGTCGATCTCGGCGTACCTCTCGACGTCCTGCAGTCGCAAGCCGGCTGGGACCACGGCGCGTTCGATATCGCCTCGCGCTTGTCGGAAGCCGTCGGCCTGCCGGTGCACGCCGGTGCATTCACGCGGATGTTCTGCGACCTCAACCGCGCCGCCGATCATCCCGACGTGATCCCGGCGGTGTCGTACGGCGCAGAGGTGCCGGGCAACGCGCACCTCTCCGGCGGCGATCGCGCGGCGCGGCTCGCGCTGTTTCACCAGCCGTACTGGGACGCGATCCGTCGCGACGTCGCCGCGCGCCTCGTCGACTGCGGTGCGGTGCTGCACTTCTCGTCGCACAGCTTCGATCCGTCGCTCGATCCGCCGAACCGCGCGTTCGACGTCGGCGTGCTCTATGACCCGACGCATCCGTTCGAGGCCGACCTCGCCGAGCGTCTGATGTTCGCGCTCCGCGGCGCCGGCCTGGCGGTGCGCGCGAACCAGCCGTACAGCGGCGTCGGTCCGGCGGTGTGCACGTCGCTGCGGAACGAGCTTGCGGGCAAGCTCTACGCCGGCATCGAGCTCGAGACCTCTCATGCGGTCACGCACTCGACCGGCGGCTGCGCCCGCGTCGCCGCCGCGATCGTGCCGTTCCTCGAGTCGCTCCAGCTACCGAGCTGAGACCCGAGGGCGATCGATCGATCGCTGGTCCGAGCGAAGCGAGGATCAGCGACTCCTTGGCCCGAGGGTCCCCCCTGTGGGAGCGGGAATCCGCGCCTCGAAGTCGAGCCAGACGCGCGCGTCGTTGCGGCAGTCGTACGCGCGGCACGCACCGGGCCTTCTCTCGTAGATCGTGCACGCGCCGTCCTCGGCCATGCACACGCACTTCTTCGTCGCCGGGTCGCGCGGCAGCGCGTAGGGCTTCATGATGTCGAACGGGATGCCACCTTCGGCGACGTCCTGCGCCGACAGCGTGACGTCCATCGTGCAGCACTTCGCGCCGCACAGCGGGATACGCGCCGCGCAGTCGATGTCGGTGCTCGGCACCTTGTACTTGTCGCGAAACATCGCGAGCCGCACCGTCGAGCGCTCGTCGCCGACCTTCGCGAGCACCCGGCGAAACGACGCCGGCAGCTGGCCGCGCAGGATCAACGTGTCGACCAGCCACTCGAGTCGACGCACCACGTCACCGTGATCTTCACGCTGTGCGAGCGTCTCGGCGATCGTGGCGAGCTCTCGCACGAGATCGGAATCGAGCGGCGGAAGATCGGCCATGCCGAGTCGTAACCCACTCCCGTTGATCTCGACAGTAAATCCCGAGGAGGATCGTGGCAGATGGGGAAGCCGGATAACTCTCCTCCCGCGCGACCGAGATCGGTGCCGGCGGAGGCGAGCTGGGACGCGAAGGATCCGAGCTTCGCGTGGTTCGTCGGTGGCGTCGACGACGAAGGGCGGCGCCACGGCACGTATCGCAGCTGGACGCGCGACGGCGTGTTGCACGGCGAGTGCGGCTACGACCACGGCAAGGTCCACGGCAAGAACATCAACTTCCATCCCGACGGCACGGTCGCGTCGGAAGGTGACTGGGTCGACGGCGTGCTCATGGACAGCGTGTTCCATCGCTGCGCCGTACCGTCGCCGGAGCCGTTCGCGCAGGCCGCATCCAGCGTGTGGTCGGTTCGTTACTACACGCGCGACGGCAAGACGAACCACGCGATCCGCTACTTCCTCCGCGACGGCACCGAGTGCGGCCCCGATGGCAACGTGCTGCCGCCTCGGCCGAAGAGCGTGGCGAACGACGCGCGCTGGTTCCCCGAGATGGAGCGCTGGGTCGACGGCCAGATCGAGCGCGGCACGAACAAGCAGGTCGGGCGCTGGCGATGGTGGTCGCCCGCAGGCGTACTGCGCCACGAGGAGCTGCGCGATGCGCGCGGCGAGGCAACGCTCGTCATGCAGTACGCCGAGACGGGCGCGCTCGAGAAGAAGACGACGCGCAGCGAGGCCGGCGAGGAGCGCGAGTACTTCGGCGGCGGCAAGCTGACCTCGCGCTACCGCAGCGATGCCGCGCGACGCGAGACGTACAAGGGCAGCTGGCTGCCCGACGGCACGCTCGACGAGGAACGCACGCGCATCTACGACGGTGACGCGCTCGCGAGCGTCACGGAGCGAGGCCGCTCCGGCGTGCTCGTGTTCGAGGCGCGACGCGAGGGTCCCGCGCTCGCGTGTCTTCTGTATCGCGCCGACGGCAAGAGGCAGGCGGCAAGCGGCCTGATGCAGGACGGCATGCTCGCCGGCACGTGGCGGATCTTCGACGACGCGGGCGCAGTCCGCCGCGAGCTCGACGTGTCGCCGCTCGCCATTCGTCACGAGCCGACCGGCGAAGGTCTACGCCACGATCTCGGCAATGCGCTGTTCATCGTCGACGCGCCCGGTCTGCCGACGCCCGCGGGCCTGGCCGGCGTCGACGCCGAGCCGTGGGCCGACACGCCCGGCTGCTTCGACGAGCACGTCGAGGAGTTCCCTCGCCTGCTGCGCGGCCTCGCGTCGCCCGATGCGCTCGTCCGCGACTACTGCCTCGCCGCGATCGACTGCGAGATCGAGCACCAGAGCTCGACGTATCCGGCGACCGCTCGCGCGATTCCGTACCTCGCGCGGCTGCTCTCGCATCCCGCCGTCGACCGTCCGGCGCTGCTCGCGATGATCCAGGCGGCCGGCGAGAATTCCGCGCCGTACGTCGCCGAGGTCCAGCATCTCGACGCCGACGATCCCGAGCGGTTCGCGATCGAGGGCACGTACCACGCGGTCTGCGCGGCGTGGCCCGACGTGTTCGCGAGCTTCGCGAAGGCGACGCCGGCCGAGCGCCGCCAGATCTTCGCACTCGCGAGGCTCTCACCGTCGGCGCGCAAGAGCATCGTCGACGTCGCGCGACGCGATGCCGACCCGACCATGCGCGCGTGCGCGATCGACAGCCTGACCTCGCATGGCCCCTACGACCTCGCCGAGCTCGTGCCGTGCCTGGGCGATCGCGATCCGCTCGTGCGCGCGGCGACCGCGATCGCGATCGCGTTGACGAAGGGCCCCGAGACACCGCGCGAGGTCGTCGCCACGCTCCGCGAGGCTGTGCACGGCTACAAGGAGATCGCGGCGCGGTTCGCCGAGCTGCCATACACCGACGGCCACGTGCTCGCGTACCTCGCGCTCGCCGCCGGCGCGGTTCGCTCGGCCGACGCGCGGTCGCTCGCCCAGGCGCTGTGCGAGCACCTCGACGACGTCGACGGCCGCTCCGCGGTCACGTATGCGCGAGGGCTCGTCGCGCTCGCGCTCGGCAAGGGCGAGCGGCCGTTCGCGAAGCGATTCGTCGAGATCCTGCACACGCTCGCGGCAAGCCGGCAGTTCTGGATGTTCGACGTCGACGCACGTGAGGTCCTCGAGCGGTGGAACCTGCCGCGATCACAGGCGGAGCTGAAGAAGCTCGTCGGCGATCTCGAAGCCGCTTCGGATCCCGAGGCCACGCTACACGGCCGCCTGCGCCCCAAGGTGTAACGAATTTTGGCGCGGTCCGGCCACGGACCGGGTTAGGGTCCGCGCCATGAGGATGCTGGCAGCGGCCCTGCTGTTCGCGATGGCGTGCGGTAATTCGAGCGGCGGTCTCGGTGGCGACGACGGCAGCGGCAGTGGCAGCGGCAGCGACGACGCGGGCGTCGATGCGGGCACGAGCGCGGTGAAGTTCATCGCGATGGGCGACACCGGCAAGGGCAACGCCGATCAGCGCCGCGTCGCGGTCGCGATCCGCGATCTATGCGCGGCGAAGGGCTGCGACTTCGTCCTCATGCTCGGCGACAACATCTACGACACGGGCGTCACGACGACGACGGATCCGGCGTGGCAGACGAAGTTCGAGCAGCCGTACAACGACATCGACCTGCCGTTCTACGTCGCACTCGGCAACCACGACTACGGCGGCAAGCTCGTCATCGACCTGCCCGGCATTGGCAATCAGTTCGAGCAGGGTCAGGTCGAGGTCGACTACACCCAGATCTCGACGAAGTGGAACATGCCTGCGACGCACTACACGTTCACGTGGGGCAACGTCGGCTTCATCATCCTCGATACGAACTCGATCGTCTGGGACGACAAGACGTATGGCGATCAGGCGCAGTGGCTACCGAGCGCGCTCGCGCAGGTGAGCGACAAGCGCTGGATCTTCACCGCGGGTCATCACCCGTACCGGTCGAACGGCACGCACGGCAACGCGGGCGCCTATGACGCCCCGGAGCTCGGCGGCGTGACGCTGCCGAACCCGCTGCCGATCACGAACGGCGCGTCGATGAAGTCGTTCTTCGACGACAACGTCTGCGGCATCAGCCAGGTCTACTTCTCGGGTCACGACCACAGCCGGCAGTGGATCAACGAGCCGAGCCAGCTATGCGGCACCGAGATGATCGTGAGCGGCGCCGGCGCGTCGACGACCGAGCTCAAGGACCGCGACAACGAGACCTACTTCCAGGACGCGACGAAGGTCGGCTTCCTGTACGTCACCGTCGACGGCGACACGTTCACGGGCGAGTTCTACGACGCGGACGGCAACGTCGACTACAGCCGGACGTTCACGCGCCCTTAATCGATTCGCTCGAGCTCTTCGACGAGCACGGCGACGAGATCGAGCGTCTTCTGCACGTCCGCGGCCGAGACGCGGCCGAGCGCGCGACGGGTCGCGGCCTCGACGGTGCCGCGGTTCTGCCGATCGATCTTCTTGCCACCGGTGGTGAGCTTGAACCGCGAGCGACGGCGATCCGCGGGATCGATCTCGCGCGCGATCAGGTCACGCTCCTCGAGGCGCGCGAGCACGCCGGTCAGCGTGCTGGGATGCTTGCCGAGGATCGACGCGATCTCGCTCGCGGTCTGGCCGGGACGCTGACCGACGATCCGGATCACGAGCCGCTGCGGGCCCGTGACACCGATCGTCTGCATCATCCGCTTCGAGCGGACGTCGAGCGCATGAACAAAGTCCCACATGCGCTGCATGAACTGCAGCGTCTCACCCGACGGCTGGAGCTTCTCGGAAGCGGCCATACGCGGCGGGACACTAGGCAGACTCCCTCTGCAAGGTCAATCAGCGCGTTCACTGCTTTCGAGATTTCGCACCAGGTTTTTTCGTGCGTGCAATCTGCTTGGTCCTCAAACTGGATGTCGGCTTCGAACCGTTGACTCTCCCCATCCGATCACCCCGAAGGACCGATCTGACACACGGCGGTTTGATAGGCTGCGCGACGTGCGGGTGATCGATCAGGCACGTCTGTGGTTTCGGGAAGGCACCTCGGACAAGGTCTACGAGGTCGATCTGGTCGAGGTGGCGACCGGCCAGTGCGTCGTCAACTTCCGATTCGGCCGGCGCGGCGGCCCGCTCAAGGACGGCACGAAGACGTCACTGCCGGTCCCGCTCGACAAGGCGCGCGGCATCTTCGGCAAGCTCGTCGACGAGAAGCTCGCCGGCGGCTACCAGCACGCGGCCGCCGCCGCAGCGCCCCGCCCTGCCGCGACGCCTGCCCCCGTGCCTGCGGCGAGCGCACCACCGGCGGGTGAAGCCGCGCGACTCGTCGGATATCTGCGCCAGGGCAGCCGGTCGAGCGAACCGATCGGCCGCGTCGTGTGGCGCGTCACCGATCTCGATCTGCGCGAGGCGGAACCCGCACTGCTCGAGCTACTCGGCTCGGCGTTCGTGCCGCGCAAGCTCGTCGCCGATCAGTGGAAGCACATGCTCGTCACGGCGCTCGCGCGCTGCGGCTCGCCCGCCGCGCTGCCCGCGCTCGAGGCGGTGATCGCCGATCTGCGCTCGCCCGTGCACCTGCGCGACATCGCCCGCCTCGCGATCGCGCGAATCGATCCGGCGCGAGGCCGCGCGCTGGGCACCGCGATGCTGCCGCCGCAGGTGAAGGCGCTGTTCGAGCGCGGCGACGCGCAAGCGCTCGCGCGCACCGCCGAGGAGCTGCTCGACACGAACATCACGCACGCCCGTGCGACCGCGGTCGGTCTCTACCTCATCAACGACGCCGTCGCGCGGCCCGCCGTGCTCGCGATGGCGCGCGTCGCCCGGCTGTCGAACGCCGAGGCGCAGGTCGTCCGCGTGTTCTTCCGCCTCGCCGAGACGCGCCGCGATGGCGAGCTCTACGCGCTCGTCGCGCGCCGCATCGACGCGTACGGCGGCGTGCGCAAGCCGTTCGCGCCGCAGACACGGCAGTACCTGCGCCGCCGCGTCGCGCGCGTGCTGCGCCGGCTCGGCCGCGCGGCGTCGCCTGACTACGTGACGATGGCGTCGTCGATCCTGCTCGGCTACGACGACGAGGATGCGGTGCAGGTGAAGACGGGCCTGTTCCGTCACACCTACGACCAGTTCGCGCCGTTCCACGCGTTCAACCAGATCCTCTACACGCACTCGACGCGCTACGAGAAAGGCCACCACAAGCACTCGTTCTGGATCACCCAGCGCGGCTATCGTCCCGGCGGCCCCGCGCCGCACGCCCGTGAGGAGGCCCATCCCGAGCTGTGGGATAGAGCGCCGAACGCGCTGTGGGAGCTGCTCCTGAAGAGCGGCACGACGCCGGTGATCGAGCTCGCGACGCGGGCGCTGCGCGCGAACGCCGCGTTCACCCAGACGCTGCGCGACGAGCAGCTCGCGCACGTGCTCGCGACCGGCCACCCGCTCGCGCAGCGGTTCGCGTACGACGTCGCGCGCGGCAGGCCGCTGTCGATCGCGCTCGCGCGCGGTGCGCTCGCGTCCGATGTCGCCGACGCGCACGCGTGGGTGCTCGGCTGGATCGACGCGCATCCCGACGAGACGCTCGCCGACGCGGACCTGCTCGCGCTGATCATCACCGGCAAGACCGCACAGATCCGCGAGGCCGCGCTGCGCCTCGTCCGCAGCCGGCCGCTGTCCGATGCGATCGCGAAGAGCGCTGCCGCCCGCTCGCTCGCGATCCTGCTCGGTCTCGCCGACACGCCGGCGAACGTCGAGCGCGCGACCGGCGCGGTCGCCGTGATCCTGCGCGTCCTCGAGGTCCTGCGCGACATCGGACCCGACGTCCTGCGCGACCTCGTCATGCACCCGCTCGCGCCGCTCGGCGAGCTCGCCGGCGAGCTGATCCTCCGCCACAGCCGGCGCGACTCGCTGCCCGGCGAGTTGATCGAGGCGATGCTGATGTCGCCGCACGCGTCGGTGCGTCTGCTCGGCGGCCGCATCCTCGCGACGACGCCACCGGAGATCGCGAAGGACGACCTCGAGGCGCTCGTCCTGTTCTCGACGTCGGGTAACGCGGAGCTGCGCGAGGCGACGCGCACGCTGATCGCCGAGGTCGCGAGGCGCTATCCCGATGTGGGCCGCGCGCTCGCCGATCGCCTCGTCGATGCGCTGCTCCACACCCAGCCGCCGGGCGCCCCGGCGCACGTCGTGTCGCTGCTCCGCGCCGAGCTCGCCGCGGTGCTGCCGAAGAAGTCGCCGCAGGCGATCATGAAGCTCGTCGGAGCGCTGTCGCCGCACGCGCGCGATGCCGGCGGTCTGCTCCTGCCGCAGCTCGGCCCCGACGACCTCGGCCTCGACGACATCGCACGCCTCGCGAGCCACGAGAGCCGCGCGATCCGCGAGGGTGCGTGGGCGCTCGCGCGTGCCTCGGTTGCTCGCTATCGCCTCGCGCCGGTCGCGCTCGCGAAGCTCGTCGACTCCGCGTGGGACGATACGCGCGCGTGGGCGATCGCGTTCATCCGCAACGACGTCGGTGGCGACAAGCTCGGCGCCGACGCGATCATCACGATCTGCGACTCGATCCGCCCCGAGGTCCAGGATCTCGGTAAGTCGCTGCTCCACGAGCAGTTCAAGGAGGCCGATGCCGGCCGCTATCTCGTGAGGCTCGCCGAGCATCCGTCGACGAACCTCCAGCTGCTGGTCTCGGGCCTGCTCGATCGCTACGCGACCGACGTCGAGAAGCTCGCGATCCTCCGCCCGTATCTCGCGACCGTGCTCTCGCAGGTCAACCGCGGCCGCGTCGCGAAGGAGCGCGTGATCGCGCTGCTTCGCCGCGAGGCAGCCAAGAGCGCCGAGGCCGCCGCGGTGCTCGCGCCGCTGCTCGATCGCCAGTCGGCGACGATGGCGGTCACCCAGAAGCATCCGCTCATCGCCACGATGGTCGACGTCCACCACCTCTATCCCGACGTGCCGCTGCCGATTTCCGTGATTCCGCCGAAGGGAGTCGCCTGATGCTGTTCCAGCACCGCTACTCCGGCGCAACCGCCGTGCGCCAGACCGACGGCTCGACGGCGATGGCGTTCGCCCCCGACACGCTGCGCGAGCCGACGTACTTCCGCGGCAGCATCGCGAAGCAGGTCGAGTTTCGCGAGGCGATCAGCGCGCTGCACGATGTCGTGATCAGCGACCTGAGGTTCGTCCCGAAGGATCGCACCGCGTACCTCCAGTGGCGCGAGCGCCAGAGCTACGTCGACCTCGCCGAGGTCACGCAGAGCCAGCGCCGGATCTCCGACGAGATCAAGACCGCGCAGGAGGAGCTGACGCGGCTCGAGCATGCGGCATCGCACCGCCGCTCCGGCTTCTACAAGGCGCGGCAGAAGTACTTCGACTACCTCTACAACCGCGACAAGGAGCTGTGGTTCAAGCTCGATCCGGTCATCACGGTCCACCCGGACCAGGTGTTCTTCGAGTGCTTCTCGCGCGACGAGTCGTCGTACGGCCGTCTCGCCGCAAACTACGAGGTCTTCGAGGAGCTCGGCGAGCGCGCGAACGGCACGACGAACATCGACTACTCCGACAAGCTGTACGGCGAGTTCCAGAAGATCCGCAGCTACAAGACGACGTCGCTCGACATCGACCCGGGCGGGTTCAACGTCAAGACCTCGCTCGAGGAGCAGTACCGCGAGGTCAAGATCGACCTGCCCGACTCGTGGGTCCGCGGATTTCTCCAGGTCAGCTCCGCGGCGACGCTGCCGGCGAACGTCGTCGAGCTGCACCCGATGGACGTCCACAACCTGTGCCTCGTCCTGCGCCGCAACAAGGAGCTGTTCGGCCCGCGCTCGCTGAAGTTCCAGCTCACGCCCGGCGCGCCGGTGAAGATCGTCGTCGAGCCGTGGAACCACGTCGTCGAGTGTCCGCGCTCGCGGCAGACCGACGGCAACGCCGGCGAGATCCGCGTGTGGGGTCGCCGCCGGCTGTTCATCCTCGAGCGCCTGCTGCCGCGCGCGAAGCGGGTCCGCGTGTTCCTGCTCGGCTCGGGCCTGCCGACGTTCTGGGTCGTCGACCTCGGCGACCTGTCGTTCACGCTCGGCCTCTCCGGCTGGACGCAGAACAACTGGTCCGAGGCCGGCAACTTCGATCTGATGGCCGCGCGCGAGGAGGTCGACCAGATCACGCAGCAGCGCGTGTTTGCCGAGCTCGGCAAGTCGTGGCTCGCGACGCCCGAGGAGCTCGCGGCGAAGACCGGCCTCGAGACGCCGATCGTCGCGTCTGCGCTCGCCGGCTGGGTCCAGGCGGGCCGCGCGATCTACGACCTCGACCGCGGCGTGTATCGCAAGCGCGAGCTGACGCGCGAGCCGCTGCCGATGGACAAGCTGCGGTTCGCGAACCCTCGCGAGGAAGCCGCCGCGCAGATCCTCCATCGCGGCAAGGTCGCGATCGATCGCGTCGATACCGCCGAGGGTCTCCTGCTCGAGGGCCGCGTCCTCGACAACCTGAAGGGCAAGGAGAAGCTATACGCGCCGAAGATCGCGTTCGACGGCGATCGCCGCATGGTTCACGGCGAGTGCAGCTGCGACTACTTCATTCGCAACCGGCTGCACCGCGGGCCGTGCGAGCACATGCTCGCGCTCCGCGCCGCGCATCGCCGCGGCATCAACGACACGATCAACCTCCAGCCGCAGCTCCCTCCCCGTCCCGGCGCCGCGCCTACCGTGCCGTCGCGCGAGAACTTCCAGCAGGCGTTCCGCCAGGGAATCATGCGCGCCGCGCAGCTGCGCCAGCAGGGCAAGGTCCAGGACGCACTCGCCGAGCTCGAGCGGACGTCGCGCATGGCGCCGCCCGATTCCGACGAACAAGGCCGCCTGCAGGAGGTCATCGCCGAGTCGCGGTTCGATGCCGGCGACATGACGGCCGCACGCCAGGCCGCAGAGCGCGCGCTCTCGCGTTTCCCGACGAGCACGCTCGCGCTGCGCATCAAGCGCGACGCCCTCGTCGAGCTCGACGAGGTCTCCACCGCGATCCCGGTCGCACGCGCACTCGCTCACGTCGACAACAAGGTCGAGCGCTGGGACGAGCTGTGCGTCCTGTGCGACTCGATCGCCGATCACATGGCGATGTACCAGTTCGCCGAGGAGGGCCTGCGCCTCCACCCGAACCATCCCAAGCTCGTCGCGCATCGCAACACCGCGCGCGCGAACCTGCCGCCGGGGACGAAGCTGCCCGGCGAGACGCAGCCCGACGCGGCCAAACCGTCGTGGTGGCGCCGCGCGGTCGGTGCGATCACGGGACGCCCGGCGACGCCGCCGCCCCCGTCGATCGACCAGAAGCTCGACCGGATCATCGGCGAGCTCGCGAAGGGCTCGGTGATCCAGGATCGCGCGACGGTGCTGCAGCTCCTCCGCGTCGCCCATGGCGCGGCCGATCGCGACGAGGCGCGCGTGTTCGCGCTGTGTGCCGCGATCAAGGACTGCCCTGCCATCTCCAACCTTCCAAGCGATCAGGAGCTGCTGGCGCTCTTGCGGCGGGCTCTCTCGTGACCGATAGTTCCTCTTGCGTGGCGCGTGGTCCTAGACCTTGCAATCGGGCGGCGGATCGCCGTCCTTGCGTTGATCCCGCGCATACCTCACTGGCTCACTCAATACTGTGTGTCCGCAGTGCACCCCAGGAGATTCCGAGGGGGTTTCGTGAAAGCGAATGCACCCGGGGTGCACCGCGGCCACTCGAGCCGAGCGATCCAGTCCCAGGCGTAGACGAAGGTAACTACGCGCCACGCACCTTTTCCCGGACGTCATGGCCGACCTGACGCCACCGAAGAACCGCAAGGAGCTCTACGAGCGCATCGCTCGCGGTGGCAAGGAGGAGGTCATCGTCGACGAGATGGTTCGGCTCGGCTTCTGGCCGAACACGCAACCACCGCCCGGCGATCCGCCCGACGAGATCCGGCGCATGGCGGAGCTGCGCACGCGCCTCGCACAGCTGCGCCAGCAAGCGCAGGGCCTCCGCAACCTCGCGCAGCTCGAGATCGATCTCAAGAAGCAGCGCCTCGCGGAGTCCAAGCGTCGCCGCGAGCTCAACAAGCAGAAGCTGCTCGGCGAGCGCGCCGCCGCGAAGGCCGCGACGCAAGAGAAGAAGACGCGCGAGCTGACCTACCTCGGCAAGGACGTCAGCGCGGGCCTCGGGCCGACGCTCGATCGCCGCACGAGCGACGCGCCCAAGCTCACCACGCAGAAGCTACCCATCGCGAACACCGCGGCCGAGCTCGCCGCCGCGATGAAGGTCTCGCTCGGCCAGCTCCGCTTCCTCGCGTTCTCGCGCGAGGTCTCGACGACGTCGCACTATCACCGCTTCACGATCCCCAAGAAGACCGGCGGCGAGCGCGTCATCTCCGCACCGCACAAGCGGCTCAAGGCGGTCCAGCACTGGATCCTCGAGCACGTCCTCGAACCGCTCGCGCTCGCCGAGCCTGCGCACGGCTTTGTCCCCGGCCGCTCGACGGTGTCGAACGCGGTCCCGCACGTCGGTGCCGCGATCGTCGTCAACGTCGACCTCAAGGACTTCTTCCCGACGGTCACCTATCGGCGCGTCAAAGGCCTCTACAAGAAGCTCGGCTACAGCGAAGAAGTCGCGACCGTGCTCGGCCTCCTCTGCAGCGAGCCCGACATCGCACAGACCGAGCTCGACGGCACGACGTACTTCGTCGCGCGCGGTCCGCGCCGCCTGCCGCAGGGCGCGCCGACGAGCCCGGCGATCACGAACGCGCTGTGCCGCCGCCTCGATCGCCGCATCAACGGCTGGGCGAAGAAGCACGGCTTCATCTACACGCGCTACGCCGACGACCTCACCGTCTCGACGCGCGATCGCAACGCCCCCGTCGGCAAGATGCTCGCGTTCCTCCGCAGGGTCGTCACCGCAGAGGGCTTCGCGGTCCATCCCGACAAGGTGCGCGTCGTGCGTCGCGGCCGCCGCCAGGAAGTCACCGGCGTCGTCGTCAACGATCGCCCGGGCGTGCCGCGCGACGACCTCCGCCGGTTCCGCGCCCTGCTGTTCCAGATCGAGAAGGATGGCCCGGCCGGCAAGCGCTGGGGCCACAACGAGGGCAACGTGCTCGAGGCCGCGCTCGGCTACGCGAGCTACGTCGCGATGGTCGACCCCGCCAAGGGTGAGGTCCTCCGCGCGAAGGTGCTGGCGCTGCGCGCGAAGTACAAGCAGTAGCTCTAGTCCCTCAATAGGGGACGGTCTTCACTTGTTTAACTT
>JABFXX010000664.1 GCA_013368795.1 Kofleriaceae bacterium
CGAGACCGGCATGACCGTCGTCGGTGCGCCGATCGACCCGCGCGCTCCCGCGCGCATCATGCGCGCGATGGTCCGCGACCTCGACGCGTACCCGTTCCCGAGCGACTCGCCGGTGCCGTACGCCGAGGCGGTGTTCGAGCGCGCCTCCGTCGAGATCGCGCGCGGCTGCACCGAGGGCTGCCGGTTCTGCCAGGCGGGCATGATCTACCGGCCGGTGCGCGAGCGCTCGCCGGAGTCGATCGCGAAGTCGCTGGTCGATGGCGTCGAGAACGCTGGCTACGACGATACCGGCCTGACGTGCCTGTCGACGGCCGACTTCTCGAGCATCACGCCGCTCGTCAAGCAGCTCGCCGGCGAGCTGCGCAAGCGCGGCGTGTCGATGTCGGTCGCGTCGCTGCGCGCGTACGGCCTCAACGAGGATCTGCTCGACGAGCTCGCGCTGACGCGCATCAGCGGCCTGACGTTCGCGCCCGAGGCGGGCACGCAGCGCATGCGCGACGTCGTCAACAAGAACGTCACCGAGGCGCACATCGAGGAGAGCTCGCGCCGCGTATTCGCGCGCGGCTGGCACCGCCTGAAGCTCTACTTC
This sequence comes from Kofleriaceae bacterium, assembly GCA_013368795.1. Lineage (GTDB taxonomy): Bacteria > Myxococcota_A > Polyangia > Haliangiales > Haliangiaceae > JABFXX01. Next base: position 590 of record JABFXX010000664.1, read on the forward strand.
ATGATCGGCCTGCCGACCGAGGAGGACGACGACGTCCGCGGCACGGTCGAGACCGGCAAGCGCATGCTGAAGATCGGGCGCGGCCTCGTCGGCGGACGCGCCGAGGTGACGGTCAGCGTCAGCTCGCACGTGCCCAAGCCGCACACGCCGTTCCAGTGGTGCCAGCAGGACTCGCTCGACGAGATCCGGCGCAAGCAGGCGCTGCTGCGCGAGACCGCCCATCGCGAGAAGGGCCTGCGCCTCAAGCACCACGACAGCGGCGTGTCGTTCGTCGAGGGCGTGCTCGCGCGCGGCGATCGCCGGCTCGCCGATGTGGTCGAAGCGGTGTGGCGCGCCGGCGCGCGGTTCGACGGCTGGGAAGAGGTGTTCGACCTCGATCGCTGGCACGCCGCGATGGCGGGCGCCGGTCTCGACAGCGCGAGCTATCTCGCGACGCGTCCGATCACCGCGCGCCTGCCGTGGGATCACATCGACGTCGGCCTCGAGGACGGCTTCCTGCTCGGCGAGTACCGCAAGGCGATGAAGGGCAGGGCAAGCCCACCGTGCGGCAAGGTCGCCGGCATGCTCATCCATCACACGAACCTCGCCGAGGCCGAGCCGGACAAGCGCAAGCTCGTTTGCTACGACTGCGGCGTCGCGTGCGACCTCGTGAAGATGCGCGGCGATCGACTCGTCGCGCTGCGCGTGCTCGGTGCGACCGAGCGAGCGGCGCGGCGCGAGGGCACGATCGATACCGGCGGCGAGCTCGTCGACGTCAGCGAGCGCGGTGGCGGTAGTCCCGCCGAGGTTTCGGATCGGAAAGAGGCGCGCGCGTCGCGCGATCGCGAGACCGAGCGTGCCGAGCGCGTTCGCCTCGCCGGCCACCACGGCGCCGGCCTGCCGTACACGACGTACCGGATCCGGTTCGCGAAGGTCGGCCGCGCCGCGTTCCTCGGCCACCTCGATCTCGTGCGCTTGCTCGCGCGCAGCTTCCGCCGCGCCGACCTGTCGCTCGCGGTGACGCGCGGGTTCTCGCCGAAGCCGCGCATCTCGTTCGGGCCCGCACTCGGCCTCGGCGTGCCGAGCCTCGGCGAGCTGCTCGACGTCGATCTCGAGCACGCGCCGCGCGGCCTGCGCACGTGGGAGGTCCCCGAGGGTGCGACCGACGTCGAGCGCGTCGAGCTGACCGCCGACGAGGTGCGCGAGCGCCTCGCGAGCGTGTGCCCTCCCGGCATCGAGGTCCAGGAGTGCGCGATCGTGCGGCTCGCCGGCCATCCGCTCGCGAAGGATCCCGACCTCGGACTCGGCAAGCTGATCGGCGCGGTCGACGTGCTGATCCGTCCCGCGAGCGATGGCATCGCGCACGATGCGGCGCGCGTCGAGCGACTCGTCGCCGCGCTGATGGCGAAGGACACCGCGCCGGTGTCGCGCGGTGAGAAGACGATCGACGTGCGCGGGCTCGTGCTCGACGCCGGCGTCATTGCCGACGACGCCGCGCTGAAGGTGTGCGCGGCGCTCGACTGGCCGGCCGCGCCGGCGCTGTTCCGCGTTCGCGTGCGCTCGACGTCGGAGGGCTCGGCGAAGCCGTCCGAGATCGCGCGTGCACTCGGCGTGTGGGGCTCCGAGGATCCGCGCGGCGAGCATGCGCTCGTCGCCCGACTCGGTGTCGTCGACGGCGATCCGCGGAGCGCGATCCTGCCGGCGGCTGCCAAGCCCTTACACGTCGTGACGATCTAGCCAGCGGCAACGATCGGCATCACGCGTTAGAAACGCGTGAACGCGCCGCGGGTGGGCAACCCGCTGGTAGCTAATGAGCCATGCGCAAGTGGCTGGTCGTCCTGCTGCTGGTTCCGGGGTGCGCGTTCGCACTGTCGGGGCCCGATCCTGATCGTCCCCGCAACCAACCACCACGCTGCGATACGACGAAGGGACTCGTCGTCCTCGACGGCCTCGTGGCGACCGGCATGGGCATCGCCGCGCTGTCGCTGACCGCGGCCGACGAGCCGGCGGTCGCGCTGCTTCCGGCCGCGATCGGCGCGCTGTTCATCGGCGGTGCGGTGCGCGGCAACACCAACGTCAACGCGTGCCGCGCCGCGATGGATGGCTACGCGATGTCGATGGGCCACGGCCCGCTCCCCGACGAGTCGCAGGAGCCTGGCTCGCAGCGGTCGCCGATCGCGACCGCGCCGATGGAGCCGGCCGTGAACCCGCAGCCGCTCACGCCTCCGCCCGTTGTACCGCCGCCCGCCCAGCCGCCGGTCGCGCAGCCGCCCGCGCAACAGCCGCCGGTCGCACAGGCACCGGTCGTCCAGCCGACACCGCAACCGCGCGCGCCGATGACGAAGACGCGCAGCGACGACGAATGGGGTGAGTTCTGGAAGGAGGTGCCGTGATGCGCGCGCTCGTCGCGATCGCGCTCGCCGTCCCCGCGCTCGCGCACGCCGACGACGAGATCGTGAAGGGCTCGATCGTGAAGATCGAGGCGCAGGAGATCTACGTCGACATCGGCGCGCAGAAGGGCGTCGCTCACGGCGCGTCGGTGCGGATCAAGCGTGCGGTGTCGCTGCGTCACCCGGTGACGCGCGCGCTCGTCCAGGACTGGATCCCGGTCGGCTCGGCGAGCGTCACGCAGGCCGGCACGGTGATGTCGCGCGCCGTGCTCGGCGACCTCGTCACGCAGGTGAAGCTCGGCGATGTCGTCGAGATCCTCGTCGATCGACCCGATGTTGCGCCAAAGCCCGACCGGCCGGCACCACCGCCGCCGCAAGGACCGCCGGTCGATCCGCAGACCGCCGAGGTGCTCGGCGTCTTCGCGGCCCAGGCCGGGCAGACGCTCGAGGTGCGGATCGCGTCGTGGGAGCGCTACCTGTCGGCGCGCTCGGGCTCGCCGTTCGCCGCCGCGATCCGGCGCGACCTCGACCAGCTGCACACGCTGCGCGACGAGCTGCGCCCGCGCGACTCGGCTCAGCACAGCGATACGATCGTGACGGTCGGCCACGAGCCGGTGAAGACCGCGGTCGCCGGCGAGCAGATTCCGGTCGTGTTCGTGCTCGACGAGCCACGCGAGGTCGCGAGCGCGTATCTGCACTACCGACCGCGCGGCAACCGGACGTATCGCAGCATGCTGCTCGTCCGCGAGCACGACATCTACCTGCGCGGCACGCTGCCCGCCGAGGTCGTGAAGACGCCCGGCCTCGACTACTTCGTCGAGGTCTCGACGCCGGACGGCCGCTCGGGCCTCGCGCTCGGTACGCCGCGCGAGCCGATCGCGATCGACGTCCGGGCGCCGACGATGCTCGATCACTTCGGCTCGGTGCCGGGGCGCTCGTCGGTGAAGATCGCCGCCGACTACCTCGACTTCGCGACGTTCGACGAGCGCGACGGCGATCACGCCGACCACCAGTTCACCGCGAACGTCGACTTCACGTACCGGCTCGACTCTCACGTCGAGAGTGTCGGCGTCGGCTACGGCGTGTACGCGGGCAGCGGCGGGTTCGCGAACACCGTGTGGACGGATGCGATGCCGATCCAGCGCTCGGGCTTCCACTACGGCTACGCCGATATCGAGGTCGGCGGCACGAGCGACGGCGTCCACCTCGCTGCCGGCGGCCAGCTGATCGCGGGCGTCGGCAAGGAGGGCTTCGGCCTGGGCGGCGAGGGCAGGTTCCGCATCGGCGATCGCGACGGCACGAACCTCGCGTTCATCGGCCGCACCGTCGAGCAGGTCGGCTTCCTCTCCGATATCCGGCTCGGCACGCGGCCCACCGACAAGTTGCTCCTCGGCATCTCCGTCGGCGCGACGAACCAACCGAACAACGGCGACGTCGGCGTGAAGCTCGCGACCGAGATCGAGATCCTCGCGATCGAGAACGTGTCGCTCATCCTCCGCGGCTCGTGGCAGGGCCGCACGACCGCGCACGGCGGCATCGGCGGCGGCGGCGGCCTGGGCTTCTACTGGTGAGGTCGATCATGAAGCTAGCGATTTCGATCGTCATGCTCGCGGCGTCGTCGACCCTCGCGTCGGCGCAGGGCGTGCGGCACGTGCCGCCGGCGGATGCCGAGGCGGGACAGGATCTCGAGCTCGTCGCCGAGGCACCGGCATCGACACCGACGCTCGTCGCGCACGTGCGTACGCGCGGCACGCAGCCGTTCACCGATATCGAGCTCGTCCGCAAGGACAACGCGCGCTGGGTCGCGGTCGTGCCGGCGGCGGCCGTCGTCGCGCCCGGCGTCGACTACTACGTCACCGCCGGTGACGCGCCCGTATTCGCGACGCTCGAGTGGCCGCACTCGATCGCGGTGCGCGTGCCGGCCGATGCCGAGCGGCGTACGCGCGACGAGCTGCGGGCCGGCCATCGCAGATCGCGCATGCATGCGCTCGGCGAGTGGGTCGAGTACGGCACGAAGACCGTCAACGGCACGAAGCTCGCCGATCACTACTACCGGTTCGACGCCGACTTCTCGTACCGGCTGTGGACCTATCCGCTCGAGGAGATCCGCGTCGGCTACACGCGCCTGCTCGGCGACACGCTGCAGGCACCCGATCAGATGTGCCCGACGACCGAGGCGTGCACCGCCGAGGCCGGGTTCAAGGTCGCCGGCTGGTTCGAGCTCGGGCTCGCCGCCGTCGAGGGTGTGCGATTCGACGCGCGGATGATGGTGATGGCGACGCAGGATGGCTTCGCGGTCGGTGGGCGAGGCGAGGCGCGCCTCGGCGAACGCGACGCGAGCCACGTCGCGCTCGGCGTCGAGTATCTGGCGGCGGTCGGCACGAACGGATTCTTCCGGCTCGGCTGGGGCACGGTGCCCAGGCTGCCGATGTCGGCGACCGTCGAGATCACGAACCTGCCCGCAGACCATCGCCCGACGGGCGTTCGCCTCTATTACGACCTCGGCTACGACGTCACGCCAGGGGTTCGCATCGGACTTCGCGTCGGCTACGCGGCGCGCAACCAGTCGGTCGCCGGGTTCACGGGTGGCGGCGGCGCATCGGTGGAGTTCTAGATGAAGGCCATCGGCATCATCCTCAGCGCCGCGCTGCTCGCGGCACCTTCGCTCGCGTCGGCCGACGACGATCACGTCGTGCTCGCGATCGACGGCAAGGACATCTACGTCGACCTCGGCGCGCAGGACGGCGTCGGCTCCGGCAGCGAGCTCGAGCTGCTGCACGAGATCGTCGTCCGCGATCCGAAGAGCGGCTCGATGCTGCGCGATCGCTTCGACCTCGGCACGCTGACCGTCGCAAAGAGCGGCGCCGGTGTCAGCGTCGCGCACGCCGACGAGGAGCTCGCCAAGCGCGTGCTCGTCGGCGATCACGTTCGCCTCGTCTCCGCGAAGCGGACGTTCGTCGATCCGTGGGCCGAGCAGGTCGCCGCGAGCAAGGGCCAGTCGGCGCCGCCGATCGCGCCACCGCAACCGGGACCCTCTCAGCAGATCGATCACGCCGAGCTCGCGCGCGTCGCGTGGACCGACACGCTCGGCCAGCCGATCGACAAGCGCATCGCGCGCTGGAACGAGCTGCTCGCCGCCGATCCGCAGTCGCCGTATCGCCGCTCGATCGAAGCCGAGATCGCGAGCCTCCGCGCGCAGGCGCAGGCACGCGAAGCCGCGCTCGCGAAGGCGAAGACGACCTCGACGTCGCGCGATCCGCGGATCGCGCAGCTCGCCGCGCAGCTCGAGGTCGAGCCCGGCCAGGAGCAGGCCTCGATCGTCGTCGCGTCGATCGAGCGCGCGGTCCCCGGCCGCCCGATCGAGCTCGCGTTCCTGTCGCGCCGGCCGTCGATCCTTCGCACCGCGTGGCTCTACGTGCGCCCCGATGGTGCGCCCGGGTTCTCGCGCACGGAGCTTCACAAGGATGGCGACGCGTACCTGCGCGGCACGATCGACGGCGCGCAGGTCCGCGGCGAGAAGGTCGAGTGGTACGTCGAGGCGGCGGCGGGCGGTGACGGCGACGCCCAGCCGGTGCTCGGCTCGCAGGAGGAGCCGCGCGTGATCTCGATCGACGAGGTCGTCAGCGAGGAGCCGATCCAGCAGGGCCGCACGCACATCGACGGTCACGTCGAGTACGTCGACTTCGACGGCAAGCTCGGCAAGGGCTACGACCAGTACACCCAGGCCGAGCTCGACTTCACCTACCGGTTCGGCAGGCCCGTCTATGCGGTTCGCCTCGGCTTCGGCACGCTGACCGGCACCGGCGGCCCGAAGGATGTCATCGATCTCAACAACGCGTGCATGGACGAAGCGGGCGCGTACCGCTGCCAGAAGGTCACGTTCTCGTACGTCTACACCGAGGTCGAGTTCCGGATCCGCCCGAACATCGCGGTCATGCTCCGCCCGCAGGCGGGCCTGCTCACGACCGACACGATGGAGACGAGCAGCGGCGACCGCTGCACCGGCAGCGACACGAGCGGCTGCGAGTTCTTCACCGGTATCGGCGCGCGCGGCCGCGTCCGCCTCGGCGACGAGCTCGGCACGAACCTCGTGCTCGGCGCGAGCTTCACGTCGCGCGTCGGCACGCTGCTCGAGGCCGCCTATCACTGGCTGCCCAACCCCGTCGTGCCCGTGCAGATCACGGTGCAGGTCACCGACCAGCCCGTCGTCGAGGATCTCGGCGTGCGCCTGATCGGCGACGTCGGCCTGCGCAAGGTGTCGTGGTTCTACCCGTCGGTGCGCGTGTCCTATCAGGCGCGCGACATCGATCACTCGGGCCTGTCGGGCGGCTTCGCCCTCAACTTCGACTGGTGAGGATCGCCATGAAGACCGCACTTCTCTTCGCCATCCTCCTCGCCGCAACGGTCGCGCATGCCGACGAGCCCGCCGCCGTCGCGCACGCGCTGGTCATTCACGTCGCGCCGACCTCCGTCGTCGCCGGCCACCCGATCGAGCTCGAGGCGATGATCGACGCCCCGTTCTCCGAGGCGCTCAGCGTGCGCTGGCGGCCGATCGGCGCGGCCAAATGGCAGGACGTCTCGTTCGAGCGCTCGTCAGCGGGCGGCTGGTTCGCGAGCCTTCCCGCCGCGGTCGCGCCCGGCGTCGAGTACTACATCCGCGGCAAGGACTCCGCCGGCAACGAGCTCGAGCACTTCGCATCCGAGCGCGCGCCGCACGTCGTCCGCGTCGACCCCGCGCTCTTCGATCGGCTCGAGACGCTCGATCGCCAGCGCCTCGAGAACCGTCTGAACGAGGTCTCGCTCGACGTCGTCGCGCACGACTTCGGCAACCGCTACGACTTCCGCGATCGCTACATCCGCAGCGAGCTCGTCTACACGCATCGCCTCCTGCGCGTGCTCCACGAGGTCGCGTTCGGCTTCGGCTCGATCACGGGCCGCACGCCGACGATGTCCGATCCGTCGGGCGACGACGT
>JABFXX010000292.1 GCA_013368795.1 Kofleriaceae bacterium
GTTACTTGCGCTCGCTGCCATCGCCGCGCGTGTCGCCGCCGGTGCTCGCGCTCGGCGCGCTCGTCGGGCTGCAGCTGCCGTGGCTCGCGCTGTGGCTCGCCGGCGAGGGCGCGCGAGGCCTCGTCGTCGTCGCTGCGCTGACGCTCGTGATCGCCGCGCTCGCGAGCTGGCGGCCCTACGTGCGGCACTCGCGGACGCCGCGCTGGCGAACGGGGCCGAGCGCGCTCGTCGGCGTGTACATGCGCGCGTTGCGCCGGCGCGCCGGCGATGCGCTCGTGCGCGGTGCAGGTCTCGCAATCCTCGCGGGTCTCGCCGGTGGGCTGTTCGTGCGCAACAACCATCGCGTCGGCGAAGACGCGGCGGTGATGGGCGCGTCGACGATCGCGATCGTGCTCGTGCCGGGATGGGTCGGCACGCTGATGCCGCTCGTCGAGGCGCATCGCGCGAGCGCCTGGCTCGCGTCTTCGCTCGGCATCTCGGAGGTCGCGCGCGTCGGCGTACTCGCAACCGCGGTCAGCGCCGTGTACGCGCTCGGGATGGCGATCGCCGTTGGCGCAGCTGCGCTCGCATTCGGCGGCAGCACGGCGACGCTCGCGACGTTCGCCGTTGTCGGCATCGGTGCCGCCGTCGGCGCTGCGCTCGTCACGACACGCGCGCTCGTGTGGGCCGATCGTGGCGGCGGCGATCCGTCGCGCGTTGTCAGCGGTGCGGTCGTCGCGAGTGCGGTCGCGGTCGCGTGCCTCGTGTGGCTCGGCGCGGCCGGCGTGCTCGGCCTGCTCGCGATCGGCATCGCCGCCACCCTGACTGCGAGGACCTCGTGATGACCCAAGACCGGCGGGTCCCCTGTCTGCGAGGAGCTCGTGATGACCGAAGACCGGCGGTCCCCTGCCGCCGCGCTGACTGCGAGGAGCTCGTGATGACCGAAGACCGGCGGTCCCCTGCCGCCGCGCTGACTGCGAGGACCCCGTGATGACCGAAGATCGGCGGTCCCCTGCCGCCGCGCTGACTGCGAGGACCTCGTGACGGCAATCTCGACCGGCGGTCGGCGTTCGGCAGCGATGACCGCGGCCGGCATCGATGTGCTTCGCGTGGACGGCCTCACCGTGCGGCGCGGCGGGCACACGATCATCGACGAGCTCTCGCTCGAGGCCAAGGCCGGCGAGATCGTCGCGCTCGTCGGCAAGAACGGCTCGGGCAAGTCGACGCTGCTGATGGCGATCGCGGGCGTGCTCGCGCCGACCAACGGCCGCGTCGTCGTCGCGGGTGCGAGCGCATGGGGCGCGGCGCGCGAGCGCAGGGCCGCCCGCAGGGCACTGGGCTACGTGCCAGAGAACGCCGACGCGCCGGGCTTTCTGCGCGGCAGCGAGCTGTGGGCGCTCTGTGCGGCAAGCCGAGGGACGGAGGCGCCGTCGCCCGGCCTCGTCGAACGGCTCGGCCTCGAGGAGCTGGGCGAGGTCGCGCTCGAGCGGATGTCGCTCGGCCAGCGCAGGCGTGCGTGCCTGGCGGCGGCGCTGCTCGGCCCGCCGAAGCTGCTCGTGCTCGACGAGCCCGACAACGGCCTGGACGTGCGCCGCCTCGACGCCCTGGTCGCACTCGTGAAGGATCACGCGGCAGGCGGCGGCGCGACGATCCTCGCCACGCACGACGCGGCGGTCGTCGATCAGCTCGGCGCGCGCGTCGTATCGCTCACGTGAGCCCACGAGCAGCCGTCGTCGATCAGCTGGGCGCGCGCGTCGTGTCGCTGACGTGAGCCAACGAGCCGGGCGAGTCGACCAGCTCGGCCCGCCGTGTCGCTCGCGTGAGCCAACGAGCCGCGGGCGTCGACCAGCTCGGCCCGCCGTGTCGCTCGCGTGAGCCAACGAGCCGCGGGCGTCGACCAGCTCTGCCCGCCGTGTCGCTCGCGTGAGCCAACGAGCCGTCGTCGTCGGATCAGCTCGGCGTGAGCCAACGAGCCCGCCGTCGTCGGATCAGCTCGGCGTGAGCCAACGAGCCCGCCGTCGTCGGATCAGCTCGGCGTGAGCCAACGAGCCCGCCGTCGTCGATCAGCCTGGCGCGCTAAGCCACTCCCGGCTGGCGCGCCGAAACGATCGAAGGCCCGCGTCGATTGCTCGAGCGGGCCAGCTAGCGATCAGCGCGGAACGATGATCAGGCAGCCGCGGCGGCGGTCTCGGCCGGGTAGACCGCGACGCGCATCTTCGACTTGCCGTGGCGCTCGAACTTGACCGTACCGTCGATCATCGAGAACAGCGTCCAGTCGCGGCCGATGCCGACGTTCTCGCCGGCGTGGAACTTGGTGCCCACCTGGCGAACGAGGATGCTGCCGGCCTTGACCTGCTGACCCGCGAAGCGCTTCACACCGCGCATCTTCGGGTTGGAGTCGCGACCGTTCCGAGTCGAACCTTGACCTTTTTTATGTGCCATGACGCGTTACCTCTTCAGGCCTTGATCTCGGCGATCTTCACCGCGGTCACGTCCTGACGATGACCGTTGCGGCGAACGTAGTTCTTGCGGCGGCGGAACTTGAAGACGACGAGCTTGTCACCGCGGGTCTGCTCGACGATCTCGCCGGTGACCTTGGCACCCGCGACGAGGGGCTTGCCCACGGTCACGCTGCCGCCGTCACCCGACGAGACGAGGAGAACTTGGTCGAACACGATCTGGGCTCCGGCATCGCCGGCGAGCTTCTCGACCACGACGGTCTTGCCCGGCTCGACCCGATACTGCTTTCCACCCGTTTGGATCACGGCGTACATGTCACTTGGCTCCGCGAAAATGCTTTTACGAATCGCGGACTTTACTCATGGCGAGCGCCGCGTCAAGCATTGCTTGGTGGCTTCCTCGATCAGCTGAATGATCAGGATCTTAGGCCTGCCCCGGCGCATAGGAGATCCTAGCGGCCGAGCCGCTTGTGGAGCAGATCCGACGTCATCACGGGGTTTGCGCGGCCCTGGGTCTGCTTCATCACCTGCCCGACGAAGAAGCCGAAGAGCCCGTCTTTGCCGTTGGCGTACTCGGTCGCCTGCTTGGGGTTCGCGGTGACGATCTTGTCGATGATCGCGGTGAGCACGGCCTCGTCCGAGATCTGCTGGACGCCGCGCCGCTCGACGATCGCGGCCGGCGCCTCGCCGGTCTTGAAGCTCTCGGCAAAGACCTCCTTGCCGATCTTGCCGCTGATCGTGCCGTCCTCGACGAGCCGCACGAGCTCGGACAGCGTCGCCGGCGCCATCGGCGACTCGGTGATGTCCTTGCCGGCGGCATTGAGCGCACCGAGTAGCTCGGTCAGGAGCCAGTTCGCGATCGTCTTGCTCGAGCGGCCCGGGGTCGCCTTGCACGTCGCGTCGTAGAACTCGGCCAGCGCGCGCTCGCCGATCAGCGTGCGGGCATCGTCGGGGGAGAGGCCCTCGGTGACGTAGCGCTGGAAGCGCGCGCTCGGCAGCTCGGGCAGGCCGCGCAGGATGTTGGCCATCACGGCGCCGTCGACGACGAGCGGCGGCAGATCGGGGTCGGGGAAGTAACGGTAATCGTTCGCCTCTTCCTTGCTGCGCATCGACGCGGAGGTGCCGGCGTCGGCGTCCCACAGGCGGGTCTCGCGGATGATGCGGCCGCCGCCCTCGATGATCCGGATCTGGCGGAGGATCTCGTTCTCGACGGCGTTCTGGACGAAGCGGAACGAGTTGATGTTCTTGAGCTCGGTCCGCGTGCCGAGCCGATCCTCGCCGCGCAGGCGCACGGACACGTTCGCGTCGCAGCGCATCTGGCCCTTCTCCATGTCGGCCTCGGAGATCTCGAGCCAGCGCACGAGCCGGTGGAGCGCGCGCATGAACTCGGCGGCCTCCTCGGCGCTACCGATCTCCGGCGCGGACACGACCTCGACGAGCGGCACGCCCGCGCGATTGAGATCGACGTGCGAGAACTGACCGACGTGCGTGTTCTTGCCGGCATCCTCCTCGAGGTGGATGCGCTCGAGCCGGACGCGCTTCACCGCGCCGCCGTGGATCAGGTCGACGTGGCCGTCCTCGCAGAGCGGCTCGTCGTACTGCGAGATCTGGTAGCCCTTGGGCAGATCTGGATAGAAGTACTGCTTGCGCGCAAACCGCGACCGCGCGCGAATCTTCGACTCGGTCGCGATGCCGAGCTTGAGCGCGAGCTCGAGCGCCGCGCGGTTGAACGACGGCAGCGTGCCGGGCATGCCGAGCACGAGCGGATCGGTCAGCGAGTTGGGCGGCGCGCCGAACTCGACCGCCGATGGCGAGAATGCCTTCGACTTCGTCGCGAGCTGGACGTGCACCTCGAGGCCGATCACCGGCTCCCACGTCTCGAGCAGCTTCGCGAGCTCGCTCATGGCCGACCCTCGATCACCGACGTCTCGAGCAGCTCGGCGAGCTCGCACTTTTCAGCCAACATCGGCTCCCACGTCTCGAGCAGCTTCGCGAGCTCGCTCATGGCAGCGACTTCCCGATTACCGGCTCCTGCTTCGCGAGCCCGCTCATGGCAGCGGTCTCCGATCACAGACGCGATCGTGTCGCTCATGGCAGCGGCCGCTTTCCGCCCAGGCCGCCAAAGCCTTCGATCACGTGGCCGACGCGGAGCAGCGTCGCCTCGTCGAGCGGCTTGCCGAGCAGCTGCGCTCCGACCGGCAGGTTCTCGCTGAGGCCGCACGGCACGACGAGGCCCGGCAGACCGGCGAGGTTGCACGACAGCGTGAACACGTCGCCCATGTACATGTCGAGCGGCGTCGACTTGGCGCCGAACGGAAACGCGGCGGTCGGCGTCGTCGGCGTGAGGATCACGTCGACGTGCTGGAACGCCTTGTCGAAGTCGCGCTTGATCAGCGTGCGGACCTGCTGCGCCTTCTTGTAGTACGCGTCGTAGTACCCCGAGCGCAGCGCGTACGTGCCGAGCATGATGCGCCGCTTGACCTCGGGACCGAACCCGGCGCCACGCGAGCGCATATAGAGATCGAGCAGGTCCTTCGCGTCCTGTGCCGCCTTGCCGAAGCGAATGCCGTCGTAGCGCGCGAGGTTCGACGACGCCTCGGCGGGCGCGACGATGTAGTACGCGGGCAGCGCGAGCGACGTGTGCGGCAGCGAGATGTCGACGAAGATCGCGCCGCGATCCTTGAGCTGAGCGATCGTGGCGTCGAGTGCGGCGCGCACGCCGGCATCGATCGCGCCCTCGAAGTACTCGTGCGGCAGCCCGACGCGCACGCCGCTGACATCGCCGACGAGCGCATCGGTGTACTTCGGCACGGGCGCGTCGAGCGACGTCGAGTCCTTCGGGTCGAAGCCCGCGATCACCTCGAGCATCAGCGCGGCGTCCTCGACCGTGCGCGTCAGCGGGCCGACCTGATCGAGCGAGCTCGCGAACGCGACGACGCCCCAGCGCGACACGCGGCCGTAGGTCGGCTTGAGACCGACGACACCGCAGAACGCCGCGGGCTGGCGAATCGAGCCGCCCGTGTCGGTGCCGAGGCTCGCTGCGCACAGCGCCGCCGCGACCGACGCGGAGCTGCCGCCCGAGCTGCCACCGGGCACGCGCGAGGGGTCCCACGGGTTCTTCGTCGGCTGGTATGCCGAGTTCTCCGTCGAGCTGCCCATCGCGAACTCGTCGCAGTTGACCTTGCCGAGGATCACGGCGCCCGCGGCGCGCAGCTTCTCGACGACAGTGCCGTCGTACGGCGGGATCCAGCCCTCGAGGATCTTCGATGCGGCCGTCGTCGCGAGGCCCTTCGTGACGAGCACGTCCTTGAGCGAGACCGGCACGCCCGCGAGCGGCGGCAGCTTCTCGCCGGCGGCGCGACGCGCATCGATCGCGGCGGCCGCGGCGCGCGCACCCTCCGCATCGACCGCGAGGTAGCTGCCGATATCGCGATCGACATCGCGAATGCGCTCGAGGTAGCGCTCGACGACGCGCGTCGCCTCGATCTCACCGGCGGCGACCTGCCGCGCGGTGTCCGCGACGGAGAGCCACTCGGTCATTCGCTCCCCGGAATGATCGAGGGAACGACGAACACGCTATCGGTCTTCATCGGCGCCGCACGCAGCGCCTCGTCGACGGGCAGCGACGGTGCCGGCACGTCTGCGCGCAGCCGCATGTCCATCGGCACGGCGTGCGTCATCGGCGGAACATCGGTCGTATCGACGGCGGCGATCGCGCCGAAATGCTCGAGGATCGCGCCCAGCTCCGCCTGCATTGCATCGAGCTCGGCGGACTCGAGGTGCACGCGCGCGAGCAGCGCGATCTCCTCGACCTCCTTCCGGCTGAGAGTCGGCATCGCCTACTCGGGGAGCGGTTGCGGCTGCAGCTCGGGCCGGCCGCCCATGCGAGCGGCGAGCTCGGCGCCCATGCGCAGGTATTCGTCGGCGATGCGGCCCGCACCCGGCACGTCGCCGCGCTCGATCGCCGCGATCAGATCGCGGTGGTGCTTGCGCACCGACTCCTGCGGCGCCGCGAGGTTCGCGAGCAGCGGCATGAAGCCGCGCACGCCGTCGCGCACGGTGTTGATGAGCAGCAGCATGACCTGGTTGCCCGACATCGCAGCGATCGCGACGTAGAAGTCGAAGTCGAGGTCGAACAGCTCGGCGGCACCGGCGGTGTGATCGGCCTTGTCGGCGAGCGCGCGGAGCTTGGTCAGGCCGTCCTTGTCCTTGGCCGACCGCGACGCGGCAAGGCGCGCGATCTCGCGGCCGAAGATGCGCCGAAACTCGAGGAGGTCGCGGATCAGCTCGGGCTTGCCGCCGGCGAGCGGCAGCAGGTGCTGCACGAGCTCGATGCCGCCGGTCTCCATGAAGTTCTGAACGCGCGTGCCGTCGCCCTGGCGGATCCGGACGAGCCCGAGATGCTCGAGCTTCTTCAGCGCCTCGCGCAGCGACGCACGGTTGACGCGCAGCCGCTTCGACAGCTCGCGCTCGGGCGGCAGCTTCGACCCCGGCGGGTACTGACCGTTGAGGATGAGCGAGCGCAGCTGCTCGGCGATCTCCTCCGCAACCCGCTGCTTCTCGACTGGCTTGAGCATCCGACGCGAGCAGGTTAACCCGGCGCGCAGCCTAGTAGAAGAGCTTGAGGCGCTGACGCGTGCGTGGTACCTCGCGGTCATGTCGGGGCGCGTGCTCCTGGTCGAAGGTGGCGGCACGCACGACGTGTTCGATCTCGTCGAGCGCACGCCCGGAGTCGTCAGGGTCCGCACACCATTTCTGTTCGAAGTTGGCGAGGAGCTCAAGCTACGCGTCGAGGACGCGGGCACCACGACCGACCTCGTCGCGCGCGTGCGCGGCCATGTGAAAAGCGGTGACTCGACGGTCACCGAGCTCGAAGTCGGCGAGCCCGCGCCATGACCCTCGCCGACCTCGACGAGGTCCAGTACGACCTCGAGGTCGACGGCATGCAGGTCCGCGAGCAGCTCGCGCGCCGGATCTGGGAAGCGCGCGGCTGGGCGACCGTCGCGGTGATGTTTCGCGAGCGCGACAAGGACGGCGACTGGAAGAGCCCCAAGGTCGCGCTCCTGCGGTTTCGCCGGATGCACGACGCCTGGCAAAAGCAGGCGATCGTGACGATCGATGCCGGCGACGCATTCGAGCTCGCCGACACGCTGGGCGGCTGGCGCGAGACCGTCAGCGCCGGTTCGTGAGCCGCGGCTCGAGGACGGTGGTCTGCTGGCGCGAGACCGTCAGCGCTTGTTCCTCGGGCGCTGTTCGAGAGTGGCGGCTGTCAACGCTTCCTCGGGCGTTGCTCGATAGTGACCGGCTGGCGCGGGACCGTCAGCGCTTGTTCCTCGGGCGCTGTTCGAGAGTGGCGGCTGTCACCGCTTCCTCGGGCGTTGCTCGATAGTGGCCGGCTGGCGCGCGACCGTCAGCGCTTGTTCCTGAGCCGCTGCTCGAGGATGCGCGCCTCGCTCGTGGCCTCGGAGTGGTTCGGTTTCATCCGAA
>JABFXX010000171.1 GCA_013368795.1 Kofleriaceae bacterium
TGACGATGTCCTTCAGGACCTCGATGAGGCCCTGCGAGTCCATGCCCTTGCGGAACATCGGCCGGCCGGGCGCGACCGGGCCCGAGTCATCCTGGTCGGCCTCCGACAGGAACACGACGCGTGCGGCGAGGTGCGGCTTGTTCTTGACGATCCACTTGTAGAGATCGATGCCGCCACCGTCGTGCATCCGCCAGTCCGCGACGATCACGTCAAAGTCACGGAACTCGGCGAGCTCGATCGCATTCTTGATGCTGTCGACCTGGTTCACCGCGTAGCCGAGCTGCGTGAACAGGTCCGCCATCGCGGCGAGCAGCGGCGGATCGTCATCGGCGAGGAGCAGCGACGGGCGGTTGTGACCGCGCACGATCGGGATGCCGCGCGGTGGCGTGCGGACGCGCTTCACGACGCCCTTGGCGACCCGCACGAGCTCCTGGACGGCCGCGAGCGGCACCGCGAGACAGCGACCGCCGACGACCGCGTCGAACTCGGGAGGAGGGTCATCCGCGACGAACACGAAGCGGGAGCGGAGGTCGGGCCGGTTGCTAAGTACCCAGCGGTACACCTCGCCGCCGACCGGATTGATGTCGTCCCAGGCGGCGACGACGACCTCGATCGGACGGTCGCCCTCCAGATGGGCCTCGGCGCGATACGCGCTGGTCGCGGCGATGACGTCGAAGTCGCTGGCCTCGAACCATCGGGTCAGGACGTCCAGGATTCCGCCATCGCCATGGACGACCAGGGCGGTATAGCGACCCGACGGCGACATATCGTCGAAATCATAGCGGTGATCGCGCTCTGATGCGTTTGATTTGGTGCCATTCGCATCCTAGGCTTCGAACCATATGCGTCGGTTCCTCCTGCTCGGCGTCCTCGCCGGGCTTTCTGCGTGTCCGAGTGGTGGTGGCACCAAATCGGCGCAGCAGGCCAAAGCCCCTCTCCCAGGCAATGATCCCAAGCTCGACCTTCCCGAGGTCCCAGCCAAGATCGAGGTGACGACGAGTGCGCCGACCGATGGCAACGCACCCGACAAGAGATCTCCTGTCCTCGATATTCTCAAGACAGAGAACGATCGCGAGATCGCGAAGCTGAAGGACGCCCAGGAGCCCGCGTACTACCTCGCGTACCAGCTCGTCGAGCAGCGCGTAGTAAGCCTCGAGGCCGAAGGCGGCGCGCTGATCACCGATACCGACGACACCGCGCGCAATCTCGATACCGAGGTCCGCGTCGGCTCGCCAAAGCTCGACAACACGCGCGCCCTCTCGGACGACAGCAACAGCCTCAACGCACCGCTCACCCGGCGCGGCATCGTGCCGTTCGGCGACGAGAAGCAGTCGCTCCAGAACGCGCTGTGGCTCGAGACCGACCGCCGCTACCACGAGGCGGTCAGCGCGCTCGGCTACGTGAAGCAAGATCAGGCGACGCTGACCAAGCGGAGCAACGATCCTGATTTCTCGTCGGAGCCTCCCGAGGTCTACATCGAGGCGCCGGCGACGCTGACGTTCGACAAGGCCCAGTGGGTCGACCGCCTGAAGCGCTGCTCGAGCAAGGCGCTCAAGGGTGCGGCGACGCGCGGCACGTGCGGCGTGCTGTTCCAGCTCAACACCGCGTACTACGTCAACAGCGAGGGCAGCCAGATCCAGCTGTCGTGGACGAGCGCGCAGCTCTCGGTCTCCGTCGGTGTGAAGGCGGACGACGGCATGAACCTGTCGCGCCTCGAGCAGCGGTTCGGCCGCACGCCCGCGGATCTCCCGGCCGACGCCGAGGTCGACAACATGATCAAGGTCGTCGTCGACGACCTCGACGCGCTCCACGACGCGCCGCTCGCCGAGCCGTACGTCGGTCCCGCGATCCTGCAGGGCCGCGCGTCGGGCGTGTTCTTCCACGAGGTGTTCGGTCACCGCATCGAAGGCCACCGCCAGAAGGACACGACGAGCGGACGCACGTTCGCGAGCTACGTCGGCAAGGACATCGCACCCGACTGGCTCAGCGTCTACGACGATCCGCAGATCCTCACGCTCAACGGCATCCAGCTGAACGGCTTCTATCGCTACGACGACGAGGGCGTGAAGGCCCGCAGGGTCCCGCTCGTCGATCGCGGCAAGCTCGTCGGCTTCTTGATGGGCCGCAACCCGATCCCGGGCTTCGGCCACTCGAACGGCCACGGCCGCCACTCGCCGGGCCTGCCGCCGGTCGCGCGCCAGGGCAACCTCGTCGTCGAGACGACGCGCAGCGTGCCGTACACCGACCTCGAGAAGATGCTGCTCGAGGAGGTCAAGCGGCAGAAGCGGCCGTACGGCATGATCTTCACCGACATCAGCGGCGGCTTCACGAACACGTCGGCGTTCGCGCCCCAGGCGTTCAAGGTGAACCCGGTGATGGCGTACCGGATCTATCCCGACGGCAAGAAGGAGCTCGTCCGCGGCATCGACATCAGCGGCACGCCGCTCGTCGCGCTGCAGTCGATCCGCGCGGCGAGCCGCGAGATCGAGACGTTCAATGGTGTCTGCGGCGCGGAGAGCGGCTGGGTGCCGGTTTCGGCGAGCGCGCCGAGCCTGCTCGTCGAGCGGCTCGAGGTCGAGAAGGGGTTCATCCCGCCTGACCGTCCGCCGCTGCTCGAGCCGCCCAGCTCGATCCGTAAAGAGGTGAAGTGATGAAGTCCCGCTATCTGATCGCCCTGGCAATCGCCATCCCGTCGACGGTCGCGCAGGCGAAGAAGATCCCCGCCGAGGACCTCGGTCCCGCGTCGAAGGCCGTCACCGACGAGATCGTCGACGCGGTCGCCGAGGAGATGGATCGCGCGATGCTGCACCTCGCGATCCCCGGCGCGCCGAAGCCGTACTCGATCTCGTACAAGATCACCGAGGTCGACGTGAACGACGTGTCGGCGAGCCTCGGCCAGACGACGTCGCGGCGCAACCGCCACTTCGTCAACCTCGAGGCGCGCGTCCGCGTCGGCAACCAGCAGTTCGACAACGGCAACTTCGTCGTGCCCGACGGCGCCGAGCTCGACGGTACGGCCGCCGCGACCCTGCCGCTCGAGGCGACGCCGCGGATCGCCAGGCGAGCCGCGTGGCTCGTCACCGATCAGGCTTACAAGGAGGCGCTGATCCAGCTGCGCGCGAAGATCGAGGCGCGTCGCGCCGGTGGAGGCGCGCGTCCCGCCGATGTCCCCGCATGGACGACCGAGAAACCGGTCGTCAGCGACGAGCCGATCCTCGTGCCGCAGCTCGAGTCGCTCGACGAGCTCGAGGCGCGCGCGAAGAAGCTGTCGACCGTGTTCCGCGATCAGCCCGGCCTGCGCGACTCGCACGTCGCGCTCACGAGCTACCTCGAGCGCCGCTGGTACCTGACGACCGAGAAGACGAGCGTCACCGACACGCGTCGCGCGAGCGGCGTCGTGATCTCGGTCAGCGGCCAGGCGCCCGACGGCCAGCTGCTCGGCAACTACTTCCTTCGCTACGGCCACACCGCGAAGGATCTGCCAAACGACAAGGAGCTCGAGCAGGAGTCCAAGCGCCTCGCCGAGTCGATCGTCGCGCTCGAGAAGGCGCCGCAGCTCGAGAAGTACAGCGGCCCCGTGCTGTTCGAGGGCGAAGGCGCGGTCGGCCTGATCCGCTTCGCGCTCGCGCCGCACCTCGGCGGCACGCCGGTGCCCGAGGGTCTGTCTCCGCAGGAGACGCGCGTGTTTGGCGGTGCGCTGACCGACAAGGTCGGCCTCCGCGTGATGTCGTCGAACCTGTCGATCATCGACGATCCGACGACGCGCGATGCCGGCAAGAACGCGCTGATCGGCGGCTACAAGATCGACGACGAGGGCGTCGCCGCGCAGAAGGTCGAGGTCGTCTCGAACGGCAACCTCAAGACGCTCCTGACGAGCCGCACGCCGTCGCAGAAGGGCCAGACGTCGAACGGCCACGCGCGCCGGCCGTCGGATGGCCAGGGCGGCGCCTACCACGGCAGCGCGACGAACCTGTTCGTCACCGCGAAGGGCGGCGTGCCGCGCGCGGCGCTCAAGCAGAAGCTGATTGCCGCGGCGAGGGCCGACGGTCTCAAGTACGGCGTGCTCATCCGCCGCCTCGACGACGCGGCGATCACCGGCGCGCCGGAGTTCACGCGCCGCGAGCTGATCCAGATGATCAAGACGACCGATCCGCTGCTGCCGCCGCCGGTCGTGATGGCCTACAAGGTCTATCCGAACGGCAAGGAGGAGCTCGTGCGCGGCATCCAGCCGACCGAGATCCCGATCCGCGCGTGGAAGGATGTCATCGGCGTGTCGAAGGACGTGACCGTCTACAACTTCCTCGCGGCGACGGACAGCCAGCTCGCGCTGCGCATCACCGGCGGCACCGACGACGGCTTCGTGCCGTCGGGCGGCGTCGAGAGCAGCATCGTCACGCCCGATCTCCTGCTCAAGGAGATCGACCTCACCGGCACGACGGGCAATCTCCGCCCGCTTCCGTCGGTGGCGAAGCCGGTCACCGCGTCGAAGTGAAGGTCCGCGTCCACGCGACGGAAGCTCGGAGCCGCGCCAACGGGCCCGGCGCCCGCTTCGTCGTCTGGATGCAGGGCTGCACGCTCGGCTGCCCGGGCTGCTTCAACCCGTCGACCCATGACGCGTCGGGCGGCCGCGAGGTCCTCGTCGAGGAGCTCGCCCGCGAGATGGCCCGGGCGAAAGAGGCCGGCAGCGAGGGCCTCTCGCTCAGCGGTGGCGAGCCGCTGCAGCAGGCGGCGGGTGCGGTCGCGCTGCTCGACGCCGCGCGCGCACTCGGGATGTCGACGCTCGCGTTCTCCGGCTACACGATCGACGAGATCCGCGCGCTGCCGCATGGCAACGATGTGCTCGCGCGGCTCGACGTCCTGATCGACGGCCGCTACGTCTCGACGGAGCGGCTCGCGACCGGCCTGCGCGGTTCGGCGAACCAGCGCATCCAGCTGCTCACCGATCGCTACAAGCTCGCCGACGTCGAGGCGACTCCCGTCGCGGAGATCCGGATCTCGACCAGCGGAGAGCTGATCCTGACGGGCGTCAATCCGCTCAAGATCCGTCGGTGAGCTAACGAACGGGACGTTGTGAGCCTTCAGCTCACCACGCCGTAGACGTTGTGAGCTTTCAGCTCACCACGCCGTAAACGTTCTTCGCTTGGCGCTGGATCTCGATCGAGTCGCGCAGGTTCTCGAACAGCTGGCGCGACGCCGGCATGCCGACGAGCTCGAGGTCGGGATTGGTCGCGTCGCTCGTGATCACCTCGACGTGAGCGATGCCAAGGATGCGGTCGACGAGGTTCTGCTTGTAGACGACGTCGCGGACGCGCCACAGCTGGATCACGTCGATCCGCTTCGACAGCACGCCGCGCTCGTACTCGATCACCGTGTTCGACACGCGGAACTTGATCGAGTGGCGGTAGATGTGGAGACCGAACACGTAGATCGCGACGATCGCCACGGGGATGACGACGACCAGGATCTTCGTCATCGCCGGGGCGCCCGAGCCTGTCCACCAACCCGAGATCGCGATGATGATCAGGCCGATGAAGCCCGCGATCAGGTAGTGACCGAGGTACGCCTTCCACGACGGATGCCCCTCGTAGAGCATCTTGCGCTCGACCTGCTTCGCGTCGGTGCCGGCGGCGCGCGCGAACGGCGGCGCACCGGTGCCCGGTTCGGCCTTGGCCTCGGCCTTCTCGACCTTCGGCGGCGTCGGGCTACCGGAAGGAGGCGTGGCGGTGGCACCGGGCGCGGCGCTCAAGAACGAGCCGCAGTAGCGGCACTTGATCGCCTCGTCCTGGATTTCCTCGGCGCAGAACGGACATTTCTTCACGAGATCACATCCGGTAGCCGAGGCCGAGCATGAAGTCGAGGCGAATGATCGAGTTGATCTCCTCGCGCAGGCCTTCCTTCGGCGGGCTGAACGAGAACGCGACCGGCGTGACCGTCGCGACGAGGTTCGGCGTGATCGCGTAGTCGGCCGAGACGGCGGCGCGAACCGCGAGCATCGCGAGCGCGCCACTCGTACCGGCGGCGCCCTCGGTGAACGGATTACCCATTTCGCTGATGCCACCGAGCGACAGCACGCCGACGCCGAGGTCGCCGCGCACGCCGATCTGCGGCGTCGCCGCGTAGGTCACCGCGCCGTTGACGAGGAGCGACGTGAACGTGCCGGTCTTGTCCTCGCCCGTCGACGAATTCCTGAACTTGAGCGGCGAGAACCCGAACACGATGCCCGCGTCGATCTCGACGCCGTTCATCGAGTACACCGGGTAGCCCGCGGTCAGCGCGACCGCCGGGACCGTCGAGGTCAGATCGCCGAGCTTGATGTACCCGCCGCCGCCTTCGAGGCGCGCCGACACGACGCGAGGCGCGAGCGCGCGCGTCTGGGTGATGCCCACGCCCTCGCCTTCTTCCTCGCCTTCGCCTTCGCCCTCGCCCTCGGCGACCGTCTTCGTGCCCGTCTTGGCGCCGGTCTCGCCTGCCGGCACGATCGTGTCACCCGGCGGCTTCTTCGCGATGTCGTCCTGGTTCTTCGCGCACTGGTCGAGCTCGGCGATGCGCTGCTCGATCTCGGCCTTCTTCTCCGGCTTGAGCGGCTTCGCCGTGTCCTGGTCCTTCAGCGACAGGTAGCGCTTGTAGAAGAACGAGGCGTCCTTGCAGCGATTGCCCTGCCGGTACGCCTGCGCGACGTTGTAGAGGTACGCCGCCTTCTTCGAGTCGACCGTCTCGAGCGCGAAGCCCTGCTTGAACGCCTCGGCCGCCTGCTCGAAGTTGCCGAGGTTGTACTGCGTCTCGCCTTCCTTGTACCAATCGTCGGCGCTCTTCGGCTGAGCGAAGGCCAACGCCGGGGCGAGCAATAGCGACGCGATTACCAGGCTCTTCATACGCTTCATGGAAGCTCCCAAGCGACCCGTAGGTCGTTTCAGTCCGGACGCTCGAGGCAGGTATCGCACTGCTTCGAGGTGCCACTTGCACTACCCTTGCCCGTCGCCGTCGCCTTCTTCAGCGGCGCGTCGAACGTCACCGTGTCCTGCTTGAGCGACACGGTCTTGCGGAAGTCGTCGAAGCCCTTCATCCGCAGCGTGATCTTGTAGTCGGCGCGCGGGAGGGTCAGCGTCGCCGGCGTCTTCTTTCCCGTCGACTTGCTGTTGATGTAGATGTCCGCGCCCGGCGGGTTCGAGCTCAGCGTGAGCGCACCGGTGACGGTGACCATCTCGGTCGCGCTGCCCTTGTTCTCGGGAACCGCCGCCGAGCCCTTGTGCTCCGGCACGGCCGCCGAGCCCTTGTTCTCGGGCACCGCTGCCGAGCCCTTGTTCTCGGGCACCGCCGCCGAGCCCTTGGTCTCGGGCACCGCCGCCGAGCCCTTGTTCTCCGGCATCGTCGCGGAGCCCTGTGCGGTCGCCGAGCCCGTGTTCTCGGGGACGACCGCCGAACCCTTGGTCTCGGGCTTGGTCTCCGAGCCCATCGTGACGACGGTATCGCTGCCGTTCGCGACCTCGTTGCCGCTGCTCGCCGAGCTCTTCTTGTTGAGCACGAGGAACACGCCACCCGCGGTCAGCGCGATGACGAGCGCCGCGGCGATCACGAATGGAGTCTTGCTGCGCGTCGGCTGGACCTGGCCCGCGGCGGACGACAGCGTCGTCGGCGACGGCGCGGTCAGCGTGCCCGGCACCGGCGAATGGATGCCGGGGATCGGCGTGATGCCGGTCATCGGCGGCGGCGTCAGGCGCACCGGCGGAAGCGGCGCGCTCGACGGCGTCAGCTGGGCGCCGGCAAAGCCGGTGACACCACCGTGCGCCTCGACGTAGCCGACCGGGTCGGACATCGCGCGCATGAACTCGTCCATCGTCGGGTAGCGCATGTCGGGGCGCTTCGCGAGCGCCTTCAGCACGACCTGCTCGACGTGCGGCGACATCATCCGGTACTGCGA
>JABFXX010000625.1 GCA_013368795.1 Kofleriaceae bacterium
CGTCGACTTCGACGTGGTCTTCGCGGTCTCGGTCTTCGCCGTCGCGGTCTTGGCCGAGTCGGTCTTCACGGTCGCGGTCTTGGCCGCATCGGTCTTCGCCGTCGCGGTCTTGGCCGTGTCGGTCTTCGCCGTCGTGGTCGTGGCCGTATCGGTCTTCGCCGTCGCGGCTTTGGCCGTGGTCTTCGCGGCATCGGTCTTCGCGGCGTCGGTCTTCGCCGCGGTCTTGGTCGTGTCAGTCTTCGCCGCCGTTTTGGCCGCGTCGGCGTTGGTGGCGTCGGTCTTCACCGCGGTCGTCTTGGTCGCGTCGGTTTTGGCCTCATCGGTCTTCGCGGCGTCGGACTTCACCGCGTCCGTCTTTACCGCTTCGGTCTTCGTCGCATCGGTCTTCGCCGTCTCGGTCTTGGCCGTTTCCGCCTTCGCCGCGTCGGTCTTCGCCGGCTCGGTCTTCACCTCGGCCGGCTTCGTCTCGACGGGCGTCATCTTCATCTGCGAGTGCGACTCGGTCTCGGTCGGTGCGGTCGCCGCCTTGCTGTCGCCCTTCTTCATCGAGGTCGCGATGAAGAAGCCGCCGACACCGGCGAGGATGCACAGCGCGGCGACGCCCGCGATCACGAGGCCTCGGCTAGCGGCGCGCACCTGCCGCGTGCCCATCTGACCGGCGCTGGCCGACAGCGAGGAGCCGTTCGTGTGGTTCCAGCTCTTCGGCGTGAGCGCGGGCGGCGTCAGCGACAGGCCGTTGCCGTCGCGGCCAAGGAGCGGGAAGCCCGCCTGGCTGCCGCGCGGCGCGGTCAGGATGCGGGACGCGCGCTCGGCCGACTGCTGCGCGCTCAGCGGATCCGACGCGTACGGCGCGAGCATGCGCGCGAGCTCGCCGACGCTCTGGATCCGGTTCTTCGGATCCTTCTCGAGGCAGCGGAACACGATCGCCTGCAGGCCCGGCGGCAGCGGCACGTGGAGCGGGGCAGGGGCCTCGGTGCCGACCTTCAGCACGAGCTGTGCGTAGCTCTCGGCCTCGAACGGCGGCCGGCCCTCGAGCATCTGGTACATGACGACACCGATCGACCAGATGTCGCTGCGCGGATCGGTCGAGCGCGCGCTCACCATCTGCTCGGGCGCCATGTACGTCGGCGTGCCGATGACCGTCTGCGTGCCGGTCAGCTCGCTGATCTCGGCCGGCGTCTTCGAGATGCCGAAGTCGAGGATCTTGACGAGGTTCGAGCCGTCGGGACGGCGCGTGATGAAGAAGTTCGACGGCTTGATGTCGCGATGGATGATGCCCAGCGCGTGCGCCTCGGCCATGCCCTCGCATGCCTGGAGCACGAGATCGACGACGGCACCCGGAAGCTGCGGGCCGTGGTGGCGGAGGATCTGGTTCAGGTCGTGACCCTCCAGGTACTCCATGACCATGAACGGCACGCCGTCGGGCATCGTGCCGACGTCCATCACGCGCGCGATGTGCTCGCTGCGGAGCCGGACCGTCGCCTGCGCCTCGCGTAGAAACCGCGCGACGGTCGACTGACTCTCCGCCAGCTGCGGCAGGAGGATTTTGATCGCGACCGGCTGCTGGAGGTAGAGGTGGCTGGCTCGGATGACGCGGCCCATGCCGCCGACGCCAATGACCTCCTCGACCCGGTACTTACCGAGAAGGATCTCGCCCTGGTTCGCCTGCTGCACGCCGACCGATTGTAGCAGGGATGAGCGCCGTTCCAGCTAGTTCAGGCAGTCCGGCGCAACCTTCGAATTCATCAGACGAAGGTGAGCCAGTGATCGTGCTTGGTGTCGCTGCCCTTCACCACCGAGAAGAACGCTTCCTGGAGGCGGCGCGTGATCGGGCCGGCTTCGCCGCGACCGATCTTGCGGTGGTCGATGTCGCGCACCGGGGTGATCTCCGCGGCGGTGCCCGTCAGGAACACCTCGTCGGCGGTGTACAGCTCGTCGCGCGCGATCGCTTCCTCGCGGACGTCGACGCCCTGCTCGCGGAGGAGCTGGATCGTCGTGTCGCGCGTGATGCCCTTCAGGATCGCGGCCGAGGTCGGCGGCGTGCGCACGACGTCGTCCTTGATGACGAAGATGTTCTCGCCGGTGCCCTCGGCGACGTAGCCCTGCGGGTCGAGCATGAGGGCCTCCTCGAAGCCGCTCTTGATCGCCATGCGCTTGGCGAGGACGCTCGTCACGTACTGGCCGCAGATCTTGCCCTTGTTCATGATCGCGTTGCCGTTGGCGCGCGTGAAGCCGGAGATCATGCACTTGATCCCCTTCTTCAGACCGTCGTCACCGAGGTACGCGCCCCACTCGTAGCAGGCGACCATCGTGCGGACCGGCGGCTCGAACGAGCCCAGGCCGAGCGCGCCGTAGCCCAGATAGACGAGCGGGCGCAGGTAGCACGAGGACATCTTGTTCGCCTTCACGACGTCGACACACGCCTGCATCAGCTGCTCGCTCGAGTATGGCGAGTCCATCGTGCAGATCGCGCACGAGTCGAGCAGGCGCTCTACGTGCTCGCGGAGGCGGAAGATGTGCGTCTTGCCGTCGGCGCGTTGATAGGCGCGGATGCCCTCGAACGCACCGACGCCGTAGTGCATCGTGTGCGCGAGCACGTGATCAGTGGCCTGATCCCAGGGGACCAGCGAACCGTCCACCCAGATCGTGTCGACCTTCTTGATGCCCATACGGCTTCGTATCGCACGCCGCGCTGAGATCACAAGGCACAGTGCATCAAGGATCTTCCGACACACTGGTTCACACACGAAACCTGACGCGGTGCGGCTGTGAATCGGACTACGCACCGAGCAGTTTGCGATACGCAGCACGGATGTCGTGCTGCCACCGCTCGACTCGATCGAGGAGTGTCTCTCCGTCGGGGAATCCGGCTCGGCGAGCGAGGCGATCGAGCTCGTCGCGTGATTCCGGGAGGCGATGGATCGGCTGATCGTGAACGACGCGCAGGCGATGCTCGATGCCGCGCAAGAACCGATAGCCCTGGTCGAGTAGCTCGACGACGCCGTCGGGCGCGATCCCGAGCGACGACGCAGCGCGCAGCGCGGGCGACGTACCGGTCGTGCGCAGCTCCGCGTGCGCAGGTCCGTACGCGAGCTGCAGGTATTGCGCGGCGAACTCGACGTCGATCAGCCCACCGGCACCTACTTTGAGGTCATACTTTCCGCCGAGCTCGCGCTCGATCTTGTCGCGCATCGACGCGATCGCCTCGGCGACCTGACGCGCGTCGTGCGGCGTGCCGTAGACGGTCTCCGCCGTGTGCCTCGCGACCTCCGCGCCGAGCGCCGCGTCGCCGGCCACCGGCCGGAGCTTCACGAGCGCCTGGCGCTCCCACAGCCGCGCGTCGCGCTCGTGATAGCGGCGCCACGCCGCGAGCGACGACACGAGCAGGCCCTGCGAGCCGCTCGGCCGCAGGCGCGTGTCGACCTCGTAGAGCCGGCCGCGCGGGGTGCGCTGGCGGAGCGCGCCGAGCAGACGCTGCGCGACGCGCGAGAAGTATTCGACGCCGTCGTCCGCATCGGTCGTGCTCTGATAGACGAACACGACGTCGAGGTCCGCGGCGTAGCCGAGCTCGCGGCCGCCGAGCTTGCCGAGCGCGAGCACCGCGAGCTGACCGGGCGCCTTGCGCGGCATCTGGCTCTCGACGATCGTCAGCGCCGTCTGCAGGCACGCCTCGGCGATCGCGGTCAGCTCGACGCACACGCCCATCGGATCGAGCGCGCCCGCGAAATCGGCGAGGCCGACGCGCAGCACGTGGCCGTTCTTCACCTCGGCGATCGCGCTCCACACCGCCTCGGGGTCGCTCCGATCGACGGACGCGAGCCGCGCGTCGAGATCCGCGGTCACCTGCGCGGCGGTGCGCGTCGGCGCGGCGGTGCCGAGCTCGACGAGCAGGTCGATCAGCTCCGGAGTCTCGACGAGGATCCGGCCGAGGTACGCGCTCGCGCCGAGCAGCGAGCCGACGAGCCGCACGAGCACGGGCTGCTCGTCGAGCAGGCGCCAGATCGACCACGCCTGACCGCGCCGTGCCATCAGATCGCCGAGCCCGCGCAGCGCCTGATCCGGATCCGCGCTCGCCGCGATCTCCGATAGGAGCAGGCCCCCGATCCGCGCGGTGCGCTCGTCGGCGCCGGGCGACAGCGGCGAGCCGGGCCGCCTGCGCGCGCGTGCGAGCTCGGCGCGTGCCGCGGTCACGTCGGCAAAGCCCAGGCGCGTGAGCGCTGCGGTCTCTGCCTCCTCGGCCAGCTCGCCGCGCAAGATCGCGACGATGTCGGGCCGATCACCGTCGGGCGTGTCGCCGATCGTCGCGAACAGCTTCGCGACGCCGTCCGTATGCTGCGCGAGCTCGATCTCGAGCAGCTCCGCGGTCGCGTAGCCGAGCCGTTTCGCGAAGAGCAGGCGGGCCTGGTCGTCGTCGGGAATCGTCTGCGTCTGGAGGCCGGCGTCGAGCTGCAGCACGTGCTCGGCGTGCCGCAGCCAGCGATACGCGCGCCACAGCCGCAAATGCTCGTCGTCGGTGACGAGCCCCGCAAACAGCAGCGCATCGAGTGCCGCGAGCGTGCCGCGCGCGCGGATCGTCGGCCGCTTGCCGCCGTGGATCAGCTGGTGCGCCTGGACGAAGAACTCGATCTCGCGAATGCCGCCGGCGCCGTTCTTCACGTCGAACCCGCCATGGCTGCGCACGAGCTCGCGCTTGATCCGCCGATTCAGATCGTGAACGTCGTCGATGACCTTCGCCGACGTGTACCGAGGGAACACGAACGGCTTCATCATCTGCATCGTCTCGGCGCCGAGCGATACATCGCCTCCGCACGGGCGCGCCTTGATCCACGCCTGGCGCTCCCACGGCCGACCGAACGTCTCGTAGTAGCGCTCCATCTGGACGAGCGAGTTCGCGATCGCGCCCTTCGCGCCCTCCGGCCGCAGCCGCAGATCGACGCGGAACACGACGTCGTCCTCGGTCACCTCCGAGAGCGCGCTGGTCACCTGATGGCACAGCTTCGCGAAGTACTCGTGCAGCGACAGCGTGCCGGCCTCGCCCTGATCGGAGCTGTACACGTAGATCACGTCGACATCGGACGCGAAGTTCAGCTCCTCGCCGCCGAGCTTGCCCATGCCGATCACGGCGAGGTGGGCGTCGCGCAGGACGCCGTCGTCGTCGACGTAGCGGGGCGCCCCGTAGCGCGCACGCAGCTCGCGATCGTGAAACGTGATCGCGGTGTCGAAGCACACGTCCGCCAGCCTCGACAGCTCCCGCCCGACCTCGGTATCGAGCCCGAGCGCGAGCTCCCGGGCGCCGAGCCGGACCAGCTCGTCGGCGCGCACGCGACGTAGTGCGGCACGCAACCCGGCTCCATCCGCCACCCCCGCGACGGCCGCTGCGACCTCCCCGATCAGCTGGTCCCGGGGTTTTTCGCGGCGCAAATAAGGGTCGGACGCGACCCGACCCAATCGGGCGGGATCGCGGGTCAGGAGGGTCGCCAGATACGGCGCCCGCTGGCAGCAAAGTCGCGCAACCTCGACCGCAGACTCGTCCAAGTCACTGAGATCCAGGCCGGTTTGCGCCGCCGCGTCGAACAGGCGCTCGGCACGGCGGAGCGCATCCCCCTCATCGGGGGCACCGATCGCCAGCTCGCGGGGCCTGACCATACGGGCACCATACCTTGACACCTTCGCCGTCCCGCATTACCCAAGGCATTGATTCTCCTCGGTCATGCGTGATCTTTATGAAGTACTCGGGGTCGAGCGCGGTGCGAGCCAAGCCGATCTGAAGAAGGCGTATCGCCGCCTCGCGCAGCAATACCATCCCGACAAGTGTCCCGACGACAAGAGCGCCGAGGACAAGTTCAAGGAAGCGGCCAACGCGTACCAGATCCTCTCCGACGAGGAACAGCGCGCCGCTTACGATCGCTACGGCTTCGATGGAATTCGCGGCAACGGCGGTCGTGGTGGTCCCAACGCGGGCTTCTCGAGCGTCGAAGATATTTTCTCCGCGTTTGGTGATCTGTTCGGCGACTTCTTTGGTGGTCGCTCCAGTGCCAAGCGCCAGCCTCGCGGTGCCGACCTCCGGGTCGACCTCGAGCTCGCATTCGCGGAAGCCGTGTGGGGCTGCACGAAGGACGTCAAGGTCACGCGTGCCATCGCCTGCGCCACCTGCAACGCGACGGGCGCGGCGCCCGGCAGCAAGCCCGAGGTCTGCAAGACCTGTCAGGGCAAGGGCCAGGTCGTTCACGCGCAGGGCTTCTTCATGGTGCAGACCACCTGTCCGCACTGCCGCGGTGCAGGCAAGTCGATCAAGGATCCGTGCGAGGACTGCCGCGGTCGCGGCGCCAAGCCCGAGACCGCGACCATGAGCGTCACCGTCCCCGCCGGTGTCGACGACGGCCAGACCCTCCGCCTCGCGGGCAAGGGGGAGACCGCACCGGGCGGCACGACGGGACACCTCTACGTCGTGCTCCACGTCCAGGGCGACGAGCGCTTCAAGCGCGACGGCGATGACATCCTCACCGAGATCCCGGTCAGCTTCGTCAAGGCGGCGCTCGGCGGCGAGGTCGAGATCTATACGCTCGAGGACAACTGCAACGGCACCGCGATGATCGACATGAAGCCGGGCACCCAGCCGGGTGACGTGATCGTGCGGCGTGGCCAGGGCATCCCGCACGTCGGCGAGCACGGGCGCGGCGATCAGGTCATCCAGTTCAAGGTCGAGATTCCGAAGAAGCTCTCGGCGCGGCAGGAAGAGCTACTGCGCGAGCTAGCGACCGACATGGAAGAGAACGTGAAGGCCGAGAAGCGCGGCCTGTTCTCGCGCAAGAAGTAGTCCGCGCGTGTCAGCGGCAGCGGCCCGGTCCACCGGGCCGTTCGTACTTTCGGCACGCGGCACAGCGTCTGATGTGCGTCGCACGGCGTGAGCTAGCGCGGCTTGCCGATCGTGAGCGGGAACTTCTCGTCGGCAACGAGCCGCATCTTCATCGGCGCGTCGCGGTAGCCATGCTCGGCGGAGTCGTCGCGCGTGACGGCGACGACGCCGGCGACCGAGATGCGATCGCCCTCCTCGATCGCGATCTCGCGGAGGTCACGGCCGATCCTCGTGCCGGGACCCGTGAGGTGGCGGCCGAGGAATGCGCGCTCGAGCTCGATGCGCCGGGGAATGACCGGCGCGGCGGGTAGCTCGACGGTCGCGTGGTCGCCATCGATGACGATGCGCCCGTGCTTGGTGTCGAGCACGAAGGAGGTCATGGCGGATTCGCGCACCTCGCGGTCGTGTTCGAACGCGCCGAGCTCGTTGCGCCAGTAGATATCTGCGAGCGCGAGATAGCAGACGCACGGCTTGCCGGAGAGCGCGGCTGAAATGTGTGCATCGATCGCGTGAACGGTACCGGTGATCGCGACGCGCTCGCCCTCGCGAAGCGCATCGACACCTTGGCCGAGTCGGCGGCGGGCCTCCGCGCGCTCGCGTCGCGTCGGGCTCTTGAGGTAGCGACGCAGCTCGCGGCCGGCATAATAGAGACCGCGCGCGCAGACGGCGATCGCGAAGACAAGCGCGCCGAGGCCGTAGCTCACTTCGGAACGAAGAGCTTGATCTCGACGCGACGGTTCGCGAGCCGGCCCTTGGGCGTGGCGTTGTCGGCGACGGGCTCCTCGGCACCGACGCCATCGATGACGAAGCGGCCGGACGGGATGCCCTGCGAGACGAGCGCTTGACGAACGGCCTCGGCACGCGCGCGCGCGAGGTCGGTCGCGATGGCGTCGACGTCGGGCGGCGGGGCGCCCTCGGCGGCGGGCGTGACGAAGGCCTTGGCCTCGCGATCGTCGGTGTGGCCGACGAGCACGACCTTGATCGAGGGATGATCGGTC
>JABFXX010000197.1 GCA_013368795.1 Kofleriaceae bacterium
GAGTAGAGATCGACCTCCAGGTCGAGCGCCCGCTGTGACAGGCGGGCGTTTTCGTTTTCGGCCCTTGCGAGCACGGCCGATACCGGGTACGCACACCGCTACGGGGTGTAGCGCAATTGGTAGCGCGCTCGTTTTGGGTGCGAGAAGTTGCAGGTTCGAGTCCTGTCACCCCGACTCACCAAGCGACATCGATGTCGCGATCGGCGGCGGCGTGCGCGACGGAGCGCACCGAGAGCGCTGAAATCACACGCCGCGTCATGGCGCGGAGCCTGCGAATCGAGGCGGCATGCGCTGGCTGCTGCTCGCCGTGTTTCTGTTCGGTTGCTCGAGCCCCGAGAGCTGCCCCGCTCATGCCGGCGGCAACTGCTCCACGCTGGGACTCGAGTGCAGCTACCCCGGCGAGCAGGACGATCGCGACATGGTCTGCACCTGCGACGGCGAGCGCTTCTCGTGCAGCACGTGCGGCGATCTCTCGTCGTGTAACCCCGCCGGCGATCATTGCTCCTTCTCCGACTGGGAGCGCGACTGCGACTGCGGCTGCACGCCGCACGGTCACTGGAGCTGCACCGGGTTCTATCCGAACTACGGCTGCCCGAGCGACGGCACGTACCAGGACGCGGGCGTCGACGGCATGCGCTAGCGCGATCGGATCCGCGTCGTCGAGGCGCGCTTGGTGGACCATGCACCGTCGCGCTCGAGTGCGCGGCCACGTTCGTAGACGTTCTGCGGCAAGCGGCCTGCGTAGGCGGCCGACAGTGCGGTGAAGAGCTCCGCCGCGGTCTCGAATCGCTGGCTCTGCGCCTTGGCCATCCCGATCGCGAGGACGAGATCGAGCTCGGGAGGCACGTCGGCGAGGTCGGAGGGCCGGCGCGGCCGCGTGTGAACGACGCGGTAGAGCGTCTCGGCGATCTCGCCGGCGGCGAACGGCGGATGCCCGGTGATTGCGCGATACGCGATCGCGGCGAGCGCGTAGAGGTCCGTCGTGTGATCGACGGTGCCGCCGGTCGCCTGCTCCGGGGCCATGTACGACGGCGTGCCAACGACCTGGCCGGCCGTGAGCGTGTCGCCGGCGTCAACGGCGCGCGCGACGCCGAAGTCGAGCACCTTCCAGATGCCGTGGTGGAGGAACACGTTCTGCGGCTTGAGGTCGCGATGGACGATGCCGGCGGCCGCCGCCGCGGTGATGCCCTCGCCGATCTGCGAGACAAGGTCGAGGACCTCCTCGGCGGTGAGCGCGCGGCGACCGCGCAGCATCTCGGCGAGCGTCGCGCCCTCGAGGCGCTCCATCACCATGTACGGCACGGGATGCTCGCCGACCTCGATCACCTCGACGATGTTCGGCGAGCGGACCGTCGCGACGGTGCGCAGCTCGCGAAGGAAGCGGAGCACGTGATTGGGATTGGACAGCGAGGTCTGTGACAGGAGCTTGATCGCGACCTTCGCGCCGGCCTTTGCCTGTGCCTCGTAGACCTCGCCCATCGCGCCGCGGCCGAGCACGGCGCCGAGCTGGTAGCCGCCGATCGTCTGATCGCTGAAGCGGCCGCGACCCTGGCGGAGTGCGCGCTCGAGCTCCTCGCGTGCTTCGAGCAGGAGTGCCTCGCGATGCGCGGCGAGCCGGACGGCGCGCTCGAGCTCGCCGACGGCGATCAGGGCGGTGCGGCGCGACATGCGCGCGGTCATGATCGTCGCGAGCATCACGATCTGGACGAGCGCCTGGATGACGATCTGATCGCGGATCGCGAGGCTCTGCGGGCGCACGAGGCCGGTGTCGCGCGCGCCGGTGATGACGAGGATCGCGACGAGACCCTGCATGCCCGCGCACACCGCGTAGACCGCGAGTGACAGGCGCAGCGACTTGCCGAGCCCGGTGAAGTAGATGCCGAGCACGAGGATCAGGCAGACCGGCGAGAACACGCCGAAGAACGGGATCGCGGTCGTGACGCACGCGGCGGGCACGAACCAGCCGAGGCCGGTGCTCGACTTGCGGAACGCGATCGGATCGCGCGTGCGCAGATAGAGGAACACGATCGCGACGAGCGAGACCGCGACGGCGCCGACGAGCAATGCGCTCGCGGTCGGATCGCCGGGCAGAAGCGGCACCGACAGTCCGCCGACGAGCGCGATCGCGGTCGCGATGACGCAGAACCAGCGCGTGCGCATGATCTCGTCGGCCTCGAGTGCCTCGAGCGGCGAGCCGATCGTGGTGCTGCCGCCACCGCCGGTGGACGGTTGCTTCGTGAACGAACGCACGCGTCGCATCACCGGCGTGATCGAGGTCGGCATTGTATGAACGGGCACGCGCGAGCCGGAGGCCTGGGTCGCGATCTCGTCGGGGTCCGAGGCGCCCAGCGTCGCGACCTCGTCCTCGACCCGTTTGCTCACCCGATCGAGCTTACGCTCACGGCGCGGGCGGGACCACGAAACGCGTACCCGGGGCCACCAGCACGTGACGGGTCTGGCGCGCCTCGCCGTCGACGACGAGCGGTGCATCGGGAGGGCCGGGCAGGGCGGCCTCGGCGCGGCCGACGTAGCCGGTGACATCGAGCAGCGGTATCGGCTGCGGCGCAGCAGACGCTGGCTGGAAGAAGTCCTCCCAGTGGCCCGACAGCGCGAACCGCGGCGACGTGTTGCCGAGGATCTGGGTGGGATGGTCGGTGACCGCGTCGGAGCTGCCGACGCAGAGCAGCGTGACATCGACGGGTTTGTCGGCGAGCTTTGCCGCGGGCACGTGGCCGATCGGTGCGTTCGTCGGCGCGTCCTGGTAGAACACGCGATAGGCGGGCGTGCCGTCGTCGTCGAGAAAGTCGATGACGAGGCCGAGCGTCTGGCCCTCGAGCCAGCCCGATGCCGCGCGCGGCAGGTCGCACTGATCTTCGTCGACGGAGCCCTCACCGAAATGGATCGGTCCGATCTGCGCCGGGTGCATCGAGCACACCGGCAGGATCCGGACATGGCTGTCCGGCACGTCGAGCCACGTGCCTTCGGTGGGCGCGCCGTCGGGCCGCTGCGCGGGGCAGTTCGTGTAGTCGACGTAGCTCGCGAGCGGATCGTCGAGCGCGATCACGCGCGACCTCGCGAGCGGTCTCGCCGGCGTGTTCGTGCAGCCGGCCGGACGATCCGGCGCGAGCGCGGCGAGGATGTGCCGCCCCGATAGGTTCGTGTACGCGATCGCGTTCGGCGCGCGCTGCAGGACCTCGGGCACGTCGAGGAAATGATCGTAATGTGCGTGACCCGACACGACCGCACGCACCTCGTCGAGGTCGAGCCCGGCGAGCCCGGCCTCGATCGCCTGCGTGTCGGGCGACAGCGCGGCGTCGAGCGTGACCTCGATCATCGATTGGCGCGTGAACATCGGCGCGGTCAGCACGGTGTCGTGGCCGCGCCGCAGCACGAATCCCTGGACGCCGAGCGAAACGATCTCGAGTGGCGGCCGCTCGAGGGTCGGCGCAGCGTCGGGCTCGGCGTCCGTACCGGCATCCGGCCATAGCGCGCCCGGAGCGCTGCATCCGGCCGCGCAGACGAGCGCGATCGCGAGGGGCCTCATCGCGGCGCAGTATGCAGAAGCCGCGAAATCGCGCTTCCTACGTTTTCGTTACAGAGCGCGGTCGAACCACTGCCAGGTCGATCACAGCCTGGGCTCGTGAAAATCCTGCGACCGGCGGGCATGCTGCGGCTCGTCTCTCCATGGGCCGGTCGTTCCATAACCTCCATGTCTTCGCGGACTCCGCTCGCACCAAGGCGAGCGTCATCAAGGCGGTGCTCGCGCACGCCAAGGCCGATGGCTTCGAGCGCGTGGCTCGCGTCACGGCGGCCGACCGCGTGATCCGGATCGGCGGCGCATCGCCGTGGCTCACGATCGAGGACGACGGTTACGGCATCGACGGCATCGCGAGGGCCGTCGCGAAGACGCGCGCGCCGCTGCTCGAGGCGTACTGCGAGGCGAGCGCGATCGTGTGGCTCGAGCTCTACGCGAATGCGCGCAAGGCCGGTGGCTGGGGCAACGGCAAGCGCCCGCCGGCCAAGCTCGTCGAGCCGCTGCTCGCGAAGGGCACGCCGAGCGACCTCGCGAAGGCATGGGACGACGGGCAGCGCCAGGTGTTCCCGGAGACCGCGCTCGCGGTCGCGGCGCAGCACTTCGGCATCAAGGTCGATCGGATGTTCGGCGACTCGGTGCTGCGCGGCACGACGATCGCGCTGCGCAGAAAGCGCGCCGCGTGGGCGCCGAACTACCAGGTCGGCACGCCGAAGTTCTCCGTCGGCTGGGGCTCGAACCAGGGCTGGGGCGCGCGGCACCTCGTGTTCGAGGAGGAGCTGGAGGACCACCGCGTCCACATCGAGTCGATCGGCGGTCCCGGTCGCGGCCTGTCGATCCGGTTTGCCGGCAGCGCGATCGACAACCGCCACATCGAGATCGTCTCCGTCGAGCACGAGGGCCTGAAGCTCGTCCGCGACGGCACGTCGATGACGTGGCGCGATCCGGACGCGAAGGTCCCCGCCGGCCTCGTCGACAAACCGGACATCTTCTCGCTCGGCCGCCGCGAGGCCGACAAGGCGCGCGAGATCGAGCGCAAGAGCGAATGGTACGTCGACGTGAAGTACCGCGGCCTCAGAGAAGGCGCGTGCGAGCTCGGCGCGCTCGTCGAGAGTGGCAAGGGCCGCGGCCAGGGCGCGCTCGATCTGCAGATCCTGTGGCGGCCGTGGCGGCCCGCAACGGTGACCGAGCACACCGACGATCACCGGCTGTTCGACATGCATCGCTGCGAGCACGTCCAGGCGCACATCACGCTGCGCGCGCCGCTCGCCGAGTCATGGCAGTGGGCACGCCCGCACGTCGAGAGGTGGTGCGCCGCCGAGGGCGACAACTTCCTCCACGTCATGCGCGGCGACGACGACGTCGTGCTTCGCGAGAGCCGCCACGACCAGGATGCCCTCTCGTACGCCAAGGTCGCCGAGCTGGTCCCCGAGGCGCGCGACGTGCCGTTCCAGGCGGCGGGCCAGAACTTCCTGTTCGGCACGTTCCGGTTCAAGCCGTGGCGCTTCTACGCGAGCGATCAGCTCGTCGTGCAGCTCGTGCTCGGCGGCACGAGCCCCGACGAGGACAACGCGGCGCAGTTCGCGCGCCTCACCGCGATCTGCGACGACGCGATGGAGCAGGGCATCGCCTACAGCGCGGTCGTCGCCGCGCATCACTACGTCCCCGGCGAGAAGACCGCGTGGGAGGACGTCACCGCGACCGACGACCATCCGCTCAAGACCGTGTCCTGGCACGCGCGCCATCTGCGCGGCATCGACAAGCGAATGTGGCTATCGGCCGAGCACGTCGCGCAGGTCGATCGCGATGCGCTCGCGCTGCACGCGACGATCACGCCGGTCGGCGCCGGCATCCGCCTGAACGTCCCCGACGATCGGCCTCGCCGCACGCTCGCGCCGCTCGAGCAGCTGCTGCTCGGTCTCCTCCCGCACGCCCGCACGATCGACGCGTGGAAGGCCGAGCGCGAGCAGACCGAGGGCCCGCGCTAACGCCGGCCGCGCCCGCGCCCGAGCGCGTGCTCGACGAGCGGCCGCAGATCGTCCATCAGCTCCGGCGCGCACACGAGCCGGATCGTCGACGTCGGCTGACCGAGCGGCATGTCCTCGAGCAGGCGCGACAGCGTGACCGCGCCGTACTTCGGGTGATCGATCACGTGCAGCTCCTCGTCGTCGGACGCGAGGTATGCCGCATGCCGCGCGGTATCGAGGTGCAGATAGAACCGCGCGACCGCGCCGAGCTTCTTGTCGGCGAGATCGATCGCCTGCGGCATCAGCCGCTCCGCGGCCGCGCGGTCGTCGCCGAGGTCGAACGTCTTGAACAGCCGCCGCGTGACGAGCCGGTTCGCCAGATCCCGCAGCACCGGATCCTCGGCGCCCGGTCCACCGTCGATGCCGGCCCACCGATCGAGCGCCATCGTCAGCGTCACGTCGTGCAGCCGCAGATAGTCGTCGACGCTGACCTGCTGGCCGCGCGCCATGCATCCCGCGATCGGCAGCCCCGGTGGCTCGACGCCCGACCGCGACAGCTCGGCGAACCGCTCGAGCGTCTTGATGAACATCCACTCCGCGGCCCTCACCGTCTTGTGGTGATAGACCTGCGCGTACATGTACGAACGCGCGAACAGATACTGCTCGACGGCGTACATACCTCGCCGATAGTCGACGACGAGGTCACTCGGATCGTCTGCGCCGCTGCGCACGCTCGCGATCTGGATCGCGTGGATGATCCAGTCGAGGTCGTACGTCGCGTAGCCCGCGCCCGAGTAGTGCCCGTCGCGAAGCAAGTAGTCCAATCGATCGACGTCGAGCTGCGAGCTGACGAGCTTGCGCGCGAAGTGCGGCTTGTAGCCCTTGCCCCAGAACGACTTCAGCGTCGCCGGCAGCCCCGGCTCGAGCCGGTGCAGCGCCTCGACGAGCTCTGCGTGCTCGGTCGCGATGCGCGCGCCCCAGTGCTCGTGGTTGTTGCCCGCGAACACGTGCTCCCACGCGTGCGAGAACGGGCCGTGGCCGACGTCGTGGAGCAGCGCCGCGACCTTCACGTGGAGCGCGACGTGAGGATCCAGATCGAGCCGGCGCGCGACGCGCTGGGCGATGTGAAACGCGCCGAGTGCGTGGCCGAACCGCGAGTGCTCCGCTCCCGGATAGACGAGCCACGCGAAGCCCATCTGCTTGATTCGCCGCAGTCGCTGCATCGCGAGCGTGTCGAGCAGATCCGCGATCGGCCGA
Organism: Kofleriaceae bacterium; assembly: GCA_013368795.1. GTDB lineage: Bacteria > Myxococcota_A > Polyangia > Haliangiales > Haliangiaceae > JABFXX01. The sequence continues at coordinate 6,757 of JABFXX010000197.1, forward strand.
TCGTGACCCTTGAACTCGATGAGTCCATGCACCGGATCACGAAACACGCGGTCCTTCACGGGCGGCATCCTAGCCTAATACCGCGCCGCACGTTACAAGCCTGCTATGTCCCGGATCCGGGAGCTCACCATCGAACGGATCGATGCCGAGGTCCGAACATCGGACAAGGATCGCGTCGTCGTCGAGTCGCCGCTCCAGCTCCGCGCGCGCGGCGTGCCGGTGGCGACGATCATGCGGACTCCCGGCCACGACCTCGAGCTCGCGCGCGGCCTCCTGCACGCCGAGTCGATCGCCGCGACCCATCTCGCGCAGGTCGACGACGACGCGATCGACATCGACATCGATGCGAGCGCGTTCGCCGGGCGCGGGCTGCTCGCGAGCGCGGCCTGCGGCGTGTGCGGCCGCGTCGCGATCGCCGACCTCGAGCTGCGGGCGCGGGTGGTCGAGGCCGATACGACGCTCGACCATCGCGTGCTCGCCGAGCTGCCGGATCGGCTGCGCGCGGCCCAGGAGGTATTCGGAGATACCGGAGGCCTCCATGGCGCGGGGCTGTTCGATCTGGCGGGCGCGCTGATCGCGGCGCGCGAGGACGTCGGGCGCCACAACGCGGTCGACAAGCTGGTCGGCTGGGCGCTCGGCATGAACGTCGATCCGGGGCGGCACGTCCTCGTCCTCAGCGGCCGTGCAGGCTACGAGCTGGTCCAGAAGGCGATCATGCTCGGCGTGCCGGTCGTCGCGTCGGTGTCGGCCCCGAGCTCGCTGGCGGTCGAGCTGGCGGAGCGCTTCAACGTCTGCCTTGCCGGGTTTGTTCGCGGGACGAGAGCGAACGTTTATTCCCACGGCTGGCGGATTCTCTGAGATCGGTTCGGCTCGACGGGAACGCAGGGTTCTTGACCTCGCGGCGAAACTGCAATACCGACGAGCAGGTGCCCTCGATGACCCAGCGTCTCGCCGTATTCGCCGCTCTGTCTGCGCTCGCCGCCTGCGGCAAGCACAAGGATCCGACTCCGTCCGCCGAGGCGGCGGGACCCGGCCAGGCCGGCGTCGCCGGCGCGCCCGCGGTCGCGAAGCCGGCCCAGCCGCCCGCG
>JABFXX010000562.1 GCA_013368795.1 Kofleriaceae bacterium
CGGCAACGGTTGACGTCGATCGAGCGCGGAGACGACGAGATGATCCACCGGCCGCTCGCCGGTCCCCTCGACGGCCGCGCGCAGCGGATGCGTGTCGTTCAATCGCAGGAACAACACATCGAAACGTTCGTGGCGGGCGCGCTCGACCGCACTCGCGAGAGCGTTCGCATCGTCGCCGGGCTCCGGGATCAGACGTCCGATCCTGCGCGCGTAGAACTCCGTGTCGAACGGGCTGGGGGCGAGTTTCATGATGCGAGCTGCGAGGCGACCTCGAGCACTGCCTCGATGACCTGTTCGACGTCGCGATCCGACATACGGCTGTAGATCGGAAGCGAGATCTCCCGCCGGAACTCGCGGTAGGCGACCGGGAAGTCGTCGGGCGCGTAGCCGTACGTATCGCGGTAGTACGGCTGGATGTGAAGCGGGATGAAGTGGACGCTGATACCGATGTTGCGCTTGCGCAGCTCGTCGGCAAATGCGTCGCGGCCGCCGCGAATGCGCGCGTTGTCGACGCGAAGCATGTACAGGTGCCATGCATGCTGATGCCCTGCTCCATGCGTGGGGAGCTGCAGCGCAGCGTGTGACCCGAAAGCTTCGTCGTAGCGTGCGGCGATCTGGACGCGACGGCGCCACATCACGTCGAGCTTTCCGAGCTGCACGAGGCCGATCGCCGCGGCGATGTCGGTGAGGTTGTACTTGTAGCCGGGCGCGATCACGTCGTACGCCCACGAACCCTCTGCCGTGTAGCGCTTCCACGCGTCGCGGCTGATGCCGTGAAGGCTCATGATCCGGCAGCGATCGGCCGCCGCCGAATCGTCGGTCGTGATCATTCCGCCTTCGCCCGTCGCGAGCGTCTTCGTCGCATAGAACGAGAAGCACGTGAACCGCGACAGCGAGCCGATCATTCGATCACCGAAGCGCGCCGGCAACGCATGAGCCGCATCCTCGACGATCGGAATGTCTCCGGCGACCTCCGCAAGCCGCTCCATGTCGCACGGAAGCCCGGCGATGTGGACCGGGATGATCGCCGCCACGCGCTCCTTGCGCAGCGCGGCCGCGACCTGCTCGACGTCGAGGTTCAGCGTGTCGGGCGCGACGTCGACGAACAGCGGATGCGCGCCCATGTAGCGGATCACCTCTGCCGTCGCGGCAAACGTGTACGGCGTCGTGATCACCCGATCGCCGGGCTTCACGCCGAGCGCGTCGAGCGCGAGATGCAGCGCCGCCGTGCAGGAGCTCACCGCGATCGCGTGGCGAGCGCCGACGAGCTCCGCGAACGCGGCCTCGAATGCACGCACCTTTGCACCGGTCGTCAGCCAGCCCGAGCGAATGACCTCGGCGACTGCGGTCACCTCGGCTTCGTCTGTGTCGGGCAAGGCAAAGGGAAGGAAATGGTCGCGCATGGCTCAGTTGCGGATGGTCTCGATGTCGGTTTGCAGCTCGAGTGGTCGCTCACCCCTCGACGATTCGCGAAGCGCACGCTCCCCGTGAGGTGCGGTGGCCTTGCGCGGAGACTGGGCAAGGCCGTATTCGGGCACGAGCTCGAGCAGCGCGCGGCGAAGCTCGTCGGGCTCGAGCGTGTCCGTCGACGCGAGCAGGCGGTCGACGCCGCGCACGACGTCGCTCCACTCGTGCGGCTTGATGCGGCCGATGAACACCTTCGGATGACGCGTCTTGTCGGCGTGCTCGGCGGCCGTCGACAGCTCCTCGAAGAGCTTCTCGCCCGGACGGATCCCCGAGAACTTGATCTCGATGTCATCGTCCGGCCGCAACCCCGACAGCGTGATCAGGTCGCGCGCGAGGTCGACGATCCGCACCGGCTCGCCCATGTCGAGGATGAAGATCTCGCCGCCCTCGCCCATCGCGCCCGCTTGCATCACGAGCTGCGTCGCCTCCGGGATGGTCATGAAGTAGCGCCGCATTTCGGGGTGCGTGACGTGCACTGGACCGCCCGCTGCGATCTGCTGCTTGAAGATCGGGATCACGCTGCCCGCGGAGCCGAGGACGTTGCCAAACCGAACGGTCACGAATCGCGTCTCGGAGCGCTCCGAGAACGCCTGGAGATAGATCTCCGCGATCCGCTTCGTCGCGCCCATCACCGAGGTCGGATTCACTGCCTTGTCGGTCGAGATCAGCACGAATCTCTCGACGGAGTATCGATCGGACAGCGTCGCGACGGTACGGGTCCCGCCAACGTTGTTCTTCACGGCCTCGCCCGGATTCCACTCCATCATCGGCACGTGCTTGTGCGCGGCCGCATGAAACACGATCTCCGGCCGACTCGCCTCGAAGATCTGGCTCATCCGCGGCACATCACACAGGTCCGCGATCCGCGGCTCGATGGGCACCTGCGGAAACGCCTGCGTGAGCTCGCGGTGAATCTCGAACAGCGCGTTCTCGAAGCGCTCGACGAGAACGACGCGCTTCGGGCCAAAGCGACAGATCTGTCGGCACAGCTCCGAGCCGATGCTGCCACCCGCACCCGTGACCAGCACGACGCGGCTGCGCAGGCTCCCGCCGACGATGTCCTCATCGAGTTTGACCGGTTCGCGTCCGAGCAAGTCTTCGATCTCGACCTCGCGAACGCGCGACAGGTTCAGCTTGCCGCCGACGAGCTCGTGGACTCCCGGGATGATCTGCGTCTGCAGCCCGGCATCGCGGCACAGCTCGGCGATCCGGCGAATCTGGGGCCCCGACGCGTTCGCGACCGTGATGAGCGCGCGTTTGACTCGATACCGCCGACCGATGACGCCGACATCCTTCGTCGTCCCGAGCACGGGCAGTCCGAAGATCCGCGTATTGACCTTGTGCGGGTTGTCGTCGAGAAACCCGATCGGCTTCAGCCCGAGGTCCGGACGATTCACGATCTCGCGCGCAACGATGACGCCTGCCTCGCCTGCGCCGACGAGCAGAACGTCGTCGATATCGCCGAGTGCCGTGCGCTTCTTGCGATCGCGAAGCTCCTTGTGCACGCGCCAGCTCGCGCGAACGCCGACGATGCCCACGATCACGAGCACGTAGTCCATCGCGAGGACGCCGAGCGGGATCACGGTCTGCGTCTCCGGTAGAAGGCGCAGGAGCCGAGCCGTGACGACGAGTGCGGCCGAACAGCTCACGGCGAGCAGCACCTGCAACGCGTCGCGCAGATTGATGTAGCGCCACGCCATGCGGTGGATGCCGAATGCGAGCAACGCCACGTAGTGGAGTGCGAGCACGCACGGCCACGTCAGCAGTGCCACTCCGCGCGCGATCGCGGGAATGTGAAACTCGAACCGGAACAGCCATGCCGTCCAGTAGGCGACGGAAATCACGGCGAGGTCGAAGCCGACGCGCCCGACACGCGAGAGATACCGTGGCATTGGAGGGTTCATCGTTAGTTACCGCCCACGGAGCCACCGTTCACCGGCGTCGGAAACTAGCTGATCCTGCGATCGTGTGAAACACACATTTGCAGTGACGTTTCGGCGAGATGGCCGATATCCTGAGGCATCGGTTACGCGCCCGGTAGTCGTGCTCTCGTTCCAATTGACTTGCCGGCGTCGGAACGCGATGTTTTCGACGAGGTTTGCATGTCCATCAAATCGATACTGGCGCCGTGGCTCGTACTGGGTGTGATCGCGACCGGCCTCTCGGGCTGTGTCGATCCGGGCGGTGATGACGAGGTCTCCTCGAGCGAGCAGTTCATCGCCGCGCCGACGAACGTCACCGCAACGGCATTGTCGAACTCGCAAATCTCGGTGTCGTGGTCGGCGGTGGCGAACACGCGCAAGTACTACGTGTACCAGGCGGTCGGCGCCGGTCCGTTCGCCTACGCGGGCACCGTGCTCGCGCCGGCGACCTCGCGCACGTTCACGAACCTGATGGCGGCGACGACGTACTCGTACCAGATCGTTGCCGTCGACCTCGACAGCAGCGAGTCCGTTCCGTCTGCCACCGCGTCGGCCACGACCTTCGGCGATAACTTCGGTGCGCCGACGAACGTGACCGCGATGGCGACGTCGACGACGAGCATCACGGTCAACTGGTCGGCCGTGGCGAATGCGCGCAAGTACTACATCTATCAAGCGCTCGGCATGAACGGCACGTACAACTACGCGGGTACGATCCTCGTGCCGGGAACCTCGCGCGTCGTTCAGAACCTCGCAGCCAACACGCAGTACTGCTTCCGGCTGCAGACCGAGTTCACCAATGGCACGCAGTCCGGCATGTCGACGCCCGCGTGCGCGACGACGACGACCAACCCCGGAGCGCCGACGGGACTCTCGGCGACGGCGATCTCCGACACGCGCATCAACCTCCAATGGACGGGGGTCTCCGGCGCGACGAAGTATTACGTCTATCGATCGGCCGCGGGCGGCGTCGCCCCGTACACGGCCGCCGGCACCGCCGTCGCACCGGCCACGCAGTTCGTGTCCGTCAACCTGATGCCGAACACGAAGTACTGCTTCCGCGCCTCGTCGGTCTCGTCGACGAACGTCGAGTCCGCGCAGTCTGGTGCCGTCTGTGCGACGACCTTTGCGACCGGAGGTGGAGGCTACCGAGGGTTCTGGAAGTTCGACGAGGGCACGGGAACGATCGCACGCGACGCGACCGGCCTCGAACGCCACGGCACGCTCGCCGGCGGCGCGACGTTCTCGACCACCGACAAGCCCCAGATCGACGACAACCGGTCGGCTCTCTCGGTTCCCGCAACGGCCAGCGCTGTCGTGACCTTCCCGCTGACGTCGAGCCTCGATCTCGTTGGCAGCTTCACCGTCGCGTTCTGGGCGAGGGTTCCCACTGCGGGCGATGTTCGGTTCCTGGGTATGCGCCAGGCCGGCTGTGGCGCAGCGGCCTACGAGATCGCGCAGGATTCGACAAACGGCCTGCACTTCCTCGGCGAGAACAACCAGATTGTCTCGTTCGGCTCGTCGCTTCCGGTCGGCGAATGGACGCACGTCTCGGTGACGAACGGCGGTGGAGTGATGCGGCTCTACCTCGACGGTGTGCAGGTCGCGTCGGCGCCGTACGTCGCGACCAACAACGTTCAGACCCAGATGCAGGTGGGTCATGTCGCCGGCTGCGCCGGCGGCGCGTTCCTCATGGACCAGCTCGCGGTCTACGGACGCGCGCTGTCCGCAGCCGAGATTGCCACCCTCGGCACCACGCCGGCCGCGCCGACGAACCTCGTGGTCACGAGCAAGACTGCTCGTTCGATCGATCTCGCCTGGGATCCGGTGCCGGGCGCGACGGCCTACATCATCTCGAAGGGAACGGGCCCGGGCAACGAGACGTTCCTCACCCACTCGCCGGCGCAGTCGCCGACGTTCCGCGCTGACCACCTCGAGATCGGGACGCAGTACTCGTTCACGGTGCGCGCGGTGGTCGACGGGCTTTACAGCGATGCATCGAACGAGGTGGTCGACTCCACCAACCCGGCGCCGCCGGCTCCGACCGGGTTGACGGCGACGGCATTGACGTCGAGCCGCATCCAGGTCGCGTGGTCCAGCGTGCCGACTGCGACGAAGTACTACGTGTACATGTCGACCTCGAACGGGCCGTTCGTCCTTGCCGCCAGCGTCGTCGCGCCGGCGACCGACCGCATCATCGTCAACCTGACCCCGAACACGATGTACTCGTTCCAGGTTCAGACCGAAGACGCGTCGCAAACAAAGGGGCCGTTCTCGACGTCCGTGTCGGCGACAACTCCCAGCATGTGACGCTCGTCCTGCTCGCGCGGCTTTTCGTCTGATTCACCGCGCACGCCGGAGTGATCGCGTTAAGCTCGATCCGTGCGGAGCAGAGCTTGCCTGGTCGTCGCGTTGTCGACGGGTTGCCAGTTCCAGCACGGCAATCCCGCTAGCCAGGATGCGCCGGATGTCCGCGATGCCCTGCCCGATACGCTCGAGATCGATGCGGGCTCGCCTCGCGTCACCTCTGGCCTGATCGGCTTCTGGACGTTTGACGATCCGCCGGGAAGCAGGATGCTCGCGGATACGTCCGGCACCACGGCGCCGGTCCCGCTCGAGATCATCACCAGCTCGACGATCGCAGCACCGGTCGTCGCAGACGGCATGCTGACCGCCGAAATACCCGGGCGCGTCGCGTCGAAGCCGAGCACGCACCTCTCAGCGGATTGTCAGATTGCCGGCGGCGTGACGCTCGAAGCATGGATTCGGCCCTCGGCGCCGATCCAGGGCACGGCATCGCAGCAAAAGTTCGTGGTCGGGCTCGCGGCGAACATCACGTCTCGAAACGTCGCAATCCTGCAGGCCGGAGGAACCTGGGTAGGTCGCGTGCGCACGACCCCAGCAGCGGACGGTACGCCGAGCCTGGAATCGACGAGCATGGCATCGACGACGGGGATGACCCACGTGGTGATCGCGGCAGACGCGACGACGCGCGTGATGTACGTCAACGACGTCGCCGAGGCGGTCGGGGCACCCGGCGCCCCGATGGGATGGGATCTGACGTATCCGATGGTCGCGATCGACGAATATCAACACGCGCGCCAGTGGACCGGATCGATCGCGCTCGTCGCGCTCTATTCGCGTGCGCTGACGGCGCCCGAAGTGCACCAGAACTTCGTCGCCGGCCCCCAGTAGATCAGCGAAACGACGCCTCGAAATAGAGGCCTCGCGCCTTTCGCGGCGCCAACGTCCGGACCGCGAGAGCGGCAGGATAGAACGGCAGGTTCTTGACGACACGTGCGGCCTGCTTCAGGTGGCGCCGCCAGGAACGCGATGCGCCGTGGTTCTGCCGTGCGCCTCCGTGTGCGGCGTTCGCCGCACTCTCGCGCATTCGTCGCGACAAACCACCCGTGGTCGCCACTTCGATGTAGGTCGCGAAATCGGTGAGATCCGTTTCTGGCAGTGGCAGCACCTCGACGTGCTTGAAGCCGGCAGCTCGCAACAGGGTCTCGAGACTCGTTGCCGAGAAGTACAAGAAGTGATGTGGCGGCCGATCTCCCGAATTGCGAGCGCGATCTGCAGCGACGAGGAACCGGTCGCGGTTCGGGACGGAACCACACAGCGTGCCGCCCTCGGCGAGGAGTCCCTTCACGAGCCGGAGGAAGTGCAACGGATCGGCCTGATGTTCGAGGACCTCGAAGGCGGTCACCCAGTCATACGGACGCGCGGCGTCGATCCCGTCATGGAGTGCACCCGCGTCGTCGAACAGGAATCCCACGTTGACCTCGAGGCCCCGCCCGCGCGCGATCTCGGCACTGCCCGGATCTAGATCGATACCGGCGACCTCGAATCCTTGGTCGCGCGCAGCCGCGAGAAAGCCTCCCTCGCCGCAGCCGACGTCGAACAGGCGCCCTGGCGATGCCCGACGCAGGAACATCTTGTGTCGCTCGCGGAGAAAGATCTCGCCCTGCCGTCGCCTGGCATAGTTGACCTGCGCCGGGTCGGCGTAGAACTCGGGGATGATCTCGCGGGGCGACCAGTACTGCAGCTCACAGGTCCCACACGCGAAACATGTCCACCTCGAGCTGCCGCTCTCGTGAGCGCCGACAGCAGTCCCACCTGACGCACAGCTCGGACACGTTCGCTCGTCGCTCATCGACGGTGCAACTATTGCGCGCGACCTCGACAGACACAAGCGGTGTCAGGGATGTCGCGGGAGATCATCGAGCAGCCACGCCCTCCCTGGCGACCGCGTCGCGACCGGCTCGAGCAGCTTCATCGCTGCCTCCTGATCGCCTCGCGATGCGAGGAGCGCCGCGTGCTCGCACGTCGCCCAGGTCTGGAAGAACGGCACGTGGTAGGCCGCGTAGAAGTCGAGCGGCGCATCGTACGCGGCTTCGTCGACCGTGGACGCCGGTTCGGCTGGCTCGACGACGCAACCGCCGCCGAA
>JABFXX010000394.1 GCA_013368795.1 Kofleriaceae bacterium
CATCAAGCGGCACTTCCTGAGGTAGCGCGCGATGGCAATGTCATCTGGCGGAGGGGACGGGGAGCTCAATTCCGAGATCAACGTGACGCCGCTCGTCGACGTCATGCTGGTGCTGCTGATCATCTTCATGATCACCGCGCCGATGATGAATACCGGCGTCTCGCTCGAGCTCCCTCAGGTCACTGCACAGAACATGGAAGATCCCGAGGGCAAGCTCGTCCTCTCGATCGCCAAGGACAACAAGATCTTCCTCGGCGGCTCGCAGGTGACGTGGAAGGATCTGGAAGCCAAGCTCAAGGCGAACGAGCGGGTGCAGAAGGAGAGCGCGCTCTACATCGAGGCGGACATGCACCTCGACTACGGCGTCGTCGTGACCGCGATGGCGATCGCGAAAAACTCGGGGGTCGCGCACGTGATGATGCTCACGAACCCGAGCGACAATCTCAAAGTCGAAGACCTGGATCGAGCGTCTAACTAGATATGGCCCTCCGCGATTCAGAGATGCACGTCGTGTCGTTCCTCGGAGCGAGCGTGATCGCGGCTGCGTTGTTCGTGCCTGCGATGGTGCTGTCGAAGGCGCCGGGGGATGGGGGACCGCAGCTCAAGGACATGCAGGTCATCGAGGCGACGATCGCGTATCGCAAGACGCCTCAGAAACAGCCGCAGAAGCAGGTCAAGCAGGTCGAGGAAGTGAAGCCAGAGGGCGTCTCCCGCGACGAGAACAAGAAGGTCGAGGAGAAGAAGAAGGACGACAAGAAGCCCGAGCCCAAGCCGGACGACAAGAACCCGTTCGGCAAGTTCGCGCGCAACGGTGAGGACACGGGGGCGCCGACCACCAAGCCGGAAGGCGACTTTAACGGCAGCGAGAAGGGCTTCGCGCCGACCAGCAAAGGTGACCCTTTTCTCGGGCGGTTACGCGCCGACATGAATTTTCAGTTCCCCGAGATCGCCAAAGCAACGAGCATCCCCGTGGGCTGCATTCACATCCAACCCGATGGCAAGATCGTCGATACGACGTTCAACCCGCCGATCGGGATGAAGGGTGATGACGATCTTCAAACGGCCGCCGAGGCCGCGCTCAAGGAGCTGGTGAAGGTTCGCCGCGCGAACCCCGAACCCGTTCCGTCGCACCTGCTCGGCATCACGACCCAATGGCTATGTTTCAAGTTCAGCGTGCAGTCGGAGTAGTCGTCCTCGCGGTCTTCGCGTCTGCCGTCCAGGCTCAGCCTGCCGGCGACAAAGGCAGCGGTGTCGTCATCGACGTCAGCGGCCAGAAGGGCGGCAAGTATCCGATCGCGCTTCCCACCGCGCCGGAGAACGATGCCGTCGCGCAGGAAGTCGCACAGGTCGAGGCATTCGATCTGACGGTCGCCGGTCCGTTCAAGGTCCTCGACCCGAAGAGCTTCCTCGCCGATCTCAGGAGCGAGGGTCTCGGCATCGAGCCGCAGAAGTGGAAGGACGTCGGCGCGTACGGCGTGATCAAGTACAAGGTCAGCGGCGACTCGATCGACTTCAAGCTCTTCGAGGTCAGCAAGGGCACGAAGGCGACGCTCGAGAAGAGCTACAAGCGCGCCGGCACCGACACGCGAACGATCGTCCACAAGTGGGCGAACGAGGTCGTGAAGTACTACACGGGCGAGCCCGGCTTCTTCGGCTCGAAGATCACGTTCACGGCCAAGGGCAAAGGCAAGAGCGCGATCATGGCGATGGACTTCGACGGCCATAACGCCTACTCGGTGTCGAACAACAGCTCGACGAACATCCTGCCGACGTTCTCGCCGTCGGGCGGCCAGATCGCCTACACGAGCTTCATGAGGTCGAACCCCGACCTCTACATCGCGCCCGCCGGTGGCGGTCGGCCGAAGCAGCTCAGCAAGCAGAAGGGCATGAACACCGGCGCGTCGTTCTCGCCGGATGGCAGCAAGATCGCCGTCACGCTCAGCAAGGACGGCAACCCCGAGATCTACGTCATCAGCGCGAGCGACGGCTCGGTCATCTCGCGCCTGACCAAGGACCGCGCGATCGACACGTCGCCCGCGTGGTCGCCCGATGGCAGCCAGATCGCGTTCGTCAGCGATCGCAACGGCGGCCCGCAGATCTTCGTGATGCCCGCGAGTGGTGGCGCGGCGAAGCAGGTCTCGTTCAACGGCAACTACAACACGACGCCGACGTGGTCGCCGAAGGCCGGCAAGAAGATCCTCGCGTACACGACGCGCGACGGCGGCAACTACGACATCGTCACGCTCGACCTCGACAGCAAGGCGATGACCCGCATCACCCAGGGCCAGGGCTCGAACGAGGAGCCCGCGTTCTCGCCGAACGGCCGCGCGATCGCGTTCTCGCGCGCGGGCCAGGGCATCTTCATCGCCAACGCCGACGGCACCGGCACGCCGGTCAAGGTCTACAGCGGCTCGACGACCGGCGTCGACTGGGGCCCGGCTCCGAAGGATTAAGCAGCTCTGCGCTGCGCGTGCAGCGCGACGTACGCGGCGAGATGCTCGGGCGTCAGCACGCCGACGGGCAGACCGTGGTCGACGACGAGCGCGACCGAATCGGGCACTTCCTCGAGGCGCTGCAGGACCGAGTCGAGTGGCTCGCCGGGTTCGACCTCGACGACCGCATGCTGCGGGGCCGTTGCGACGGTCGCGTCGGGACCGGCGTGCGCGAGCGCGGTGGCGACGTCGCCGCGGGTGATCACGCCGACGGGTTTGCCGTGGTCGATCACCGGCAGCTGCTGCAGACCGCCGCGCAGCAGTAGCGCCGCGGCATCTTCGAGGGGCTGTTCAGGCGTCACCGCCTCCACACGGCGAAGCATCGCCGCGCTTACCGGCACGCCATGGATCGCGTGCTTTAGCTCTGACATTTGACGCTCCTGATTCGCGCCCGACCAGACGACGAACGCGATGATGATGAGTAGTGGGTTGTAGAACAAACCGAGCACGCCGAGCGCGAGGGCAAAGAACTTGCCGAGTCGCGCCGCGATATCGGTCGCACGCTGCGGTCCCATACGAAGGGCGAGCAGCGCACGCAACGCGCGACCGCCGTCCATCGGGAATGCAGGAAGCAGGTTGAAGACCGCGAGGCCGACGTTGATCCACACGAGCTGCGTCGCGAGCGCGTTGCCAAGCGAGGTCGTCTCCGCCAGGTGCGTCGTGCCGCCGGCGACCACGATGCCGCCGTAGATCAGCGCGGCGATCACGAGGTTGATCGCAGGACCGACGAGCGCGACGGCGAGCTCCTGCTTCGGATTCTCGGGCATCCGCTCGAGGCTCGCGATGCCGCCGATCGGCAGGAGCATGATGTCTCGCGTCTTGATGCCGTAGCGTCGCGCGACGAGCGCGTGACCGAGCTCGTGCACGACGATGATGACGAAGATCGACGCGACCAGAGCTACTCCGATCGCGGTGGCTCCAAAGCCAGCTCCGCGGAGTGCGTAGGTGCCGGCGATCCAGGCGAGCAGCACCAGCAAAGTCAGGTGCATGCGAATCGGGATTCCCGCGATCCTGCCCAGATTCCAGGTCCACCGCGAGCGCGGCCGACGCGGCGCTGGGTTCTCGATCGCGTGAGGGGAAGCCATGACCAGGGAGACTTCAACGTCCGTGCCACGGGCCTGTTTTCGAGGCTGTAGGCGCGCCCCATGAGCCCGATCGGGCGCGCCCGCACGTGGCGGTTCTGCGTGCGTTTTCGACGAAGCTCGTGGAACGGAATCTGCTCATCGCTGCCACATGCCCGTCCCGTTTCCGCACCACTACCAGACCTGGCTCGTGCGCACGCTCAGCTCGCGCGCACGACTCGAGGCACCGCCGAGGCCGCTCATCTCCGGCGGACCTCCACCGGAATTCGACGGTGACGCGACCGCGTGGTCAGCCGAGCACTTGCTGTTGTCATCGATCGGCATGTGCGTGCTGACCACGTTCGAGGCTCTCGCCGCCCGTGCGCGGGTGGACCTGCTGGGCTGGGAAGCGCGCGTCGGCGGCATGGTCGACAGGACCGACGCTGGCCTCAGGTTCACGAAGTTCAACGTCGAGATCGACATGGACGTCAGCGACTGCGAGCTCGCGCGCAAGGTGCTCGAAGAGACCAAGGCGCACTGTCTCGTCTCGAACGCGCTCAACGCGCCGGTCGAGATCGAAGCGAAGATTCACCAGCGGATTCGCAAGGCTGGTTGAGCGCGGGAGTCACGCCGCCCGGGCACGGCGTGGCGCGCCACGAGAGATTCTCCGTGCGCAAGTTTCACGCGCACGGCGTGACTGAGGCAGCCGTGCACGCTCTGCGCACGGCGAAGCCGATGTAGGCAACGCGATTTCCAAACCTTATCCCCCAGCCTGCGCGCTGGAACACAGCGTGCACTACGGCTCTATCCATGCGAACCACTCTTGGCCAACTCGTCAGCGAGCTCGTCGACGCCTACGAACGCATCTACCATGACCACGAGTTGGCCACTGTGGCTGCAAGCGTGACGCTCGAGGAGGTCATGCACGACAACGCGTCGCGTGCTGCGAACGAGAACGCTCCGACGCAGCGCATGCGCCGGATGCGCTAGTAGGCGGCTCACCGATCGAGGTAGCGCTTCGCCGCTTCCGCGATCGAGTCGCAGACGCTGATCCGATTCGACGCGTGCGAGATCGTGTCGCACGTGACGATGCCCGCGGCTCCGGCATCACGCAGCTCGTCGAGCACGGCATCCGCGAACACCGCGTGAATTGCGACGCACATCGGCGGCGATGCACCGGCCGCGCGAAGCTGCCGCGTCGCCTCGATGAGCGTCTTGCCGGTCGACACGATGTCATCGATGAGCACCGGCGTGTGGCCGTTCCATTCGGACGGCGGCTTCGAGATTTCGACATCGCGATCACCGCGGCGCGTCTTCTCGAGAATCACGAACGGCGCGTTGCAATCCTGCGCGATCGCCGACACCCACTGCACGCTCTCGGCATCGGGACCGATCAGGAACGGATGCTTCACCTCGCTCGCGATCCACGCCGCGATCGCCGACGCCGAGCGCGCGATCGTCGTCGGGATCGCATAGAGCCCGTCGAGCGACGAGTGACGGTGCAGATGCGGATCGACGGTCACCAGCCAGTCGACGACGCCCGACACGAGCTTGGCGAAGTAGTTCGAGGTCACGCCCTCGCCGCTTCGGAACTGCACGTCCTGGCGCATGAACGCGAGGTACGGCGCGACGAGGCCGACCTTGCGCGCACCGAGGTCGCGCGCGGTCGACGCGAGGAACGCGACGATCAGGAAGCGCTCGGCCGGCGACGGATACAGGCTGCCGACGAGGATCACGTCATCGCCGGCGACGGGGCCGTCGATGCGCACGTAGACCTCGCCGTCGGGGAACTGGCGGACCTTGGTCGCGATCACCTCGGTGCCGAGTCGCTGCGCGAGCTGCGCTGCCTGCGTCTCGGAACCAGGAACCGCGATGACCGCTGTCATTGCGGCCGAATGTAGCAAACGACGACGGGAGCGGTCCCTCGTCGAGGCCGACGATCAGAGCGCCTTGAGCGGAGTCAGGCGGAGCAGCACCGGGATCACCTTGCCGCTCGTCACGATCTGCATGTGTTCGTACTGCGAGCGGATGTACAGAAGCTTCGCGCCGCGTTGACGCTTGGTGAATCCGGCGTAGTCGCCCGGCATCTTCTCGCGCGCGACGGCGAACTTGTACTTCTTCGCGAAGCTCTCCGAGCTCTGCGCCGTACCGGCGGCGACGACGACGAGCTTGTGTTGGTCCGCACGCTTTCCGCTGTCGATGAAGTTGTCGAACGCGCGCTCGCCCGCGTACATCGCATCGAGCAGGATGATCTGCTGGACGAGCTTGTGATCGACCCACTGCATGACGGTGCGGAACGCGCCGGAGTGGCCCATCACGATCGTCGGCCCATCGGGCATCTTGATGTTCGCGCGCGCGATTGCACGGCGTAGATCCTTCAGCGCGGGCCACTTCACCGAGTCCTCGTTCGACGACGGCGCGTCGGGAACGATGAACAGCGCGTTCTGATGGCTCGCGCGGAACTGGCGCGCGAGGTTGTGCTCGCGCCACGCGCCGTCGGCATCGGTCCAGTAGCCGTGGACGTAGATCACCGTGCCTGCGGTCGCGCGGTCGTAGCCGGGCGGCACCCAGACGTGGACGGCGCCCGCGCCGGTCTTGATCCGCCAGTGCGTGCCGCCGGCGACCGTGTCTTCCTTCTTCTCGAGCCGGCCATCGCCGTCATCGACGACGGGGCGCGGCCGCGGCACCGAGCGCGCCGGCTGCGGGTTCATCAGGCGCGCCTTGACCGGCGTCGGCATCTCTCCCGGCTCGACGGGCGCGGGCTCGGCCGGCGCCGGCTCGCTCTGATCCGGAACGTCGTCGACGCCCGGGATCACGATCTCCGATGTGTTCGCTGGTTCGTCGTCGGCAAATGCGGTGGCAGAGGCAAGCAGCGCGGCGACGACGAACAGCGACTTCATTTGGCGGGAGCCTTTGGCGTGGGAGCCGGCTTCGGCGGGGCGGGAGCCTTCGCCGGCTTGGGGGCGGTGATCATCAGGTGCACGTGCTTCTCGCTATCAGGATACCCATAGCGGAAGGGCAGCTTACGCTTGGGCTGCGAAGCCCAGAGCTCGATCATCTGCTGATTGACCTCGGGGATGGCCTCCTCGAGGAACGCGCCGCTGAACGTGCCGTACGTCGTCTGCGTGAAGCCCGCCTTCTTCGCGGCCTTCGGCGCGATGCCGGTCGCGTCCGACACCATCCACACCATGTTGTTCAGGAGGTAGTCGCGGATGCCCGAGAACGCGCTGCTCCAGATCAGGTAGCTCGCGGCCTTCGTCATCGCCGCGATCTTGCCCTTGCTCTGCAGGTACTTCTCGAGCGGCGAGCCCTTGAAGCCGTTGTCGCCGAGGTTCCACGCGACGTGGCGATGGACGATCAATGGAGCCTTCGGATCGCCCGCCTTGCGGAACGTCAGCTCCATGTTGTTGTAGGCCTCGGAGAAGTCGGTATCGACCCAGCTGTTGCGGATCTTCTTCGCCTTCTTGTGCTGGAGCGCGTCGATCTCCGACGCCGTCAGGTAATGGATCGTGCCGTCCTCGTTGAACGTGAAGAACTTGAGCGAGACCGGCTCGTAGCCGTGCGCCGTCATACCCGTGATGTGGAACGACAGCTGGCCCGGGATGCCGCCGACCTCGAGCTTACGCATGTTCTCGCTCGTCGAGTCGTGCAGCGACAGCAGGCCCGCGACGGCCGCGCGGTAGTTCTGCAGCGCGGTCGCGAGCTGGGTCTTCTTCGTCATCGTCGCGAGCCGCGTCGGATCGCCGGCGTGCTCGAGCGAGATCGTCGTGATGTCGCGCGCGTCGGGATACGTGACGAGCGCCGACATCAGGTCGCCGCCGCCGAACGGGTAGACGACGGTTGTCGGGAGATCCGCGGGCCGCTTGTCGGCAAAGAACTTCGCCGCCGGCTCGAAGTAGTGCCCCCGGATGTACTCGTAGCGCTTCGCCATCTCGGCGCAGTGCTTCTCGATCACCTTGGCGTCGAGGTTCGCGGGAGGTGGCTCGGTGCCGCCGCACGCGACCACCCGATAGAACAGCTTGGCGTCCGAGATGAAGTCCTTGGCCTCCTCGGCGCTCGCCGTGCTCGAGGCAGCGGCGGTCAGCGCGAAGGCCAGGGCGACCGGGACGAACATGAGGCGTGGTTTATCCATACGACGATCGGATCGACGTTGCTATTTCTCGGCTAATTCACATTCGCGCGGTCGCCGGCCGAGCCCGGCTTGGGACCGACGAGGCTGTGCAGGACTGCACGGGCGACTTCCTCGCCGCTGCCGTCGCGCAGCGTGACGGGGACATCGTAGGCGGCCCGGCTGCTCGTCCGCGGGACCGGCGGCTCGCCGGTCGCGGTAATCGTGCCGCGGGCCTTCTTCACGTACTCGATCTCCATGCCGGACACGATGAACCGGGCGTCGTCGGGGAGCGAGTACGCGAGGGCGACGTTGCCGGCCAGCTCTGCCAGGTTGGCGAGCGCGACCGCGTGGACGCAATCGAGGTGGTTGCGTACGGACTTGCGGTCGGCCATCTGGACCTCGGCATACCCCGCCCGGAGGACCGTGACCTGCGCGTTGATCGTCCCGGTGTAGGGGGCCATCCGGCCGACCAGCCGGGAGAACACGACCTTGCCGCCGGGCACGCCCGACAGGACGTTCCAGGCCTGCTTGATCAGGTTGCGACTCCCGTCGAGCTTGGGGACCGGCAGGAGACGTTTCAGGTCGGCTAACACCATCGGGCCGGGACCATACCGGAATGTGATCCGGATCTGCTGAGTATTTGTGCTGCGTGGCGTCGGGGGTAGGATGTCCACGTGACCTCGACCACCAGGCTCGCCTGCGTGCTTTTCGTGCTCGGCGCCTGCAGCAGCGGCCCCAAGAAAAAGATGACGCTCCAGGAGATGATCGCAGCCGATCCTCTCCCGCTCGCGAAGGGCGCGAAGTGGACGTACCAGGTGACGGTCAAGAAGTTCGACCCGGACACCAACAAGGAATCCACGAAGACGCTCGACTGGACCACCGAGGTCGTCGACGCGAAGGAGCAGAACGGTGTCACCGCGTATCGCGTGAAGGGTTGGCCCGCAGATCTCGCATCGTTCGATGATGCGCCGACGCCGACCGAGCGCACGCTGCTCCGCTCCGGCAACAACTTCCTGTTCGGCGCGTCTACCGAGCCGACGCTCGACGGCGCCGAGGGCTGGTTCTCGTGGCCCGTGATCGATGGCCAGAAGATCTGCCCGAGGGCCGAGATGGTCTACTGCTGGCAGGTCGCCGCCGTCGAGACCGGCTACGCGCTGTCGTTCTACACCGGCCCCGACGAGCAGACGTTCGAGCTCGAACCCGGCACCGGTGTGTCGCGGTTCCACTACGCGCATCACGGGACGACCAACGAGGTCGACGCGAAGCTGAAGTCGTACGAGAAGGGTCGCCGCTAGTTACCGAGCCAGGCGCGCGCCGCCGGCTCGATCAGCTTCTTCTGCGAGATGCACTGATCCATGCGCTCGATCGCCTGCGCGACCGGACGCTTGCCGCTCGGGATCGACGCGAAGTGCGCGGTGACGTAGTCGGCGATCTCGTCGCGCCTCGCCGGATCGCACGCGCGCGTGAACACGTTCACGAGCCGTAGCGCGTCGGGATAGTCCTCGCTCTCGGACGCAGGCATCCGCGCGAGCACGGCGTCGAGGTGCTCGCGCAGATACGCCTCGTTCTGCGCGCGAAGGTCCTCTCCGCCGTACGTCCAGATCCGTCCGCGCTCGTCGCGCGATAGCGCCGGCTCGGTTAGCAGTGACTCCATCATCTGCGTGTGTCGCTTTGGCTCCTCGAGCGTCGCGAGGACGTAGAGCAACAGCACGTGCAGCTCGGTGTCGCGCTCCGTCGCGAGCTGCGTGCGCAGCGAGGACGCGAGCTTCGGATCGGCATTCGCGGCGATCTGCAGCACGTAGCGCCGCGCTGCGCCGAGGTCGCGCTGCTCGGAGGCGAGCCGCTTCGCCTCGGTATCGAGCGCGCGCACGCGCGACCACTGCGCCGCGCTCAGGACGGCGGTGCGAACGAGCTCGTCCTGCAGCGTCTCGCCCTGCTTTGCCAAGAACCGCACCTTCTTCGCGAGCGGCTCGACGATCGCATGCACCTTGGCTCGCGCGGCCGGCACGAGCTTCGCCGGCAACACGTCGGCGATCCCCGGCCAGAGGCCGACGTTCTGGCCCTTGCCCGACACGCCGACGTCACCGAGCGAGACGACGAGCTCCGCCCAGTCTCCGTCGGCGCGCAGCTTCGCCCCGAGGCTGTCGAGCAGCGCGAGCGGTGCATCGCCGGTGCGCGCCCGCGCGCCGACGTCGTTGTAGATCGATACGCGCTCCGCCGGCGTCAGCAGCCGCCACGCCTTGTCGCGGATCGCTGCGAGTGCGGCGCCGTCGAGCTTCGCGCGGTAGTAGCCGACGTCGCTCGCCGGTGCGAACCACGCGGGACACCGATCGAGCGCGAGCTTCGCGGTCCTCGTCGCGAGCGTCGTACACGTCTCGACGCGCTCGTGCTTCGCGCCTTCGTACGCGATGCAGATCGGCACCGTCCACGTCTGGTCCGACGGTGGCGCATCGTGGGTCGCGAGGTAGCGCGTCTGCGCGAGCTCGATCGTCGCGGCACCTCCGCTGCAGGCGAGCGTCATCTCGACCTGCGGCAGCCCGGCCTGATCGAAGTAGCTCGTGACGAGCGCTCCGAGCGGCCGGCCGGCGGCCTCGTCGAGCGCGGCGAACAGGTCGGCCGCGGTCGCGGTGCCATCGGCGTGCGCCGTGACGAAGCGCCGGATCGCCGCGCGAAACGGCTCGGCTCCGAGCTGGGCCTCGATCATGCGCAGCACGGTCGCGCCCTTGGGATACGTGATGTCGTCGAAGATGTTGTGGATGTCGGCGGCGGTCTCGATCCGCTGGCGGATCTTGCGCGCCGACACGACCTCGTCGGCGAAGAACGCGCTCGCGCGGTGCCGCATCGTCTCGAGCGGCCAGCTCGCGTCGAAGCTCGCGATCACCTTGTTCTCGGCCCACGTCGCGAACGCTTCGTTGAGCCAGATGTCCTCCCACCAGGCCGCGGTGACGTAGTTGCCGAACCAGTGGTGCGCCACCTCGTGGCCGAGCTCGGCGACCATCGCGTACTGCGCCTGCTGCGACGGGCGATCGAACAGGTACGCGCGCGAATCCGCCGTCACCATGCCGGCGTTCTCCATCGCACCGCCTTGCATCGTCGGCACGAGCACGACGTCGAGCTTCTCGTACGGCAGCGCCATGTCGAACCACCGCTCGAGCGACTCGACGATCCGCGGCAGCGCCTTCGCGGCGAACGCGGCCTGCGTCGCCGTCCCTCGCGGCGCGAGCACGCGCAGCGGGGCGCTCCGCCCGCGGCCGGCGTCGATCAGCTCGTACGGCCCGACCGTGAACGCGACGAGATAGCTCGGGAGCGGCCGCGTCGGCGCGAACGTCACGCGGTCGTGCGCCGCGTCGAGGGATGTCGTCGTGCCCGGCGTGTTCGATACCGCGACGAGGCCTTTCGGGACATCGAGCGTCAGCTGCCACGGGGTCTTGCGATCCGGCTCGTCGAGGCACGGGAACACGAGCCGCGCGGCGGTCGACTCGAACTGGGTCACGACGTACGGCTCGTCCCCGCGCATCGAGCGGAACGCACCCTCGAACCCCTGCCCGATCTCGCCACGATACGTGAACGCCAGCGTCCAGCTCCCGGCGGCGAGCGGCTCGGCCGGGCGCAGCTCGAGCAGGTCATCGCGCGACGTCACGGTCAGCGCGACCTCGCGCTTGCCATCGCTTGCCGTCGCGCGCGAGACCGTGAGGTGTTTGCCATGCAGCCAGATCACCGCGCTGCGCCGATCGAGCGTGCCCTCGATCGTCACGTGGCCATCGAACGTCGGCTTGCCGGGATCGACCGCGAGCTGTGCGCTATAGCGCGTCGGCGTGAAGTGTCGCGGTAGCCGCAGCGTCGGGGGTGGCGGGGCGTACGCAGGTTCAGCGGCGGCCGCGACCGTCGGTGGCGACGCGACGGGCGCACCTGGCCCCGAGCATGCGAGCAACGTGACGGCGCCCAGTACCGCGGCTTTCGTCATGGCAGCGGACCCTACTACGTAGTCGACGCCATCTGTGTGGCTCGACCTCCCCGATGGGGCAGCTATCGCCACGGTCGATTGCACCAGCCTCTGGGGGCTCGTAGAGTCGTCCTAGATGAAGCCGGTGATGAACTACCTGATCCCGACCGTGATCGAGCAGACCCACCGCGGCGAGCGTGGCTGGGACATTTTCTCGCGCCTGCTGAAGGACCGCATCGTGTTCCTCGGCACCGCGATCGATGATCAGGTCGCGAACGTCGTGATCGCGCAGCTGTTGTTCCTCGACTCGGAAGAGCCCGAGAAGGACATCATGCTGTACATCAACTCGCCCGGCGGTCACGTCTCGGCGGGTCTCGCGATCTACGACACGATGCAGTACCTGCACTGCGACGTCGCGACGATCTGCATGGGTCAGGCGGCGTCGATGGGCAGCTTCCTGCTCGCCGCCGGCACCAAGGGCAAGCGCTACGCCCTGCCCCACTCGCGCGTCATGATCCACCAGCCGCTCGCGGGCTTCCAGGGTCAGGCGACCGACATCGAGATCCACACCAAGGAGATCTTGAAGACGCGCGACACGCTCAACGAGCTGTACTCGAAGCACACCGGTCAGCCCGTCGAGAAGATCAAGACCGACACCGACCGCGATAACTTCATGTCGGCGCCGCAGGCCAAGGAGTACGGCATCATCGACGAGGTGCTCGTCACCGCGAAGAAGAAGCCGGACGAGAAGGCCGAGAAGAAGTAACGCACGAGCCTCGACGCCTACGTGCCGTGCAACTGCCTGGCGCGTGGGCTCGCAAAGCCATCACCGGTCGCGCTCGTCCTCGACGAGGACGGGCTGCTGACCTCCACGGACGACGCGTTCGTTGCCTGGCGCACGACTGCGCCGCCGTCCGGTTTCGGGCGCGCCGGGTGATTGCCATTCCAAGCAAGGACGGCCGCGCGCGGCGCGACCTCGACGGGACGGCGACCCCGAAGTGTGCCTGGCCACACCAGGCGGAAACTTCCTACGAGGTCTTGAGCCACGTCGAGACCGCGGCCGACCACGAGGAAAGCTCGACGCAATCTTCCGTGCCGCCGTCGAGCAGGGGACCATGGTTGTGTGGTGCTGACGGTGCTAGGCTCGTCTCCTAGAGATGCCGATCGAGAAACGAGATGGAGCGTCGTTGACGTGCTCCTTCTGCGGGAAAGCGCAGAAGGAAGTGAAGAAGTTGATCGCGGGACCGACGGTCTACATCTGCGACGAGTGCATCGGCCTCTGTAACGACATCATCGCGGAGGAGATCGAGAAGGAGGACAACTCCTACGGCACCTCCACGATCCCGAAGCCGGCGCAGATCAAGAAGGTCCTCGACGAGTACGTGATCGGTCAGGACCGCGCGAAGAAGATCCTCGCGGTCGCCGTCCACAATCACTACAAGCGCATCGACCACAAGCAGACCGGCCAGGCCGAGGAAGACGTCGAGCTGCAGAAGTCGAACATCCTGCTGCTCGGCCCGACGGGCTCCGGCAAGACGCTGCTCGCGCAGACGCTCGCGCGCATCCTCAACGTGCCGTTCGCGATCGCGGACGCGACGAACCTCACCGAGGCCGGCTACGTCGGCGAAGACGTCGAGAACATCATCGTCTCGCTGCTGCAGAACGCCGACCACGACATCGAGCGCGCGCAGCGCGGCATCGTCTACATCGACGAGATCGACAAGATCGCGCGCAAGAGCGACAACCCGTCGATCACGCGCGACGTGTCCGGTGAAGGTGTGCAGCAGGCGCTGCTCAAGATCATCGAGGGCACGACCGCGAGCGTTCCGCCGAAGGGCGGCCGCAAGCACCCGCAGCAGGAGTTCCTCCAGGTCGACACGACGAACATCCTGTTCATCTGCGGCGGTGCGTTCACGGGGATCGAGGACATCATCGAGAACCGCATCGGCCAGAAGCTCATCGGCTTCGGCGCCGGCATGAACAAGAAGGTCGTCCACAATCAGTGGGAGCTCCTCCAGGAGATCGAGCCGGAGGACCTGCTGAAGTACGGCATGATTCCGGAGTTCATCGGTCGTCTGCCGGTGATCGCTCCGCTGCACGAGCTGTCCGAGGAGGCGCTGGTCCAGATCCTCACGCAGCCGAAGAACGCGCTCGTGAAGCAGTACCAGAAGCTGTTCGAGATGGACGGCGTGAAGCTGAAGTTCGGCAAGGGCGCGCTGAGCAAGGTCGCCAACATGGCGGCGTCGCAGAAGAGCGGTGCGCGTGGTCTGCGCGCGATCCTCGAGAGCGCCCTGCTCGACATCATGTACGACACGCCCGGCCAGTCGGTGAACGAGGTGATCATCAACGAGGACGTGATCGAGAAGCACGGCTCGCCGCTGATCACCTACGCCAAAGAGACGAAGGCCGCCGAAGGCTGATCCCGCCGTCGCGGGAACGTGATACCGATCTCGCGTTGTCGAGCGAGATCGATCAGCTCCGCGAGGAGCTAGCGCAGGCCGCCGATGCTATCGAGCAGCGAGACAGCATGCTCGCGATCGTGGCGCACGAGCTGCGCAACCCGATCAGCCCGGTGATGATGAGCCTCGACGTGCTCGCGCTCGAGGTGCGCGACATGCCGCTCGATCGCGACGCGATCCTCCGCCGCGTCGCGCAGGCCCGGCGCTACGTCGAGCGGCTGCGCACGGATCTCGATCGGCTGCTCGACTTCTCACGCCTGCGCACCGGGCGGATCGATCTGCAGCTCGCCGAGGTCGACCTGTCCGCTCTCGTCGTCGAGGAGCTCCGCGATCTCGAGCCGCAGCTGCGGGCGAGCGAGTGCGAGCTGCGTCTGACGCTCGAAGAGCCGCTGAAGGGACACTGGGATCGGATGCGCCTGCGCCAGGTGATCTGGAACCTCGTCTCGAACGCGGGCAAGTATGCGGCAGGCGCGCTCGTCGAGATCTCGACGCGCGGCGACGACAAGTCCGCCTGGCTCGTCGTCCGCGATCACGGGCCCGGGATTGCCGCGTCCGAGCACCAGGCCGTGTTCAAGCAGTTCGAACGCGTGAAGTCCTCGTCGCACACCGGATTTGGTGTCGGGCTCTGGCTCGTGAAGCAAATCGTCGAGGCGCTCGGTGGAACGATCGACCTCGAAAGTGCGGTCGGGCAAGGCAGCACGTTCACCGTCACTTTGCCAAGGACCGCGCCGTGACCTCACCGAAACCGCTGCAACGATTTCCAACCGGTGTTCCGGGCCTCGACGCGATCCTCGACGGAGGTCTGTTCGAGACCGGGCTCTACGTCATCCAGGGAATCGCGGGCGCCGGTAAGACGATCCTCGCGAACCAGATCTGTTTTCACCAGGCGCGCGAGCAGCGCAAAGCGGTCTACTACACGCTGCTCACCGAAGCGCACGACCGCATGCTCGGGTTCATCCAGACCCTCAGCTTCTACGACGCCTCGCACGTGCCGGGCGACGTCAACTACGTCAGCGGCTTCAAGGTCCTCGAGACCGAGGGCTTGCTCGGCGTCGTGCGCAACATCCGCGAGGTGATGGCGCGGGCGCGGCCTTCGCTGCTCGTCGTCGACGGTCTTGTCAGCGCCGAGGACGTCGCGCCGAGCGACACCATCTTCAAGAAGTTCCTCCACGAGCTGCAGACCGTGTCGGTGATGTTCCGCTGCACCGTGCTGCTGCTCACGAATGTCGAGGCCGCGCGGCGCCTGCAGGCCGAGCACACGATGGTCGACGGCATCCTCGACCTGCGCGCGACGGTCACGCGGCTCAAGCCGCAACGCACGATCGAGGTCCCGAAGTTCCGCGGCTCGGGACACATCCGCGGCACGCACTCGCTCGAGATCAACAGCAGGGGCATCGAGGTGAGACCGCGCATCGAGGCGCTGCTCCGTCCCGCGTCGCCGCCGCGCAAAGCGCCAGCCGAACGGCGGCCATTTGGCATCCCGAGCCTCGACGCCGTCATCGGCGGCGGCCTGCCCTCCTGCACGAACACGATGTTCATGGGGCCGTCGGGCTCCGGCAAGACGATCCTCGGCATGCACTTCCTCGCCGCCGGTGCAGCGGTCGGTGAGCGCGGGATGTTCTTCACGTTCTACGAGCAGGTCGACGAGCTCGTCGAAAAAGCCGAGCGCCTCGGCATGACGACGTTCGTCGAGGCCGTGAAGAACGGCACGATCCAGATCGTGTGGCAATCGTCGGTCGAGGCGAACCTCGACAAGATCGGCAACGACCTCCTTGGCCTGTTCCACGAGGCCAAGCCAGTGCGCGTCTTCATCGACGGCATGCACGGATTCCAGGTGACCTCCGATCCGGTCGAGCGCATCCAGGATTTCTTCGCCGCGCTCGGCGACTACTTCGTGTCGCACGGCACGACGGTGACGTTCACCACCGAGAGCGGCGACATCCTCGGCCGCGCGATCGAGCCGCCGTTCACGAACGCATCGCGCATGTGCCAGAACATCCTGCTGCTTCGCTACACCGAGGCGCGAGGACGCATGCGGAGAGTCTTCTCGGTCGTCAAGATCCGCGACAGCGGCTTCGATCCGGCGATTCGTGAATTCACGATCACCGACCGCGGCATCGTCATCGGAGATTCGCTCGAGGACCTCGACAAGGTGCTCATCGGCCAACCGCAACGCGTGGAGCCGAAGGACTAGCGCTCGCTCATGTCCCTCGTGCTCATCATCGACGACGAGTACGGCCTCACCGAGATGGCCGGGGAGTTGCTCGTGATCGCCGGCTACCAGGTCGCGACCGCGATCAACGGCAAGCTCGGCCTCGGCATGCTCGCGACGATGCGGCCGGACATGATCCTGCTCGACGTCATGATGCCGATCATGTCCGGTGTCGAGCTCATGCGAATCCTCAGGGACGACGACGAGTATCGGGAGATCCCGGTCGTGATGATGAGCGCCGCCGGGACCGACGGAGTTCCTCCAGACGTGCTCGCTCACGCGTCGGGCTTCCTCAAGAAGCCGTTCACGTTCGACGAGCTCATGCAGATGATGACGACGATCCTGCCGGTTCACTGAGTCAGCGCGCGCCAGGCCCGCTCGTACTCGATCGCCTCGTAGCGGCCATCCTCGTCGGACTGGGCGAGTCGCTCGACGAGCGTCGCGAGCACCGCCGCGCCGAGCCTGCGCGCGAGATCGCGCTCTGCACGGCACCATTCGACGAACCGCGAGCACTCCGGGAGGTCGAGGCCTTCGAGAAGCTCGCCGCGGACGAGCGGCGCGATGGCGCGCAGGACATCGGTCGACACCTTCGCCGCGGCGCCTGGCGTTGGGATCGCAGCGCGCAGCCTCGCGAGATCGACGGCGACATCGATCAGCTGCACGTGATCGCGATCGGCGACGAGGTGCGTGCTCGTTGGCTCGTCGAGCACGGGCCTGAGCTTCGTCAGGCTCCAGCGCAGCGCCGCCCTCGGATCCTCGGGGCTCTCCCACAGCAGCGCGCACAGCTTCTCGCGCAGCACCGGTCGGCCCGTCGCTGCGAGATAAGCGAGCAACGCGCGCGTCTTCCTCGACGCTGGAAGCTCGACGAGCGTGCCGTCGCGGACGACCGAGAGCTCGCCGAACAGCTGGATCTCGACGGCCACGCAGAACCGTAGCGCGACGAGAGCAGGCTCGCGGATTACGCGCGATCACGTACGGCGAACTGCTTCAGGCAGCCGCCTTCTGGATCTCGTGGCTCAGCGCGGCGGTGCGGATCACGTCGGCGACCGCATGGGGGCGCGAGATGTAGACGGCGTGGCTCGCGTCCTCTTCGAAGACCCTCGCGCGGATGCGCTTCGCCATCGTCCGCTGCTCGGGCGGAGCGATCATCTTGTCCTGCGTCGTCACGAGGTACCAGCTCGGCCTCGTCTTCCACGCGGCGTGACCGATCGTGCCCGTCAACGCGCCGACGCCCCACGGCACCTGCGAGTCGGCCATGAACGCCGCCGTCACCGGATCGACGTCGCCGGCGAACGCGGTCGCGAACTGGATGCGATCGAGAAACAGAAAGCCGCCGCGCGGCGGCAAGATCGGCGGCTGTGGCGATCCGACCGGCGCCGCCTTGAGGATCGAATCGACCGATTCGCCGTCGTCGGGTGCGAACGCCGCGATGTAGACGAGGCCGACGACCTTGGAGTCGTGACCCGCCTCGGTGATCACCGCGCCGCCGTACGAGTGGCCGACGAGCAGCACGGGACGATAGTGATCCGCGAGCACGAGCTTGGTCGCCTCGACGTCGTCGGCGAGCGAGGTCGTCGGATTCTGCACGACGCTGACCCGGAAGCCGTCGCCCCGGAGGAGCTTGTAGACGCCCTCCCACCCGGAACCGTCGACGAACCCGCCGTGCACGAGCACGATCTCGATGTTCTTCGTAACCTGCATGAGTCCACGATAAGCACGCGGCGTTGGATCAAGCGTTGGAGCCGGCGTTGGAGGCGGCGACCTCGAACCAGAACGTGCTGCCCTGGCCGCGCGCACTGCGAACGCCGATGCGGCCGCCGTGAGCATCGACAAGCTTCTTGCAGATGTACAGGCCCAGACCGATGCCACCGCGACGCGAGGCCGCCTCGCCCTGCGTATAGGCGTCGAACACCTTGTCTTGCTCGGCGTCGGGAATCCCCGGACCACCGTCGGTGACCGAGAACCGGATCGTTTCCCCGATGCGCGTCGTCGCGACGGTGATCGCGCCGCCGGCGAGCGTGAACTTGAGTGCATTACCGACGAGGTTCGCGAACACCTGCAGGATGCGCTGGCGATCGACGTAGATCGTGCCGTCGGCCTCGGACACCGCGCGCAGGTCGATCTTCGCCGACTTCGCGAGGTCTGCGAACTGCTCGGTCACGTCGGCGATGAGGTCGCCCGGCCGGATCGCCTTGCGATCGAGCTCGAGCTTGGCGACCTCGGCGCGCGACGCATCGAGCAGGTCGTTGACGAGGCGCTGCATGCGCTCGGCCGAGTGCGAGATCACGGACACGTAGCGCGTGTTCGGATGCTCCTCGCGCAGCATGTCGAGGCCGAGCACGATCGAGCTCAGCGGCGAGCGCAGGTCGTGCGAGACGATGTCGAGCAGCTCCTTGCGCGACCACGCGGCGGCATTGGCGGCGCGCGCGGCCTCTTGCTCGCGGTCGTACTGGTCGGCCAGCCTGCGCGCGACGGCGACCGCGAGGACGACACCGATCGCGATGCCGAACACGCAGCCGACGAGCGTCGTCAGGCCGACCGCCTGGACGACTCGTCCCGCGTGCTCCGAGACACCGCGCAGCTCGTCCTGTTCGATATCGGTCAGATCGTCGACGGCGCTCTGCATCTCCGCGCGTTTCGGCGCGACCTCGTTCTCGAGGATCGACGCGATCCGCTGGCCCGGTGCGCGCTGCTTGACCGCGGTCGCGACGACGTCGGCGTACTCGGTCGCCGTGTGCTCGACGAGCGCGATCTTCGGCGCGAGCTCGGGCCGGTTGCGCGCACGCAGCGCCTCGAGCGCCTTGTCGAGCTCGCGATCGTGACGGTCGAGCTGTGTCATGTCCTCGGCCGAACCGGTCAGGATGTAGCCGCGCGCGGTCGCGACGAGCTGTTCGGCGGAGAGACGGACCTCGTGCAGTGCCTGGAGATCGCCGACGACGCGCTTCGTGACTCGCTCCGCGCTTCGCGTCGTCACGTGCAGTGTGACGACGGCCATCACTCCACAAAACAGCGACACGACGATCAGTGCTCCGATGCCCGAGATCAGCTGCGTTCGGAATTTCATGGGCGCTCCCGCCATGTGACTTTGGCGCGCGAGTTGCGACGTGCAATCCGAACCTGCACTCCCGATCGGTCCGCGAATCTCGCGTACTGTCGGCGCATGGCCACGTTCACGACCTGGACTGTTCTGCCCCACAAGCCGATCGAGAAGCTCGCTGACAATCTGTGGCGCGTCAGCGGCTCGATGGGCAAGATCCAGCGCCAGATGGCTCTCGCGAAGCTGAGCGATGGACGCGTCATCGTTCACAACGCGGTCGCGATGGGTGAGGCAGAAATGGCGGAGCTCGAGGCGTGGGGAACGCCGTCGGTGATCTTCGTGCCCAACGGCTTTCACCGGCAGGACGCGCTGATCTGGAAGCAGCGCTATCCGAAGGCGCAGGTCGTCGCACCGGCCGGATCGAAGAAGCGCGTCGCGAAGGTCGTCGCAGTCGACGCGGTCAGCGAGACGGCGCCGAGCGATGCGAGCGTGAAGCTCGTCCCGCTCGACGGCATGCCGGCGGAGAGCGTGCTCGAGGTGAAGAGCGGCGGCGAGACGACGCTCGTGTTCTGCGATGCCGTGCTCAACATGCCGAAGCTCGGCTTTCCGATGGGCGTGTTCCTCGGCCCGACCGGCACGATCAGCGCGCCGCGCGCGATGCGCTGGACGATGATGAAGGACAAGAAGGCGTTCGCCTCGCAGCTCGAGAAGCTCGCCGAGACGCCGGGCCTCAGGCGCCTGCTGTTCGGTCACGGCCAGCCGATCACCGAAGACGCGCCCGGCGCACTCCGCAAGGTCGTCGCGCAGCTTCGCGCCTAGCCGAAAACGAACAACGCCCCGGGCGGCAACCCGAGGCGTCCTTCGATGCGCAGAGGACTCAGTAGAAGTTGATGCCGACGCCGATCGAGAGGCCGGTGACGTTGTTGTTGATCGCGTCGTACGAGCCGTTGAGGATGCGGCCCTGGATGTCGACCGAGAAGTCGCGCGCCGACATCAGCTCGAAGCCGGCGGCGCCCAGGAGCGCGAGGCCGTTCTCCGGCCGCGACGACTCATCGACGATGCCGTCACCGTAGGCAGACCAGTCGACGCGAAGGTTCGCGAAGCCGATGCCGCCCTTGATCCAGAACTGCGGCGTGAGCCAGTACTGCGCGGCGATCATCAGCGCGCTCTGGACGAGCGTCTCGGTGTCGCCGAACGCGCCGACCGAGAGCGTCTGCGCGTTGCCCTGCACCTCACCCATCAGTGCGAGGCGCGGGCCGATGAATCCGCCGATGTGACCGGCGACCTGGAACGACACGTCGCTGCAATTCGAGCAGTCGATGTCGCCGATGTCGTCATTCATGGCGCCGAGTCCGATGTTACCGCCCCACGCGAGGCGGCCTTGGCGATTGTGGAAGCCACCTGGCAGCGTCGTCGACGGCTGGTTGTAGCCGCTGCCGCCGTAATACCCCTGCGCAGCCGCGACACCCGGCACGACCATCATCGCGAGCACGAGAAGAGACTTGATAGGCTTCATGGCGGCCACATCATCGCAAGTCCGGGGCCAGCACGCGAGCGCGCAAAGCCACGCCAAATTCGCTGTTTAGGCCGGTCCACCGGAGAACAACCGTTCACAGCTGGTGCGATTCAACAACGGGTGACTGGGATCACGACACCTCGGGCACAGGTGTCGTGACACGTCCGACCTGTAACCCGGCACGTTACAGGCGCGACCGCTCGTGTTCACCGCGCCGTTTGCGTGACGCCGAGGATTCAGGGTGGCCAGTGAACTTGCGGCCACGCACACGCACACGAATGCCCAGTTAGCGACGACGCCGCGAGGGCACGAATCGTGATACGGCGCGCGGCGATGTTCCACCTGCGAAGAGGCCACACGCTCGCGGTCGTGCTCGCACTGCTCGGCGGCTGCGTGCGTTTGCACCTGCCGAAGTCGAAGAGCGCTGCGCCCGCGCTCGCGCCACTTCCCGACGAGGGCATGACGAACGCGACGCACGAACGGTTCGTCGGTCAGATCGTGTTCTCGAGCGAACCGATCTCGAAGACGTCGCCCGATGAAATGCGCTTCGCCGCCGAGTTCTTCGCAGACGAGCCGCTCTACGCGCGCGCGTACCTCCCTCATTCGGTCGAGAACGAGCCGGTGTTCGTCGAGGGCGACTCGCAGCCGCTCCGCAATCGCCACCTCGGCTACTTCTACAAGCTGAAGGTCGACGGCAAGGAGGTCCCGTACCTCGTCGAGACCGGCAACCTGCCGCCCGACAGCCACGCGACGACGACGCGCTCGCTGCCACTCCATCCGACCGACGAGCCGACGGCGCGCGGCTGGGTCGAGCTCGTGAACAAGCTCGCGCCGGGACGTCACGTCCTGCGCTTCGAGCTGTGGTCGCGCGATGGCTCGTACGTCGCACGTAACGCGCTCGCGGCCGGCGAGGTCGTGCTGCACAAGGATGGAGGCATCGCGACCGGGCGAACGTTCGATGCGATCGCGACCGGCCTCGACGACGCGCAGCTCGCGGCACAGCTGCTCGAGATCGCGCGCGCCTACGCGAAGCGCGAGGCGTGGAAGGACACGCAGACCGATCTGAAGGTCACCAGCCGCGAGTGGAAGATGATCTACGGCCGCATGCGCGTGCTCGCCGGCAGGGAGCTCGTGGCGTCGGTGCGCAGCGAGTGGCCCGATGGTCACTGCACCGCGCAGACGCTCGTGTTCTCTCAGCGGCTCAAGATCACCCGCGAGCCCGACGGGCCGATCGGCGTGAAGGGCGTCGGCGATCAGGAGCTGATCGACTGCGCGGCCACCACGGCGGCTGTCGCCGGTGATCGGTGGGCAGGTAAGACGCGCGCGCGTCCGACGCCGACGAGCAAGGCCGAGACGAAGGTTGTCGAGGCGAAGCCGGCCGAGACACAGCCCGTCGCGACAACGGCGGTCGAGACGAAGACTGAAACGAAGCCGGTCGCGACAGCGGCGGTCGAGACGAAGCCCGTCGCGACGTCCACGCCGGTCGTCGCCACGCGCGACCCGCTGCCGACGGCGGTCGCGAGCGCAGCGCCCGTCGCGCTCGAGAGACGCTCGGCAGAGCGTGCGGGTCGGTTCTCGCTCGGTCTCGGTGCGGGCATGAACGGCCTCGATCCGTCGGGCGTCGCGACGTACGCGAACGTCGGCGTTCACCTCGGGCGCTTTCAGATCGGCGCCGGCGCGACGTGGCCGCTCGATGCACTCGGCTACGTGCGCTTCGCGATGATCGATGGCCGATTCGAGCTGTCGCCGATGATCGCGGTCAGCGTGCTCGCAGAGCAGAACATGGACACGCGCGTCGCGTTCGCGGGTGGCGTGTCGATGGCGTTCGCGCTCGTCACCGGCGTCGTCTCGGCGGGCCTCCGTCTCGACGTGCTCGCGAGCTTCGACGGCGACGATCCAACCCAGCTCGCAGTTCCCGTCCTTGGCTCCACCTTCGTGAGGTTCTGAGATGTCGCGCCTTGCAGTGTCCGTTCTCGTACTCGCGGCGTGCGCCGATGTCGGCCCGTTCCGCTCGACCGATGGCGAGTCGATCGACGCCGGGCTCTCCGATGTCGACGCCGCGACGACCATGTCCGATGGCCCCGCAGCGGCCGTGCCGGTGAAGCTCGCGACCTCGACCAAATCGCCGTCGCAGATCGTCCTGACGTCCGCGAACGTCTACTTCACCGAGCTCGATAGCCAAGGGATCGTCATCTTCCCGCGCAACGGCGATACGCCGCGGATCGGCGACGCCGGCGGGGTTCCGCTCGTGCTCGCGGCCGGCGGATCGACCATCTACTGGATCGCCGACCACACCGTGAAGTCATACTCGGAATCCGCGAGCCAGCCGGTGACACGCCTGACCTCGCCGACTCTCGTCAACGCGATCGGCGTCTCGGCCACGGATGCGTTCACGATCGATGCGGGCCCGCCACCGAATGGGCCTGGCTCGATCTCTCGACTTGCCAACGCCGGCGGCGCTGCGACCACCGTGCTCGACGGACTCACGTCGCCGCGCGCCGTCGCCGCGTCGGGTTCGACGCTCGTCTGGGCGGCAGGCTCCGCGGTCAAGCGCGCTCCGCTCGCATCGCTCGGCTCGGCGCAGACGATCGGCACGAATCAGACGACCGTCTTCCAGATCGTGTTCGACGGCACGCGTGCCTGCTGGACCAACGCCACCGAGTTCGAGATTTACGACGTGTGGTGCGCGGGCCCGGGCGCCGCCCAGCGCATTGCGACCGCGCAGGTTCAGGTCTACGGGTTCGCGCTGACCTCGACGCACCTCTATTACACGCACCGCCCGACGGCCACGGCGAACCAGTACGTGATCGAGAGCTACGAGCTCGCGACCGGAACGAAGCGAACTCTCCGCGCGGTCAGCGATCGCTATCCAAGCTCGCTCGCGGCAGACGACGACGCCCTCTACTGGATCGAGAGCTACCCGAGCAGCTCGACCGGCGAGATCTGGCGACTGTCGCTTCGCTGATCAGACGACAACTTCGAGCAGCTTGTCGATCGCCTGGCGCGCGCGGCGAACTTCGCCGGTCATCGTCACGCACGGCACGTTGCGCGCCGAGAACAGGCTCTCGACGAGCGTCGTCGCGGCATCGCCCTGGAGCCAGCCGGCGTCGATCAGCACGGCATCGGCGGGACGCGAGTCGGCATTCGCGAGCTGGACGAGCGCACCCGGATCGGTGCCGCCGACGACCGCGTAGCCGCAGCTCGCGAGCCCTGCCTGCAGCTCGGCGAGTCGCGCAGGCTCCGCGCCGATCAGCACGCGCTTGTCGGCGCGGCGTTCGATGCGCGAGAGGAACGCGAGCCAGCGCTGGCCGTCGACCTGGCTCATGTCGACGATCGTCAGGCCGAACCCCGGTGCGAGCCCGCACGCCTTTGCCTCGGGCGCGGTGATCTGGCGAACGACCTTGGCGCGGCCGGCGACCGGCGCGCTGCCGTCGTCGAGCATCACCGAGAAGTTCAGCACCGAGTCCATGTCGAGCGCGACGGCGGGCTTCACGAACATGCCGCCCGTCGAGATGTCGAGCGCGAGTCCCTTCACCGCGCCCTTCGGCGTGCCGAGCGCGACCGGCCACTCGACCGGATAACGGCGCGTCGCGCGCGCGGGCGGCGGCTTGATCGTCACCTTCGCGTCGCGCGCCGCGGTGAGCAGCGTGGTCAGCTGCTTCTTCGACACGTCGTCGAGCTCGAACGCGACGGAGAACGTCGCTGCACCGGTCTGCTGCGCCTCGCGCACCGACGACACCTTGCCGACAGCGCCGCGCACGAGCGCGCGATGGCTGCCGTATGTCAGCGCGATGTCGACGCGATCCTGCAGCCGCGGCAGCGCACCGGTCAGCAGCGCCGCGCCCTTGAGGCTCAGCGCACCGACGCGAACCGGCACCCAGCGTCCGCTGCGCAGGTAGCGCGCGTAGATCATCGTCGGCGACGTCTTCGCACCGGCCGACACGTAGGGCTCGGCCGTCGGCGGCGGCGACGCCTGGCGCTCCTTGTTGATGTACTCGTCGGCGAGCGCCGGCGGCATCTCGACGGTCTTCAGGCGCTCGACCGCGCGGATCACGTGGCGCGACGTGCGATCCGACGGCGGCGGCAGCGGCGGATCGACGACGACCGCGGTGTCCTGGCGGCGCGGCGGCGGTGGCGGCTCGGGACCGTCGCCGAGCATCGACGACTTCGAGATCGGCTTCGCCCTCACCGTCGGGTTCCTCGCGCGCGCCTCTTTCGCGAGCGGCTCGAGGTTGTCGCGCGTGCCCTTCGCGGCCACGAGCATGATCGGATCGTCGGTGTCGCCGCGCGGCTGCACGGTCTGCACGGCCTTCGGCGGCGGTAGCGTCGGCGGCCGCGGCGACGGCGCGCGCACCGGCGGCTGGCGCGAGTCTTTGATCTTGCGCACGAGCTCGGTCAGCGCGCCGACGGCGTCGCGCTTCGAGGTCACGCGGATCGTGCAGCGCGTGAGCCGCTCGGCGAGGAATCGCACGCGCTCTCCCTCGGAGAGCTCCGCCGGTTGAATCATGCCGACTTCGGCGAGCAGTGCGACGTTGACGACGTAGTCGAGCTTCGCGGCACCGAGGACGTGAGCTTCGTACTGCAGGTTGAGCAGCGCCTGATCACATGTCGGGTCGTAGTACGCGACGATCGCGTTCACCGTCGGTGCTGTCGGCGCGTCGAGCGGCGTCAGCGCGCGTATCCAATGCCCCAGTCGCTGACGCGGCTGTTCGATCAGCAGGAACGCCTCCACCAGCGGCGTCACATCGGTGGACTGCATGGACATCAACCACGCGCGGAACAGCACCGCCGATGCCACCCCCTCCCGAAGTACCGTCCCTTACGGCGAAACCCAGATCATGCAGGGATCCTTACGCTCACTGTGCTCCTACGAGACACTCCAATCGTGGCATCTACGCCACGGGAATCGTGGCAGTTTTACCACGCAAGAACCTCATTTCTTGCTCAAGTGCTCGTCGACCCTAAAGTATCGTGATTATGAAATCGGACGATCGGGGTGGGTATCGCCTGCCGCTGCTTCCCCTGCGCGACATCATCGTCTTTCCGCACATGGTCGTCCCGCTGTTCGTCGGGCGCGACAAGTCGCTCTCGGCACTCGAGGATGCGATGGCGGGAGACAAGCAGATCCTGCTCGCAGCACAGCGGCGCGCGAAGACCGACGACCCTAGCGAAGAGGACATCTTCTCGATCGGCACCGTCGGTCACATCATCCAGCTCCTTCGCTTCCCCAAAGGTCCGGTGAAGGTTCTCGTCGAGGGCCGTGCGCGCGCTCACATCCGCGGCTTCTCGCAAATCGATCCGTTCTTCGTGTGCGACGTCGACGATGTCGAGGAGCCCGAGGAGGACGCGTCGGAGATCGCGGCGCTCATGCGCTCGGTCCAGGACGTGTTCGAGGATTACGTCAAGCTCAACACGCGCATCCCTCCCGAGATGCTCGTCAGCGTCCGCACGATCGAGGAGCCCGGTCGCCTGAGCGACACGATCGTCGCGCACGTCGCGCTCAAGCTCAAAGACAAGCAAGAGCTGCTCGAGACCCCATCACCCGCCAAGCGCCTCGAGCGCCTCGGCGAGCTGATGCAGGGAGAGATCGAGATTCGTCAGGTAGAGAAGAAGCTGCGCACTCGCGTCAAGAAGCAGATGGAGAAGCAGCAGAAGGAGTACTACCTGAACGAGCAGATGCAGGCCATCCAGAAGGAGCTGGGTGACCGCGACGAGTTCAAGAACGAGCTCAACGACCTCGAGTCGAAGATCAAGTCGAAGAAGATGAGCAAGGAGGCGAAGGACCGCTGCCTCAAGGAGCTCAAGAAGCTGAAGCAGATGTCGCCGATGTCTGCCGAGGCGACGGTAGTACGCAACTACCTCGACTGGGTCATCGCTCTGCCGTGGGACGACAAGACCGAAGATCGTCACGACATCAACGAGGCCGAAAAGATCCTCGAGGCCGAGCACTACGGCCTCAAGAAGGTCAAGGAGCGCATCCTCGAGTACCTCGCCGTTCAGGCGCTCGTCCCTCGCCAGCGCGGACCGATCCTCTGTCTCGTCGGACCGCCAGGTGTCGGCAAGACGTCGCTCGCGCGCTCGATCGCTCACGCCACTGGCCGCAAGTTCGTGCGCCAGTCGCTCGGCGGTGTGCGTGACGAGGCCGAAATCCGCGGCCACCGCCGCACGTACATCGGCGCGCTGCCCGGCAAGCTGATCCAGTCGCTGAAGAAGACCGGCTCGAACAACCCCGTCTTCCTCCTCGACGAGATCGACAAGATGTCGATGGACTTCCGCGGCGACCCCGCCTCTGCCCTCCTCGAGGTCCTCGACCCCGAGCAGAACAGCACGTTCAACGATCACTACCTCGATCTCGACTACGACCTGTCCGACGTCATGTTCATCACGACGGCGAACCAGCAGCATGCGATTCCGCTGCCGCTCCAGGATCGTCTCGAGATCATCGAGCTCCCCGGCTACACCGAGTGGGAGAAGGTCGCGATCGCGAAGCAGTACCTGATCCCCAAGCAGGCCGAGAACAACGGCGTGAAGGATCTGGCGATCACGTGGACCGACGAGGCGCTCACCGCGATCATCCATCGCTACACGAAGGAAGCGGGCGTCCGTAACTTCGAGCGCGAGATCGCAACCGTCTGCCGCAAGATCGCGAAGGAGTGGCTCGCCGCCGGCCGCGCCGCGAACGCGACGTTCGAGGTCACGCCGGAGAAGCTGCCCGCGTGGCTCGGCGTCGAGAAGTTCCGCGAGGCGCGCCGCGAGAAGGAAGACGAGATCGGCCTCGCGAATGGTCTGGCCGTCACCGCGTTCGGTGGAGATCTATTGACCGCCGAGGTCACGATCGTCCCCGGCAAGGGCAAGCTGACGCTCACCGGCAAGCTCGGCGAGGTCATGCAGGAGTCCGCGCAAGCCGCGATGTCGTATCTGCGCTCGCGTGCCGGCACGTTCGGCCTGTCGAACGACTTCCAGAACAAGACGGACATCCACGTCCACTTCCCGGAAGGCGCGATTCCGAAGGACGGCCCGTCCGCCGGCATCACGATGGCGACCGCGATGGCCTCCGCGCTGCTTCGGATTCCAGTTCGCCAGAACGTCGCGATGACCGGCGAGGTCACGCTGCGTGGCCGTGTCCTCCCGATCGGTGGCCTCAAGGAGAAGATCCTCGCGGCCCATCGCGCGGGCGTCACGACGGTGCTCGTCCCCGACGAGAACACGAAGGACCTGAAGGACGTCCCCGAGTCCGTGCTCGCACAGCTCGTCGTCCATCCCGTCAAGCACATGGACGAGGTCCTGCGTTACGCGCTCGCGCATCCGCAGCCGGAAGAGTTCCTGCGCGAGCCGTCGAGCGTCGTCGACTGGCGCATCGTCGAGACGATGCCGCCGTCCGACCCGCGCGACGCGCACTAACGTTTGAGTCGCTCGAGCAGGCGCTCGCGGTAACCGCGGCCGGTCGTCAATGACCGGCCCGACGTCAGCGTCGCCTCCTGGTCGCCGGCGAACCATGGCCGCACGACGCGGACGTGGTCGAGGTTGACGATCGCGGAGCGATGGATGCGCACGAAGCGCGTGTCGAGGCGTTGCTCGAGCGAGCCGAGCGTCTCGCGTGCGGTCCGGGTCGTGCCGTCGGCGAGGCAAAGCTCGACGTCCTTGCCCGACGC
>JABFXX010000696.1 GCA_013368795.1 Kofleriaceae bacterium
CGGTCCATCATCTCGGAGAACAGGCTGAAGCCGGCCTTCTTGTACTCCTTCTTCGGATCCTTCTGGCCGTAGCCCATGAGGCCGATGCCTTCACGGAGCGCATCCATCGTCTTCAGGTGCTCGATCCACTGCTGATCGATCTCCTCGAGATAGAAGTGGCGCGTGAAGTACATGAGCCACGCGCGGGTCAGCTCCTTCTCGCGCTCGCCGAGTCGACTCTCGATCTCGGGCCACGCCTGCGAGGCGGCCTCGTCGGGCGTACCGTGGTCGAGCTCGAAGTCGATGTCGTACGCCTCGCGGAGCGCCGAGTCGAGCTGATCCCAATCCCACTCGTCTTCGCTCTGCTCGGCGTTGAGCACCTTCTCGATGATCGACGCCATCTGCGTGTGCGAGAGGTCGTAGAGACGCTCGCGCTGCTGGATCAGCGACGCGGCGACCTCGGTCGCGCAGTACTCGAGCAGCTCCTTGTCGTCCTTGTCGTAGCGCTTCTCGATATCGAGCAGCGTGCCGAACTGACGCCAGATCTCGGCGCGCAGCACGCGCCAACCCTGGCGGTCATCCGACGTCATGATCGGACGGCCGTCGTTGCGCTTGTCGGAGAGCCAGCCCTCGAGCCACTTCGTCTCGTCCTCGCTCAGCGAGCCCGAGCGGTTGCGCAGGTCGCGCTCGCGGACCTTGGCCTTGACGACGTAGATCATGTCGGCGAGCTGCTTCTCGACGTCGGGACGGATCGTCTCCTGCGTCCAGTCGCCGCTCTCCTTCACCGGCTCCGGCGCCGGCAGCCCCTTCTCCTTGTCCTCTTCGCTCTGCTCCGGGTGGTAGCGGCCCTCGAGGATCTGGCGGCGCAGCGCGTAGATCGTCTTGCGCTGCTGGTTCATGACGTCGTCGTACTCGAGGACGTTCTTGCGCTGATCGAAGTTGCGACCTTCGACCTTCTTCTGCGCGTTCTCGATCGAGCGCGACACCATCGGCGACTCGATCGGCACGTCCTCCTCGAGACCGAGGCGCTCCATGAGGCCGGTCATCTTGTCGAGGCCGAAGATGCGGAGCAGGTCGTCCTGCAGCGACAGGTAGAACCGCGACGTGCCCGGATCACCCTGGCGACCGGCGCGACCGCGCAGCTGGTTGTCGATGCGGCGCGACTCGTGGCGCTCGGTGCCGACGATCTTGAGGCCGCCGGCGGCGAGCACTTCCTCGCGCTCGGCCTCGCACTGCTTCTTGTACTCCGCGATCAGCTCTTCGAGCCGCTTCTCCTCGTCGAAGTCGGGCACGCTCGAGCCGCGGTACGGGTTGCCGTCCGGATCGGCCGCATCGCCGCCGTCGGACTGGCGCGCGGCGCTCGCCTCCTCGGCGAGCTTCGCCTTCTCCTCGGCGAGCGCGTCCTTCGCCATCGCCTCGGCGTTACCGCCGAGCAAGATGTCGGTACCGCGACCGGCCATGTTCGTCGCGATCGTGATCGCGCCCTTGCGGCCGGCCTGCGCGACGATCGATGCCTCGCGCTGGTGCTGCTTCGCGTTCAGGACGTTGAACGGCAGGCCCTTGCTGCGCAGGATGTTCGCGACGACCTCCGACTTCTCGACGGAGACCGTACCGACGAGCACCGGCTGACCGCGACGGTGGCAGTCCTCGATGTCCTGCGCGACCGCCTTGAACTTGCCGATCTCGTTCTTGTAGACGAGGTCCGGGAAGTCCTTGCGCGCGATCGGCTTGTTCGTCGGGATGACCGTGACGTCGAGCTTGTAGATCTGGTGGAACTCCGACGCCTCGGTATCGGCCGTACCGGTCATGCCGGACAGCTTCTTGTACATGCGGAAGTAGTTCTGGAACGTGACGGTCGCGAGGGTCTGGTTCTCCTCCTCGACCTCGACGCCTTCCTTGGCCTCGATCGCCTGGTGGAGGCCATCGCTCCAGCGGCGGCCCGGCATCGTACGGCCGGTGTGCTCGTCGACGATGACGACCTTGCCCTCCTGGACGAGGTAGTTGACGTTGCGCTTGTACAGCGTGTGCGCGCGCAGCGCCTGGCTGACGTGGTGGACGAGCTGGATGTTCGACGCCTCGAACAGGTTGTCGACGCCGAGCAGCTTCTCCATCTTCTCGACGCCGTCGTCGGTCAGCATCGCCGAGTGCGCCTTCTCGTCGACGGTGTAGTCGACCTCGCGGTTCAGGCGCGGGATCAGGCGGTCGACCTTCACGTAGAGGTCGCCCGACGCCTCGGCCGATCCGGAGATGATGAGCGGCGTGCGCGCCTCGTCGATGAGGATCGAGTCGACCTCGTCGACGACCGCGTAGTTGAGACCGCGCTGGACCATGCGGTCCGGCGACGTCTTCATGTTGTCGCGCAGGTAATCGAAGCCGAACTCGTTGTTCTGGCCGTACGTGATGTCCGCGTTGTAGTTGCGCTGGCGCTCGAAGTCGTCGAGGCCGTGGACGATCACGCCCGTGCGCAGACCGAGGAACCCGTGGATGCGACCCATCCACTCCGCGTCGCGCTTGGCGAGGTAGTCGTTGACGGTGACGACGTGGACGCCCTTGCCGGTCAGCGCGTTCAGGTACGTCGGCAGCGTCGCGACGAGCGTCTTGCCTTCACCGGTGCGCATCTCGGCGATCCGGCCGGCGTGGAGCACCATGCCGCCGATCATCTGCACGTCGTAGTGCCGCATGCCGGTCGTGCGGACCGAGGCCTCGCGGACCACCGCGAACGCGTCGCACAGGATGTCGTCGAGCGAGGCGCCGTTATCGAGCTTCGTCTTCAGCTCGCCGGTCATCGCCTTCAGCTCGGCGTCCGACATGGCCTTGTAGGTCGGCTCGAGCTGGTTGATCCGATTGACGTTGGGCTGGAGCTTGGTGAGCTCGCGTTGGTTCCTACTACCGAAAATCTTTGCGATCAGTCCCATGGGCCGAGTGGCTTCTTACCACCATCTGGAGCCCTAAGCCGGACGAAAGCTACGTAGGAATGACCACCAGTCGTTTCGGTAGTCAAACCTCGTCAAACAGGTAGCTACGCGCCGGTGATCCTCGTCGATGATCTCGGCCGGCAGGGTCGTGAATGTCTGCAGCGGCCGGCGCCAGGAAATGTCCTTCTGACCGACCAGCTCGTACCGCTTGCCGTCATCGGCGAGGAACGAGATCTCGTAGCGAATGATCCGCTGGCCGAGGGGCCGGATCGTGATGACGCCCTCGGCGTCCGCGCCGTCTGCCCTCGGCGGGCAGTACACGAGCCCGCGGAGGTTCGCCTTGCCGGTCGCGAAGTGCTCGCGCGTCGACGGCGCGTGCGCCCTGACCTCGAACCGGAACGGATGGGTCTTCCCCGGCTCGGCGTCCCACTCCACGGTGCCCGACATCGTCTCCGCAAACTCGAAGCCCATGGCCGCAGCCTAGCCGCGAGCGGTCCGACCTGCGAGTGACGACGCTGCTTCGACCCCGAAAAATGCGAAGCGGGCCGGAAAGGCCCGCCACGCTGCACGTTACCTGGGGTCAGCTCACTTGAGCGTCAGAAACGATGCATCGATCCAGTGGCCGTCCGTCGTCTGGATGAGGCGCGTCGTCGACGGCGGCGTCTTCGCCTCGCAGCGGTCGTAGGTGTACGACTCGCAGCGGCAGACGGTGGCGTCGTCGCCGGGCTGGCACGCCGAACCGTCGGTGCGGGTGCAGTTGTGGCCGACCGACACCGCGCGGCAGTCCGCAGCACGCGTCGTACAGTCATTCTGCGTGTTGAGGCGCTTGCACGGCGGCGCGTCCGCGCACTCGGTCGCGAGCTCGCACTCGCCGTTCCAGCAGCCGTCCGCGCCAAGGAGCGGGACGTCGCCGGGCTGGCAGGTCGGCGGGACGATGTTGCAGGTCGGGGCCGGGTCGCCGGCGCAGGTGCCGGCCGGGTCGCTACCGCTCATGCAGGTCTGGCGGAGCTCGTCGCAGTAGTCGAAGCCCTGCTGTGCAGCCTGGGCGTCCGACGAGCAGATGCACGACACCGTGCACGTGCCGGCGTCGCAGTACTCACCGGCGGCACAATCCGCGTCGGTGCTGCAGGTCTGGGTGCCGCCCGCGGGCTCGCAGGAGGAGCGATCCTCGTTGCAGACATAGCCGTCGCCGCAGTCGCTGTCCTGGGTGCAGAAGCCGGCCTCTTCACAGGTGCCGTTCTCCCCGCAGTAGCAGCCGGCGGCGCAGTCATTGGAATCGGTGCACTCGAAGCCACCCGGGGTGCTCCCGCTGCCGGCGCCGGCGGGGCAGGTCGCTCCGCGCCAGAAGCAGTCGTTCCCGTCGCACTCGTAATAGCCGTCTTCGCCGCAGTAGTTCCAGGAGCCATCGTTTTCGGAGTCGCCGAAGTACAGCGAACATCCGGCGAGCATGCTGGTCATCGCCGAGACCAGCAGAGCGACTGAGTGCTTCATCATTGGGATCGTTCCTCTCTCAGGTGGGCGTGCGGTGACGCTTCGCAAAGCAGTCCTCGTGCCACCGTGGCAACGGGATCGAACTGCTCGATAATCCACTAACGTCGAGACCCGTAACGAGGGTCTGTTGAGAATCCTCGCCGAGTCTCTGACAAAAATGCCCGAAAAATCGCCACCACCGGTGAAAGGACTCTCGGGTCGGGCATTCGGTTGACGGGGTGGGCCGATGTATCCCGTGAACCGGGAGGCGCCGGTGCCATGGGAGGTGTGAACGGCGAGCTACACCGTGTGTGGCGTTGGGATACGGCAAGAGCCGGTATTTCAGACGGCGCGCCGACTGCTGCGGATGGGAAATCGGTCACGAAATCGTGCGCGATCCGCGATGAAAACCCGTGCGGCCGGCAACCCACGACACAGCCGGATGCACGTCATGCGCATCCGGACTCGGTCACGACGGGTCGTCGACGGCGTGGATGGTCTCGCGCAGGCCGAAGCGGGCGCGGAAGCCGAGCTCGGCCGCGGCGCGGCGGCCGTCGACCATGCAGACGTAGCGAATGAAGTCGAGCTCCGCGACCGGGAAGCTCGAGATGCCGAGCTTGAACGCCATCGACAGCACGGCGCCCGCGATCGGGTGCGGGATCGACATCGGCTGGCGGCCCAGCTCCCGCAGGATCGCG
Source organism: Kofleriaceae bacterium (assembly GCA_013368795.1). GTDB lineage: Bacteria > Myxococcota_A > Polyangia > Haliangiales > Haliangiaceae > JABFXX01. The sequence goes on from JABFXX010000696.1 coordinate 5,063, forward strand.
GAGAGCGGGACCTCGCCCGGGCCACAGATGTTGTAGATGCCGCGGCGGCCGGGAGCGAGCGCGACGGCGATCGCTTCGGCGACATCCTCCACATGGACGAGCTGCACCATCGGATCGAAACCGAGCAGCGTCGGCGGCCGCGGGATCCGTAAGTAGTTCGACGGCGCGTTGTGCACGGTGCCGACGATGTGGACCGGCCGAAGGATCACGGTCTCGGTCTCACGGGCGCGCCACAGGAAGGTCGATACGAGGTGATCGATCTCGACGAGGTCGCGCATCTGCGGGAACCGCTGCGCGGCCAAAAGCGGCGCCTCCTCCGTGAGGAACTGCGGATTGTCGGGCCGCGGCCCGTAGACGTTCGCGCTCGACAGCAGCACGACCTTGGGCACCGAGTACGCCTGGCAATACTCGAGCAGCTTGGTCGTGCCCGTGATGTTCCACGAGTAGAGCTCCGCAGGTCGCGCCCGCGGATCGTGCATGACGCCGAGGTGCACGAGTGCATCGACGTCGCCGGCGCGGAACACGTCGCGCGCCTTCTTGCTGCGTAGATCCACCTGATGGTGCTCGATGTCCTTGGGACGGCCCGTCATCGGCCGGCGATCGAGGCCGACGATCTTCCAGCCGGCTTCGTGATGGAGCCGGCGCGCCACGATGTGACCAAACCGACCGCTGATGCCGGTGATCACGACCTTGCGGGGACGATCACCAGAAGACATGTTCGCGCGCCCGCAGGCCCTGATGGATCATGCCCTGGATCCGGTTCTTCACCTGCTTCACCTTGTCGTCGAGCAAGTCGTCGTCGTCGTCGGGATCCCCCGAGAACTTCATCGGTTCGCCGAAGTACAGCCGGTACTTCACCGGGAGCGGCAGCGGCGCGACGAACGGCGGGTAGGGCACGACGGGGAACGACGGCATGCGCAGGAGCTTCGCGAGCGGCCGCACGTTGATGGCGGGAGCTTGCTCCTCGGCGCCGATCACCGCGACGGGGACGATCGGCGCTCCCGTCTCGAGCGCGAGCCGCATGAAGCCTTTGCCGAACTCGGCCAGCTGGTAGCGCTTCGAGAACGGCTTGGAGATGCCGCGCGCTCCCTCCGGAAACACGAGCACGGCCTCTTCTGCGGAGAGCAGGCGCCGGCAGTTCTCGGGCGTGCCCGTGATCTGGCCCCAGCGCGAGAACAGGTACGACGCGAACGGTACGGTCGGGACGAAGAACTCGACCATCGCGCGGATGAGGCGCGGCTGCGGCGGCTCGAGGAAGCACGCGCTCCCGATCACGAGGCCGTCGAACGGGAGCTGACCCGAGTGATTGGCGACGAGGATCAGCCGTCCCGTCGTCGGTACGTTCTCGATCCCGAACGACTCGGCGCGGAAATAATGTCTGTACAGCCACCGCGCGATCGTGGCGGCGGTGCGTACGGACTCCCGCGAGAGGCCGAACGGATCGAATCCGAACTCGTTGCCGTGGACGACGAGCGCCTGCGTGCGCCCGGCGATGTCGTCGTCGGGGACGCCCTTGCGAACCTGCTTGAGTCGGTCGAGCAAACCCACGAGTTGGAGGATGCGATACCATGCCTGCGATGAGCGAGAGCTTCGTGGATCTCAGTTATCGCGGTCTCGCGCTGGGAAAACGGATCAAGCTGACGGAAGTTCGACCCTCGAGCGGGTACCTCGTGATGCCGGCCCCGATGCCCGTTGGGACCGTGATTGGAATTGCCTCGGACGAAGATGGCGTGGTCATCGAGGCGCAGGTCGCCGAGATCCACGAGCAGGTCGGCGGGAGCGACCGGGCGCCGGGCATGCTCGTGCGGCCCAAGCTCGACGCCGAGGCGCAGACCTGGTGGAGCGCGCGCGTCGCGCTGCCCGAGATCGCGCCGAAGCCCGAGGAGCCGGCGAAGGTCACGGTCGTGTCGCGCCGCACCGACACCGCGGTGCCCGAGCTGGTCGACGATGGCCACAACACGTCGGTGATGAATGCGATCGATCCGGACACGCAGATCGCGGACGTGCCGGTCGTCTCGCCGCGCACGACGAACCCCGGGATGGCGGTCGTCACCGAGTCGCCGAACCAGATCATCGACGATGGCAAGCGCACGATGATGATGGACGCGGTCGATCTCGCCGCGCTCGGTCTCGATCCGTCGATCAGCGGTCAGATGCCGGTCATCACCGAGGTCGAGGACGAGTCGAGCGGTGTCGTCGACAAACCCGACGGCGGGAAGAAAAAGAAGAAGAAGAAGCGTTGAGGTCGCCGTGACTCCGATCCGGCCACCTCGAATCGAGCGCGGGCAAACACTCGGCATCGTCGCGCCCGCGGGACCGATCCAGCTCGACAAGTTCCAGCATGGGCTCGCGCAGCTCGGCGATGCGTTTCGCGTGCGCGTCGCGCCGTCGATCCTCGCGCCGAGGCAAGACGGGATCCCGAGCTACCTCGCCGCCGATGACGACACGCGCGTCGCCGAGCTCGAGGCGATGCTGCGCGACCGCGACGTTCGCGCGATCCTGCTCGCGCGCGCCGGCTACGGCATCATGCGCATCCTGCCGCGGCTCGATCCCGAGCTGTTGCGGCGCGATCCGAAACCGATCATCGGGTTCTCCGATGCGACCGCGCTGTTGTCGTGGGCGTACGCCGCCGGCGTGCGCGGCGTGCACGGACCGATGGTCGTGCAGATGGGCGTGCTCGAGCCGCGCGAGATCGCGTACCTGATCGAGATGATCAGCGACGCGCGCGTGCCGGGC
>JABFXX010000444.1 GCA_013368795.1 Kofleriaceae bacterium
CAACGAGTGCACGCTCGCGTTCGAGAGCGGCGAGGACACCCTCGTCGTGCGCGTCACCAACGGCCTCGACCGCGGCGTCGCGCTGATCGCAGGGGAGGAGGGCGCGCGCCTCGACCTCGCGCCCCTCGGCACCGGCCTCGATATCGTGTTCCAGGCGGGCAGGCCGATGCTCGGTCGCGGCACCTGCAAGGACGTCAAGTTCAACGACGAGCCGCTCGGCGAGCTGCGCGTCCAGCTGATCCGCGGTGATCGGATCGTCGCTGATGGCGACGAGATCGACGTCGGGTAGAGTCGAGCATCATGGCTTCGTGGTGGCGCCGGATGTTCGGCCGGCAGACCCAACCGCCGGCGATTCCCCCGCCGGCACCGGAGCCCCAGCACCTGTCATCCGAGGAGGAAGTGTTCCTCGCTCAGCTCGTCTCCGATCTCGGCGACGGCAAGCGCCGCGACGAGGTCGGCTCCGCCGACGTGCTCGCGAAGATCGATGGCCTGTGGAAGTCCGGCCACGAGCGGCTCGCGACCGAGTGGACCGAGAAGCTCCTGACCGTGCCCGAGGTGCCCGAGGCCAACACGGCCCCGCTGCGCGCCGCGCTCGTCGAGCGCTACGAGCAGCGCGGCGAGCTCGACACCGCGATTCCTCACCTCGAGCAGCTCGTTCACACGGAGCCCTACGCGCTGCGCGCGCATTATCTGCTCGCCGAGCACGCGCGCAAGCGTGCCGATCACGAGCGCGCGCTTCGCCACTACGAGGCGGTGCTCGGCCGCGACGTCGACTATCCAAACGTACGCGTCCGCGTCGAGCGCCTGCGCCAGCTCACCGGCCGCAGCGCGCCGGTCGCCGGCGAGACGATCGCGGCGGGCGAGGTCGCCGGCGTCCAGGCGGGCGCGCGCTACCGCCTGATGCGCGAGCTCGGCCGCGGCGCGACCGGCGTCGTCTATCTCGCGCGCGATGCCGAGCTCGATCGCGATGTCGCGGTCAAGCTGCTCCACCCGCACCTCGCCGGCACCGAGCGCGCCGACGCGCTCGCACGGTTCTTTCACGAGGCGCGCGTGATGGCGTCGCTGCGCCACCCCAACGTCGTCGCCGTGTTCGATCTCGACGAGGCCTCGCGCCGCATCGTCATGGAGCTCGCCGCCGGCGGCACGCTGCGCGACGTGCTTCGCGAGCGCGGCCCTCGTTCACTGCGCCGCGGGCTCGAGCGTCACGGCCAGGTCCTCTCCGCGCTCGCCGCCGCGCACCGCCGCGGCATCATCCACTGCGACCTCAAGCCGGCAAACCTCATGTTCCGCCGCGACGCCGATCTGCCCGGCGTCGAGGTCATGCTCGGCGACTTCGGCGTCGCGCACCTCCCCGACGTCAGCGGCCAGGCGAGCGCAACCTCGTCGACGAAGAGCTCGCGCGAGGCGGTCGGCACGCTCGCATACATGGCGCCGGAGCAGCGGCGCGGCGAGCTGTCCGCCGCCGCCGACGTCTACGCGAGCGCGGTCGTCCTGTTCGAGATGCTCACCGGGCGAACGCCGGGCTCGCGCGAGGGCGTGATCGGCGGCCGTCGCGGCTCCGACGACTTCCTCCTCCCGGCCGACGTGTTCGGCGAGGCGCGAAGCGTCGCCGCCGACGTGCAGGAGCACCTCAATCGCATCTCCGATCCAGACCCGGCGAAGCGCCCGACGACGGCGCAGGCGCTCGTCGAATCGCAGCGACTGCGCGAGCGCGTGATCGCAGCGGGCGCGACCTAAGACGGGGACGGTCTTAACTTGCTTAAGTTGTGCGCTCCAACCTCGTGAGATCGCACGAGCGCGTACCGGTAAAATTAAGTTCCGAGGCTCGGACGGTTACGAGACGGTCATCTCGCCGACTCGGCGTGCATCGCCGACAACTTAATCTTACCGGTCCCGGTCCCAATCATCTCGCGTCGTTGCACGCGACAACTTAATCAACTTAAGACCGTCCCCGGATCAGGGCGGCAGCGGCGTGTTGAACTTCGCCGCGTAGTCCTTCGAGAGTTGCTCGAACGCGGCCTTGTCCTTCGCGCGCTGGTACGCCTTGCCGAGCGTGCGCCACGCCTGGCCGAGCTCGGGGTCGACGGCGATCGCCTTCTTGAGCTTCTCGATGCCGTCCTTCGTGGCCGACGCGCTCGTGTTCTTGAATGCGATCACGGCGGAGAGATAGAGCGCCCACGACTCGTTCGGATCGGCCGCGATCGCGCGATCGCATGCGGCGCGCGCGGTATCGATATGGGTCTGGCGGAGCTCGTTGTCACAGCGTACGGCGGCGAGGCCCGGCGCGTTGGGCCACTTCTTCTCGCCCGCGGCGATCGCCTTGGCGGCCTCGGCATGCTTGTTCGCGTAGACGAGGCTCAGCGCGTTCTTCACGGCGGCGACGAGCTCCGCTTCCTGCGCGGGCTTGACGAGCTTCGTGCCCCTCGGGACGCCGTAGCGTGCGCGCGTCGACGCGACCTGCGCGGCGATCACCTTCGCGTTCGGATCGTCGCCGAGCTTGGCGGCTTCGATCGCCTCCTCGGTCCACGTCAGCGCGCCGAGCGCGTTGTACGTCGCGATCAGGCGCTGCCACGCGGCGGCTTGGCCGGTCGTCAGCTTCGCGATCTTGCTGGCCGCTTGCTCGAGCTCGGCGCGCGCACCGGCAATGTTCTCGGTGCGGAGCAGCGCCTCGGCGATGGTGAAGTGCGGCCGCGGATCGGCGGGCGCGACGTCGGCGACCCGGCCGCAGGCGGCGAGCGCTGCCTTGTCGGGCGCGCTCGGCTTGGCCTTCGGCGGAGGTCCCTTGGCACCGGGCGCGGGCTTGCCCGGCGACATCGACTTCGCGAGCAGGAGCTCGCACTTGAGGAGCAGCAGCGACGCGTTGCCGGGATACGCGGTGAGCACGTTGTCGAGCTCGACGAGCGCGTTATCGAAGTCGCCCTTGCGGCCCATCATCTTGATGCGGTCGTACTGCTCGGCGGCGGCGATCGGGACCTCGGCACCGGACTCACCCGCGCGCGCCGCCGTCACGATCCCGCGGAGCTGCACGATGACCTCGTCGCGGTTCGGCGCGACCCAGCCGCCCCATTGCTCCTTCTCGATCTTCTCGAGGAGATCGTGCGCGATCGCCTTGTCGTCGTCCTCGCGGAGGCGCGCGTCGATGCCCATCTGCATGAGCTCGCGGTTGCGATCGGAGAAGCCGGTCTGCTTCGCCGAGTAGGTCGCGTTCTGGATCCACGCCGGATCGGTCTCGTCGATCGCACCGAGCGTGCGGGCGATCATGTGGAGCAGGACGACCGTCTGCTTGTGGCGCTCGTGCGCGGCGAGCACCTCGGTGCGCTCGGATGGCTGCAGCTCGGGCAGCGATGGCTTCAGCGCCTCGCCCTCCACGTCGTCCGGCCACGCGTGCACGACGATGTGGCGACCGAGCAGCTGCGCGTCGCCGAGCTCGGACATCGCCTTGCTCGCGACGTCGTTCGGCGCGACGTAGCCGACGACCCACATGACGCCGTCGCCCTTGTCGGCCTCGGTCAGTGCCTTGAGCGCGTCGCTCGTCGCGCCCGTGCGGTCCCAATCCTTCCAGCTCTCGATCTCGAGCTTGACGCCGAGGAGTGGCGTCAGGAGCTGGCTGGCGTAGTCGACCTGATCCGTGATCTCCTCGCGCCAGCCGGGACGCGCGCGCACGGCGGCATCGGCGTAGACGCGGACCTTCGCGGTGCGCGCATCGCCTTCCTTCGGCTGATGAGCCTCCAGGGTCGCAGGGCCGAGCTTGCCGACGTCGGCCGCTTTGCGCTCCTGGATCTGCGGACCGCCGCAGGCTGCGAGGCACAGAGCGACCGTCACGAGCACGCGTGAGAACATCCCCAAGACTTTCCCCGTTGAAAGGCGGCGGCGCAAGCCGCACCATCGCCGCGATGACAGCCCGCTTGCTCCTCGACGAGCACATCCTCGCCGATGGTCAGGTCGCTCGCACGTACGCGACGTTCGTAGACGGCCACGTGCACGTGCAGGACGAAGGCGGTTCCGGAGGGCCGCTGTCGGTCGCTGCCCTCGATCGGGTGATGGTCCGCTACGGACTCCCGCTCGAGGACGGCGTCGCACTCGAGGGCGATGCGCTCGAGCTCGGCGAGGGCCGCCGGCTGCGCCGCCTGCGCTTTCACGCGAAGGTCGACGCGACCGGCCGCGATTACCTCGTGTGGGAGCGGCCCGGCGAGGAGCCGCTCGCGGTGATCGCGACGCACGCGACGGCCGCGCTGCGCTACCTCGTGCTGAGGCTCGACGCAGAACGGCCGGCGTAGCCGCTACAGCCGCTCGCGAATGAACGGCGGAACGAGGACCTTCGCGAGCCTGTCAGGGATCGGGATGTAGCGGGTGATCGGGATGATCCGCTCGCGACGCGTCTCCTCCTCGAGGTGCTTCAGACGCGCCTTGAGCACGTCTGCGAGCGCGATCTCGCCGAGGAAGTTGTTGTCGTTGTCGATGATCGGGAGGATCGTCACGTTCGCGACAGCCATGCGCAGCGTCGCCGACTTCAGCGTGTCGTCGAGGTGCGCGCGCAGCTCGAGCGGGACCGGGTTCGTGTGCGGCGGCAGCGGGCGCGGCTCGCCGTCGAGCGTGATCACGTCGCGCACGAACAGGATCTCGAGCGGATCGATCGAGTACTCGTTGGTGATGTGATAGCCGCGACGCACGACCTTCTCGCTGAGGATCGAGCGCTTCACGACGAGCACGGTGAACGCGTAGGCGACGACGACGGCGATCGAGATCGGAACGAGCGCGTGGTAGTCCTGCGTGACCTCCGCCGCGAACAGGATGCCGGTCAGCGGCGTGCGCAGCGTGCCGCCGAGGATCGCGCCCATGCTGATGAGCGCCCAGAAGCCGTGGCCCTCGAACGGGAAGATCTGCGCCTCGAGCGCGCCGAGCGCGGCGCCGAGCATCATCAGCGGCGCGAGCACGCCACCCGACGTGCCCGAGCCGAGCGACGCGGACCAGATGATCCACTTGACGACGCCGAGCATGATGATCGCCTTCAGCGCCATGTGGCCCTGGAGCAGCGACCCGATCTGGTCGTAACCGACGCCGAGTGCGCGCGGCTCGATGAGACCACCGATGCCGATGACGAGACCGCCGATCGCGGGCCACCACATCCAGTGGATCGGCAGGCGATGGAACAGGTCCTCGAACTTGTAGACGCTCGCGGTCATCAGGGTCGCGAGCAGGCCCGCGCCGATCCCGCACGCGGCGGCTGCTCCGAGCGTCGGCAGGCCGAACTCGAATCCGTGCTTGCCGACCGTGAACAGCGGATCCGGCGAGAACAGGAAGTGGCGCGTCGCCATCGACGATGCGGCGGCGAGCGCGACCGGGATCAAGCTACGCGGCTTGTACTCGAACAGGAGCAGCTCGACCGCGAGCAGCGTCGCCGCGATCGGCGTGCCGAACACCGCGGCCATGCCGCCGGCGGAGCCTGCGACGAGCAGCGTCTTGCGCTCGGCGGCCGTGAGGCGGAACGCCTGCGCGATCAGCGAGCCGAACGCGCCGCCGGTCATGATGATCGGACCCTCGGCGCCAAACGGGCCACCGGAGCCGATCGAGATCGCAGCGGACACCGGCTTCAGCACGGCGACCTTGGGCTCGACGCGGCTACCGCGCAGCATGATCGACTCGAGCGCCTCGGGGATGCCGTGGCCGCGGATCTTGTCGGAGCCGAACCGCGCCATGACGCCGACGATGAGGCCACCGACCACCGGCACGAGCACGACGAGCCAGCCGAGGTGATGGTCCGCGGGTTTCGCGTCACCGGTATTCCACTGCTGGTAGAAGAATAGATTCGTGCAGCCGGCGATCAGCTTCAGGAGCGCGAGCGCGACGTAGCCCGAGACCACGCCGATCGCGCAGGCGATCAGCGCGATCACGATCGTTCGCTTCGTCGTGGTGAAGTCGCCGAGCTCGTCCCATGGACCGCCGGGTACTCGATCCGGTCCGTTCACAGTGCACCGACCACGGTCTTCAGCGCTTCGAGCAGCGTGGGCGCCGTCTTCGCGAGCTCGGCACGATGTGCGAGCGAGAGGCGATCGAGCATGGCGCGGCCGCGCGGCGTGATCGACACGAGCACGACGCGCTTGTCTTCGGGATCTGGCTCGCGCTGCGCGAGGCCGACGGCCTCGAGCCGATCGAGCAGCTCGGTGAGCGTGTGATGCTTCACGACGAGGCGCTCGGCGAGCGTCCCGATCGTCGGACGGAGGTTGGCGGGCAGGCCGCGGACCGCGAGGAGAAGCTGATGCTGGCGGGGTTCGAGCCCGACCATGCGGGCCTGTTCCTCGGAGAACGAGACGAACGACCGCAGTCGAAACCGCAGCTCGGCGAGGGCCTGATACTCGCCATCTGTAAGGGATTGCAGAGGCACGGGCCCGATATATCGCCTCACGATATAATTGTCACGTAGGCGCAAGCATCTGCGGGAACCCCTCCCGAACCGCTCGGAGATCGACCCTCAGGAATCTGAGGGATCGAGGACGAAGACCGTCATGATCCGTCGGAAGGGGTGAACCTTACACGGCCGATCACGCGGACTTGGACGTGGCACACCCGGTGCTATTACCCTCGGTCCAGTGCTACGGAGTCTCTGGCTGACGTGCGTTCTCTCGGTGGTCTCGGCCACCGCGTGGGCGCAGTCTGCCCCGACGACGGCCGTCAGCGTCGCGCCGAATCCGGCGGTCGTCGACAAGGCGCGCTCGATCGCCGCCGCCGCCGATCAGAAGCTCGCGCAGCTCTCGGCCCAGCGCCGGCCGCTCGTCACGCGCTATCAGCAACAGCTGGCCGCGATCGACGGGCTCAAGAAGCAGAAGGCGTCGTGGCGCCGCGACCGCGAGCTCAACACGGCGCAGGCGAACGCGAACGACACCGCGACGCGCCTCACCGCGCTCGACAAGCAGATCGCAACGGCGCAGCGGGCAGTCGCGAGCGCGCGCAAGGCGGTCGTCGTCGCGATCGACGCCGAGGTCCGCGCCGGCGCGACCGGCCCGCGTGCGACCCAGCTCGCGCAGATCCGCGCGCAGCTCGCCCCGGCGACGCCGGCGCCCAAGAAGATCATCATCCCGGATGCCGAGATCGATCCCCTCGCCGATCCCGAGGAGCTCGAGCGTCAGGCGGCCGCGATCGCCGCGGCGGAGAAGCTGCTGGAGGCCCAGCGCACCGGGCTCGACACGCAGCACAAGGAGCTCGTGCTCGTCGCCGAGCTGCGCCAGGCGCACGATCGCGCAGGTGAGCTGTCGACGCGCGACGACGATCAGCCGCACCGTGGCGCGCAGCGCGGCGGTACGCGCGAGGCCGACAGTCTGCAATCGCCGACGGCGGGCGGCGGCGCGGGCTCGACGGGTCCCGCAGGCGGGCAGGGCTCGGGCGGCGGTGGTGGTGGTGAGGACTTCGGCAGCGCCGTCGGCGACAAGGGCAGCACGGCGTTCGAGTCCAGTGTGGTCGCGCTCGGCGAGGTCATCGATCGGTCGACGATCGACGGCATGCTGCGCGCGTCGCGCTCGGGCGATCCGAAGCAGCGCGCAGAGGCCGCCGCGGCCGCACGCGACGCGGTCGCCAAGCGCCTCGAGCTGCTGAAGAAGAAGCGCGCGATGATCGAGGCGCGCGCGAAGCAGCTGCGGGGCCGTTAGCGCCCATCTGATCCGTATAGCCGAGCGTTTCGCGAGCCGATCGTAGAAGGAGGCTAGGGCGTCCAGCGGACGCCGACGCCGAACACGACGGCACTGCCGCCGTAGCTCGCCGCCATCGTGTCGACGCTCGTCGTGTCGCGCCGCAGGATCCACAT
>JABFXX010000421.1 GCA_013368795.1 Kofleriaceae bacterium
ATGAGGACGGCCTGGCAGCCGAGCTCCATCGCGATCGCGGCGTCGGACGCGCAGCCGACCCCCGCGTCGACGATCACGGGCACGCCGACGTTCTCGAGGATGAGGCGGATGTTGTGCGGGTTGCGGATGCCGAGGCCCGAGCCGATCGGCGCGCCGAGTGGCATGACCGCGAGACAGCCCGCGTCCTCGAGGCGCTTGCACGTGATGAGGTCGTCGGAGCAGTACGGCAGGACCTTGAAGCCGTCCTTGACGAGGCGGCGCGCGGCCTCGACGGTCGCCGCGTTGTCGGGGAACAGGGTCTTCGGATCGCCGATGACCTCGAGCTTCACGAGCTCGTCCATGCCGAGCTCGCGGGCGAGGTGGAGCGTGCGGACCGCTTCATCGGCGCTGTAGCAGCCGGCGGTGTTGGGTAAGAGGATGTACTTCTTGCGATCGATCGCGTCGAGGACGGTCGGCTCCTTGGAGGAGAGGTCGACGCGACGGAGCGCGACGGTGACGATTTCGGCGCCGCTTGCGGCGAGTGCGGCGCGCGTCTCGTCGAGCGAGGCGTACTTGCCGGTGCCGACGATGATGCGCGAGTGGAGTGTGCGGTCGCCGAGTTTCCAGGTGTCTTGGGTCATCTTCAGAGGCCTCCGCCAACGAATGTGACGAGCTCGAGCTTGTCGCCTGCCGCGAGGACGGTCGTCGCGTGGGCCGCACGCGGTACGACTTCACGATTGCGCTCGACGGCAACACGACGATCACCGAAGCCGAGGTCGCCGATCAGCGTGGCGACGGTCGTACCTTGTAGGACGGTGCGGGTCTCACCATTGATGGTGACCTCGATGCTCTCGGACATCGGCGGGGAAACTAGCACGCGCGGGTGGCGAGGCTGCTCCCCCGAGGAAAGCTGAGACTGTGGCGTTTTGCCGTGCAGATTTCCGACACCGACGCGTTTCGCCGGAAGTCAACGGGGCGAGGGCCGGCGTGTGATGACCACGACATCTGTGCCTTGGTCGCCAACGAAATTGTGAAGCTTCCGTCACGCATACATTCACCGAGTTTCGGCCCAACCGCCCGAAATCTCGTGTGCCTCAGGTGATCCCGCGCGCGGGCACGACGCTCGCAAAGAACCGCGTCTCGTGGGCGCTCGTCCTTCAGGCCCACGAGGAGCCCGCTTATGTCGCTAGGAATCGCTCGTCCGATTTCTCCCGTGATGACTTCTCGCCCCACGTCGACGCCGATGGCGTCTCCGTCGGTGGCGGACCCCCGCGTGGCCGGTGAAGACCCGGCTCGCATCCGCGCGACGATCGCACGCGCACCGCTGTTCGCAGCGCTGCCGATCGCCGCCATCGAGGACCTCACAGGTCGCGTGAACGTGAGGAAGGTGTCGGTCGGCTCGGCCGTCGTCGCGCAGGACGAGCCGGGTGACGCGATGTTCGTGATCATGTCGGGGCGGGTGAAGGTGGTGATGTTCGGCGAGAGCGGCCGCGAGGTGACGCTGTCGCTGCTGCGCTCGGGCGACTCGTTCGGCGAGATGTCGCTGTTCGACCAGGGGCCGCGCTCGGCGCACTGCCTCGCGATCGAGCCGACGACGCTGCTCGTCCTGTCGCGCGACGACCTGATGAAGCACATGCAGGCGCACCCGCGCACGGCGATCAACCTGGTCTCGGAGATGGCGCGCCGCCTTCGCCGCGCCGACGAGACCATCGCGCAGCTCGCGCTGTGCGACGTCAACGAGCGTCTCATCCATCGGCTGGTGGCGCTCGGCCGCGAGGAAGGCGCCTCGGGCCCCGACGGCCTCGTCGTCCGCCGCCGGCCGACGCAGCAGGAGCTCGCGAACATGATCGGCAGCTGCCGCGAGACGATCTCGCGCGCGTTCAACCAGCTCGCACGCGACGGTCTCATCATCCCGCGCGGCCGCTCGCTGGTCGTGACGCCCGCGCTGATCGAGCGCGCCGAGAAGAAGAAGGCGGCGTAGCTCAGAAAGCTCCTCGCACGAACGGGCGTCGTCGGCACCTGTGGCCGGCGGCGCTCTTCTCGTTTCGGCGGATCGCTTCCATTCGCCGTGACACAGATCGCGTCGCCTTGACATGCTCGTCGGTAGGGCGCCAAATCCGCGTAAGTGGTCGACGGTACGATGATCCGGCGTACGCGGGTCGAAATCGACCTGCAAGCGATCGTCGGCAATGCGCGGACGGTCCGGCAGGTGACCGGGACCGATCTGTATGCCGTCGTGAAAGCAGATGGCTACGGCCACGGCGCCGTCGCCGTCGCGCGTGCACTGACCGAGGGGAAGGCGGCCGCCGGGTTCTGCGTGAGCCTGGTCGAGGAGGGCGTCGCGCTGCGCGAGGCCGGCGTCACCGCGCCGATCCTCGTCATGGGACCGAGCCAGGTCGGCGGCGAGGAGGAGATGGTCCACGCGAACCTGACGCCGATCGTGTCGAGCGACGAGGAGCTCGCCGAGCTGGCGCACGTCGCGAGGACGCGCGACAAGCCCGTCGAGATCCACCTCAAGGTCGACACCGGCATGGGCCGCCTCGGCGTACCCGTCGAGCGCGCGGCGACGCTCGCGATGACGGCCGCGAACAACAACATCGCCGTCGTCGGCTTGATGACGCACCTCGCGAACGCCGACACCGACGCGGCCGACGACGAGCACTCGATGACGCGCGCGCAGCTCGTGCGATTCGCCGAGGCCGAGCGTGCGGTCGTCGCGGCGGGCGCGAAGCTCCGCGTTCGCCACGCCTCGAACAGCTCCGGCGCGCTCGTGTTCCCCGATGCGAGGTTCGATCTCGTGCGCTGTGGCATCGCGATCTACGGCAACGGCCGGTGGGCCCCGCAGGTCGAGCCGGCGATGCGACTCGTCACCGCGATCGCGCAGCTGCGCCGCGTTCCCAAGGGCGCGTCGGTCGGCTACGGCGCTACGTGGATCGCCGCGCGCGACAGCCGTGTCGCGGTCCTGCCGTGCGGCTACGCCGATGGCCTGCCGCGCCGCGCGAGCGACCATGCCCAGGTCGCGCTCCGCGGCAAGCGCGTCCCGCTCGTCGGCCGGATCTCGATGGATATCGCGATCGCCGACGTCACCGACGTGCCCGAGGCACAGGTCGGCGATGCGGTCGTGATGCTCGGCCGCGCCGCCGGGGGTGTGTCGATCTCCACCGCCGAATACGGCGGCTGGGCCGGCCTTTCCGAGTACGAGGTCACGTGCGGGATGAGCAAGCGCGTGCCACGCACGTACGTGGAGGCCGTGCGATGAGTCCCGACTCTCCCGAAGACGAGCCGACCAACACGCTGCCGGCGCCCGTGCCGACGGGCCCGCCGGCGCAGACACCCCCGCCGGGCGGCGTGTCGGTGCCGAGCGAGGCGGCGATATCGATTCCCGGCGCGGTCTGGACCGGCGTGAAGGACGCGGGCCGCCCGGTGATCAGCTTCATCGACGCGGTCGGCGCGCACCTCATCATGGTCGGCCGCGCGTTCGCGTGGCTGCCGCGTCGCCCGCTGCGGACGCGCACCTACGTCGAGGCGATGGAGTACATCGGCTTCGGCAGCCTGCCGATCGTGCTGCTCGTCGGCGCGTTCACCGGCATGGTGACCTCGCTGCAGTCGGTCAACGCGTTCCGCATGTTCGGCTTCGAGTCGTTCTCCGGCGGCGTCACCGGCAAGGCGCTCGCGCTCGAGCTGGGGCCCGTGCTGACGTCGCTGATGCTCGCCGGTCGAGCGGCCGCGGGCATCGCGACCGAGCTCGGCACGATGCGCATCACCGAGCAGATCGACGCGCTCGAGTCGATGGCCGTCAACCCGTACCAGTTCCTGATCCTGCCGCGCATCGTCGGCGCGATGATCGTGACGCCGATCCTCGCGCTCGTGTTCTTCGGCGTGTCGATGGGCGGTGCGTACTTCGTCGCCGTCATCGTCGAGCAGGTGCCGCAGGGACCGTGGATCGCGAACCTGCGCGAGATCCTCGAGGCCAAGGACGTCCTCCAGGGCTGCCTGAAGGCGATCGTGTTCGGCTTCATGGTCGCGCTCGTCGGCTGCTACCAGGGCTTCAACGCATCGGGCGGTGGCCGTGGCGTCGGCATCGGCACGACCCGCGCCGTCGTGGTCGCGTCGGTCGCGACGCTCGTGCTCGACTACTTCCTCACCGACATCCTGCTCCACCTCATTCCGTCTTCCCGAGGGGAGTGGTGACGTGGCAGACCCTCAGCTCGCGTCCGAGATCATCGGCCTCTCGCCGCCCGACAAGCCGGACCCTCGCTGGCACATCCGCGTCCGCCAGCTGAAGAAGTCGTTCGGCCCGAACCTCGTCCTCGACGGGGTCGACCTCGACCTCGAGCGCGGCAAGGTCAACGTGATCCTCGGCGCATCGGGCGCGGGCAAGAGCGTGCTCATCAAGCACTTCATGTGCCTCCTGCGGCCCGACAGCGGCAACCTGTGGGTCGACGGCACCGACGTGTTCTCGCTCGACCAGAAGGCGCTGGCGCAGTTCCGTCGGAAGTTCGGCCTCGTGTTCCAGTTCGCGGCGCTGTTCGACTCGCTGACAGTCGAGGAAAACTGTGCGTTTCCTCTCAAGGAGCACACCAATAAGTCAAAGGGCGAGATTTCCGACATCGTCGCCGATCGGCTCGGCGCCCTCGGCCTGGCTGGCACACAGCGGAAATATCCGGGCGAACTATCAGGCGGTATGAGGAAGCGCGTCGGCCTGGCCCGTGCACTGGTCCTCGAGCCAGAGATCCTCATGTATGACGAACCGACAACCGGTCTCGATCCCCTGGCGACCCGCAACGTCGACGAAATGATTCTCGGCGCAGGGGAGCGGTATAAAGTGACGTCGGTGGTCATCTCGCACGACATGGCGAGCGTGTTCCGGATCGCGGACCGCATCGCCATTCTGCACAACAAGCGGATCCTCGAGGCCGGCCCGGCCGAGGTGATCGCCGCGAGCCGTGACCCGTACATCTACGAGTTCCTGCGGGCGTCGGGCGTGTCGGCGATCGGGAAGCTGGCTGCGGGGCACCTCGGAGGAGAGCCACCGACGTGAGAGGTCTCTCCGCAGGCGTTCGGGTGGGCATTCTGTTCATCATGCTCGCCGTCGGCGCGTACCTGGTTTGGAAGAACCTGGGCGAGGACACGACGAAGGGTGGGCAGGAGATGTTCGTGCGCATGCGCGACGCATCGGGTCTGCCGAAGGGCAGCAAGGTCGTCGTCGCCGGCCTCAAGAAGGGCCTCGTCACCAAGCTCGAGGTCGACGGCCGCTACGCGAAGGTCCACTTCACGCTGCAGAGCGACATCCCGGTGTGGTCGAGCGCCGTCGTGTTCAAGAAGGCGAGCTCGCTGCTCGGCGAGAACTACCTCGAGATCGATCCGGGCGAGCCCGTGCGCCAGGCGCCCGACGGCTCGGCGGTGCAGTACACGCCGCTCGGCAATGCGGTGACGAGCGGGCACCCGGCGTGCCCCGACTACAACTCGGATAACGCCGAGAAGCGGCGCGCGTGCCGCGAGATTCCGCGCATCGTCGAGGCGGTGACGCCCGACCAGCTGATCCATCGCATCGAGGAGACGCTGCCGAACGTCGACCGCGTGCTCGAGAGCGTGCGCGACCTCTCCGAGGACGTCCGCAAGATCGTCAACGGTCCGATGGCGTCGGTCGCCAACCGCGTCGACGGCCTCGTCCAGAAGGAGTCGGCGACGATCCAGTCGATGATCGAGCGCGCCGATCGCACGATGGCCGCGGTCGAGGCGCTGACCAAGGACGTCCGCAACATCACGAACAGCGCTGATCCCAAGATCGACAAGATCCTGTCGGATCTCGAAGCAGCCTCCGCCGAGGCGAAGACGCTCGTCGAGACCGCGAAGAGCGAGCTCGAGCAGACGGGCAGTGCGGTGCGCGGCAAGCTCGACAAGATCGACGGCGTGATCGCGAGCACCGACTCGATCGCGAAGAAGATCGACGAGGACAAGGGCACGCTCGGCCGGCTCGTCAACGACCCCGCGGTCTACGACAACGTCGAGTCGATCACCGACGACGCGAAGGGCTTCCTCGGCACGCTATTCGGGCTCAAGGCCTACGTCGGCCTGCGGTCCGAGTACAACGTCGGCTCGCACCTCGCGCGCCACTACGTCAGCGTCGAGCTGCACACGCGGCCGGACAAGTTCTACCTGATCGAGCTCGAGAAGGGCCCGCGCGGCAACTATCCCGACGTCACGCTCACGTTCGATCCGACCGTCGATCCGAACAACTGGATCAAGAAGACGGTCATCGAGGACAAGATTCGCTTCACGTTCCAGTTCGCGAAGCGCTTCGGTAAGTTGACGCTGCGCTACGGCATCAAGGAGTCGACTGGCGGCATCGGCGCCGACTTCGATTCCGGCCTCTGGTTCAACCGCTCGCTGCGTATCTCGGCCGACGTGTTCGACGCGACGTTCGACAACTTCCCGCGCGTGAAGCTGACCGCGGCGCTCGAAGTGTTCCGCCACCTCTACCTGCTCGGTGGTATCGACGAGCTGCTCAACGAGCCGGCCGAGCTGCCGATCATCGAGGGCAACTCCGAGGTGCCGATCCAGTTCGATACGTTCCGCTACGGCCGCGACTACTTCGTCGGCGGCATGCTGCGCTTCACCGACGAGGATCTCGCGGCATTGCTCACGGTCGGCGGCTCGGCGCTCGCAGGCGCGGCGGGGGATTAGCGATGGCGTGGTGGCGGGACAACTTCGATCGAGCGCGCGGCACGCTGTCGGTGCGCGACCTCGTCCATCGCGTCGTCAAGTACTACAAGCTGAGCGCTGACCTCCGGCAGGAGCAGCTGTTCGCCGACTGGTCCTCGCTCGTCGGCGACAAGGTCGGCGCGCGAACGCGGCCCGACACGATCGTCGATCGCATCCTGATCGTCGAGGTCGCGACGAGCGCGTGGCTGCACGAGCTGCGGCTCCTCCGGCCCAAGATCGTCTCGGACTTGCTCGACCGGCTCGGCATGCCGCGGTTCTTCGACGACATCCGGTTCGTGCTGACCGGCGAGCGCAGGCGCCGCACGGAGCCCGTGCGCCGGCCGACGCCGCGCAGGACGACGCCTCAGCCCAGGCCCGAGCCGGTGCCCGCGACCGGTGCGCACCTCCAGCAGATCCTCGACGACACCTCGAAGGTCGAGGACGAGGAGCTCCGCGCGATCATCTCGCGCGTGCGCGTGAAGCACGATAAGTGACTACGACGCGCGCAGACGGCGGATCAGCTCGCGCAGACGGCGATCGCCGTCGCCATCGCGGCTGACAAAGCGCAGACCCGAGCCACCCGACGGGGCGTGATACGAGACGCGTCCCGCGATCGCGATCGGCGCAGCCGCGCCCGGAGGCGTGACCTCGAGCGTGAGCTCGGTGTCGAGCGGCAGCGGCGTCTGCGTCGTCAGCAGCGCACCGCCGACACCGATCTCCGAGATCGCCGAATCGACGAACGTCGGCGAGCTGGCGATGCGGTAGCGGCACGCGAACTGGACGGGCAGGCGGTGGTGACGGCGGCGCTGCACGTCGGTGCGCTTGCCCGACAGCACCTCGTGGAGGAACGTCAGCTTGGTCTGCTCGTCGGTATCGAGCTGGACCGTCGCGCCGGCGCGGACCCTCATGCGCGGCAGCGCCGGGCGCCAGGCCTGGACGGAGCCGCGAATGAGCACCTTGTTGGGAAGAAGGTTCGAGGAAACCTCCACGATCACCGACTCGCCCGTGTTCAACTCGTCCGTGGTCGGGACGAAGATGGGCTCGGTCACGGTCTCGCTCGGTGCGAGCTCGCGCCACTCATCGGCGGACTTGATGCGAAGCCGCAGGATGTTCATCGACCCTCGACGACGGTAGCAAAGATCACGGCGCGGGTGTACTTCGTCTCCGGCCGAGCGCACTTACATTCAGCCACGAAATCAGCCACGAAACCTCAGGGCCCACACCTTGAGCAGGGCTTCACCGACGATAGCTCGGGACATCTTGGACTGGCCGACCCGCCGATCGACGAACACGATCGGCGTCTCGACGATGCGGAATCCCCGCTTGATGGCGCGGTACTTCATCTCGATCTGGAAGCTGTAGCCGTTGGAGTCGACGGTGGCCAGGTCGAGCGACTCGAGAACCTGCCTGCGCCAGCAGATGAAGCCTGCGGTGACGTCGCGGACGTCGATACCGAGGATCGTTCGCGCGTAGAAGCTGCCTCCCTTGGAGAGCAACTGACGGCCGATGCCCCAGTTCTCCGTTCCGCCGCCCGGGATATTTCGCGAACCGACGACGACATCGGCGCCGTCCTCGGCGAGTGCGAACATCTGGGGCAGGTACTTCGGATCGTGGCTGCCGTCGGCATCCATCTCGAAGAGATACTCGTAGGGACGAGCGAGGCCCCAGCGGAAGCCCTCGATGTAGGCGGTGCCGAGACCGAGCTTGCCGGCGCGGTGCAGGACGTGGACGCGGGTGTTCGCGGCCGCCATCTCGTCGGCGATCGCGCCGGTGCCGTCGGGCGAGTTGTCGTCGACGATCAGGAGGTCCGCCTGGGGCAACGCTTCGAGCAGGCGCTCGGCGATGCCGCGCAGGTTCTCGGCCTCGTTGTACGTCGGCACGATGATCAACGCCTTGGCCGCGCCCGCGCGCGCGCCCAAGTCCTCGGTGACACGGGGGGCCATCGGGCGCGGACGATAGCGGGCCGGTCGCCGCGACGCAAAGCGCGCCAACGCGTCATTTCGGCGGGTTCCCCGTTGCTGCGCTATGCTGGCCCAGGTGCGA
Organism: Kofleriaceae bacterium; assembly: GCA_013368795.1. Classification (GTDB taxonomy): domain Bacteria; phylum Myxococcota_A; class Polyangia; order Haliangiales; family Haliangiaceae; genus JABFXX01. The sequence goes on from JABFXX010000421.1 coordinate 8,728, forward strand.
TCCCGGCGCGCCTGGATCTACGTCTTGTCGGTGCTGGCGCTGCTCGTGCCGGCTGCCGGTATTGCGTATCTCGGCGCGTTCTCGTATCGCGACGACCGCGGCGCCGTGTCGGCGCAGACGAACGCGCAGAAACGCGCGGCCGAGGCGATCGCGGCCCGCATCGGGCACCAGATCGACGAAGCGTTCGCCGCGATCGAGCAGGCGATTGCTCGCAACGACGTGCCGCGCGGTCCGCTCGCGACGCCGCTCGCGCGCCACTGGTTCTGGATCCAGGGCGACGGTCACATCCTCGTGCCTCGCGCCGCGCCGCCGGCAGCGTTCGAGGCGAGCGCGTTCGACCGCGCACCGTGCAGCGGCCGGCTCGAGGACTGCGTCAGCGAATCGACGCGGCGCCAGGTGCGGCTCGCGAAGCTACAGGCCGCGCAGCGCGCGGAAGCCTGTCGCGGCGACGGATGCGGCGCTGCCTGGCAGGAGGCGCGGCGGCAGTACATGCAGCTCGCGGCGTTCGAGGACACCGGTCCGGTCGCGCTGCTCGGGCTTGCCCGCGTCTACGCGCGGCTCGGCGACGAGAAGGGCGTCGAGGGCGCGGTCGCCGACCTCGAGCTGCGCTACGGCGAGCGCACCGTCGAGGAGCTGCCGGTCGGGCTCGTCGTCGCGACACTGCGCGCGGGCAACGACCGCGGCGCGCTGCTCGACATCGCCGGCTCGGTCGCGACCGGCAAGTACGACGTTCACCCGCTCGTCGCGCTCGGCGTGATCGAGCGGCTGCGCGCGCGAGTCGCCGGCACGCTGCCGCCGGATCTCGCGGCGAAGCGGTCGGCGCTCGACGAGCAGATCGCGTCGATCCGCACCGAGGCGCGCGCCGCTGCCGGTCTCGCCGACGACGTGCCGGAGCTATTGCGCGATGCCGACAGCGCGTGGCGCGGCCGCGAGGCGTCGCATCATGCCGGCCGCACGCTCGTCTACAAGAAGCGCAGCGACGGGAGCGTCGTCGGATTCGCGGTCGATGCGGCGATGCTCGAGGACGCCGCAGGCCATCAGCCCGACGACGACGTCGCGATCAACGCGAGGCCGCTCGTTCTGTCGTCGGGTCGCTTCCCCGGCTCCGACGTGCGCCCGCTCGCCGTCGCATCGTTCGGCGAGAGCTTGCCGCACCTCGCACTCCATCTCGTCAATCCGATCGCCGATCCGGATCCGCTCGATGTCGTGATCCGCGCGCGCAGCAAGCGTCACGTGATGTACACGAGTGCTCTCGCCATCATGCTCGGCCTTGGCATCCTCGCGACGATCCGCGGTGCCGCTCGCGCCCGCGAGCTGGCGCAGCTCAAGAGCGACTTCGTGTCGACGGTCTCGCACGAGCTGAAGACGCCGCTGACGTCGATCCGCATGTTCGCCGAGATGCTCGAGCAGGGCGTCGCGCAGGGCGATCCGGCGAAGATGGCGCGCTACCATGGCGTGATCGTCCAGGAGAGCCAGCGCCTCGGCCTGCTGATTGCGAACCTCCTCGACTACTCGCAGATCGAGCGCGGCACGCGCCGCTACACGCAGACGAAGGAGAACGTCGCCGCGCTCGCGCGCGACGCGGTGACGACGTTCGAGACGCTGCGCGATCCGGAGAAGCACCATCGCAATCCGATCCAGGTCGAGGTGTCTCCCGAGGCGATGCAGACCGAAGTCGAGGTCGATCGCGATGTCGTCATCCAGGCGATCCTGAACCTGCTCGCCAACGCCGCGAAGTACGGCGCGACCGAGGACAAGAAGGCGATCGAGGTCCACGTCGGTGCCGACGCGCTCGGCGCGACGATCGCGGTTCGCGACCACGGTCCCGGCATTCCCGCGCACGAGCAGGTGCGGATCTTCCGCGAGTTCTATCGCTCGCCCGAGGCGTACCGCAGCGGCATCGAGGGCACCGGCCTCGGCCTCGCGCTCGTCAAGCGCCACATCGAGGCGCTCGGCGGCACCGTCGACGTCGCATCGACGGTCGGCGAGGGCGCGACGTTCACGATCCGGCTGCCCAGGCCGCGCGCGACCGATCGCCGCGGCCGCGACACCGGTCCGAAACCCGCGATCGACGCGCAGTCGAACAAGCTCGCGGCGCGCGTGGCGACCGCGACCGACATCGGGGAGGGCGCATGAGTCGCATCCTCGTCGTCGAAGATGACCCGTCGATCCGCATGGGCCTCGAGGACACGTTGACCGCGAAGGGTTATCAGGTCGAGGTCGTCGGCAAGGGCGTCGAGGGCGCCGAGCGCGCGCAGTCGGGTCGCTACGACCTCGTCGTGCTCGACGTCATGCTGCCCGACATCGACGGCTTCGAGGTCTGCCGGCGCATCCGCGGTGGGCGTGGCCCGACGAAGCGCCTGCCCGTGATCATGCTGTCGGCGCGCGGAGCGGAGCTCGATCGCGTGCGCGGCCTCGAGCTCGGTGCAGACGACTACGTCACCAAGCCGTTCTCGCTGATGGAGCTGCTCGCACGCGTCGCGAGCGTGCTGCGCCGCGCCTACGGGGACGCCGCCGAGCCGATCGCGCTGTCGTTCGGCGATGTCGAGATCGACCTCGTCGGTCAGGTCGCGTCGCGCGGTGGCAAGCGGCTCGAGCTGCCGAGCCGCGCGTTCGCGATCCTGAAGGTGTTCGCGCGCCGCCCGGGCGAGGTCGTCAGCCGCGACGTGCTGCTCGACGAGGCGTGGGGCTACGAGGACTATCCGAACACGCGCACGGTCGACAATCACCTCGTGAAGCTGCGTCGTGCGCTCGAGGACGAGCCCGACAAGCCGCGCTTTCTGGTCACGATCCACGGCGCCGGCTACAAGCTCGACGTGCCGCGCGATGCAGTTCGGTTCGGAACCGGCCGTGCCGGCTAGATCCGCAAGATCCCGTAGGGATCACGGGCAGCGTGACGAGATCGTGACAACCTTTTGCAAGAGCGTGACGGCCTGTTGCGAAGCGAGGATCAGTCGGCGCGCCCTCCTTGGTACGAAGGAGATGGGCGAGGCGATGGCGCCGGCATCAGAGTACCGACCTTCCGGTGGGAAACGCTCTGGTGCCGGCGCTCCGCCGGTTTTTCTCGCGCTCACGCTCCTGATCGGGCTCGCCGCCTGCGGTGACGATCAGCAGCGCGCCACGACGTCCCGCGCGCCGGCCACGCACGGCTCGAGCGCCGCCGACCTCGCGCTCGGGATGAAGACAGAGCTCGATGGCGTCGCGCCGTCGTTCGGCAACGGCGTGCTCGCGGAGCTGACCGGTGACGACGCCGCGGCGCGCGCTGCGTACGAGCACGTGCTGCAGGGCGCAGACGCGCCTCCCGATGTCACCGCGCGGGCCGCGCTTCATCTCGCGCAGCTCGAGGCACGCGCCGGCAAGAGCGCACGTGCCCGCGACCTGATCGCGCGCGCGACTGCACTCGCACCGTCGGATCCGACGATCATCGACGGTGCCGATCGCGTGCGCTCCGAGATCGTCGCGGCATCGAGCGCCGGCGATATCCGCGGCCCCAAGCTCGGCACGCCGCTGCACGGCGTCTCCGCTGGCATCGCGAGCGCGTTCGGCGCATGCGAGCGGGCGCTCGGCCGCGTCCACGCGATGCGCGCCGGCCAGCGCCTCGCGGTCTGGGAGAAGGAGGACGCGACCGCCGAGGTCGTGCGCTGCTACCGCGCGCTCGTCGAGCGAGGCGGGCTCGCGACGATCGCTGCCGAGTACCGAATCGGCAGCCTCTATCACGACCTCGCGCTCAGCCTGCTGTTCGAGCCTCCCGCCGACCTGCGCCGCACGCTGCGCGCCGGTGCGTTCGCGTACCTGCGCAAGGCGACCAGCGCATACCGCGCGAGCCTCGCGCCGAAGGCGCCTCCCGAAGCCGAGCTCACGTGGCGGCTGGCGGCGGAGACCGATCTACGTGCGGTCCTCGACGTACTCGGCGAGGCGCAGGAAACACCCGCGCTCTGACGGCTGCGGGAGTCGACGGGCCGCCGTAGGATGCGGACCGTGCACACCGAAGCCGTCTCCTACGACGTCGCCGGCACGCGTTACGTCGGCTATCTCGCGTTCGATCCATCGCGCACGGGCTCGCGTCCCGGCGTCCTCGTCTGCCACGAGGGCAACGGCCTCCACGCCGAGGTGAAGGTCCGCTGCGAGCGTCTCGCCCAGCTCGGCTACGTCGCGTTCGCCGTCGACTACATCGGCGGCGGCGCGGTGCTCGAGACGATGGAAGAGATGCAGGAGCGGCTCAAGCATCTGCGCGGCGACGTCGACGGCACGCGCAAGCTCGCTCGCGCCGGCCTCGACGTGCTGCGCGGACGCAGCGAGGTCGATCACGCGAAGGTCGCCGCGATCGGGTACTGCTTCGGCGGCACGTTCGCGCTCGAGCTCGCACGTGATGGCGCGCCGCTCGCGTGCGTCGTTGGCTTCCACTCGGGGCTCGCGACGCGGCGCCCCGACGACGCGCGCAACATCAAGGGCAAGGTCCTCGTCTGCATCGGCGCCGACGATCCGCTGATTCCGCCCGACGAGCGGCTCGCGTTCGAGCAGGAGATGCGCGCCGCGAAGGTCGACTGGCGCCTGAACCTCTACGGCAACACGGTCCATGGCTTCGCGAACCCCGATGCGGATCGCCGCAACATCCCTGCGCTCAAGTACAGCAAGCTCTCGCACGAGCGCTCGTGGCGTGCGATGCGCGACCTGTTCGACGAGACGTTCGGCGAGGCTTCATGACCGCGGTGTCGATCGACGGCCGGCTCGTCGCGCCCGACGAGGCGACGGTCTCGATCTTCGACCGCGGCTTCCTCTACGGCGATGGCCTGTTCGAGGTGCTGCGCACGTGGGATGGCGTCGCGATCGATCTCGACGCGCACCTCGATCGGATGTGCATGTCGGCCGCATCGCTCGTGCTCGCGATCGATCGCGCGCAGATCGCCGAGGACGTGCGGCGTACGATCGCCGCGGCAGGCGAGGGCGATCATCGGCTACGCATCATCGTCACGCGCGGTGCCGCGCCGCTCGGTGCTCGGCTCGGCTCGATCGAGCGAGGCCGGACGATCGTGATCGCGCAGCCGCTCGGTGCACCCGCGGTGAGCGTCTCGCTCGCGATCGTCGATTACCCGCTGCCGCGCAGGACCGGTGCGGCGCACAAGACGCTCGCGTACCTCGATCACGTGATCGCGCGCGAGCTCGCGGCGAGTGCGGGAGCCGACGAGGCGGTGCGGCTCGGACCGGACGGCGACGTCGTAGAGTGCGCGACCGCGAATCTGTTCATCGTGACGACCGGCGCCTCGTCGGGGGCTCCCGGTACGGCGTCGGCGCTTCCGCCGCGGCGCACGCCGGATGCGATCACCGGCGATCGGATCGAGGGTGTCGGAACGCCGACAGTCATGACGCCGCCGGTGAGCTCGGGGATCTTGCCGGGAGTCACCCGCGCTCACGTGCTCGCGGCGTGTGCCGCGCAGGGCATCGCCGTGCGAGAGCAGCGGATCTCCGTCGAGGAGCTGCGCGGCGCTGACGAGATTTTCGTCACGAGCGCCGTGCGCGGCGTGGTGCCGGTCACCTCGCTCGATGGCGAATCTCGTCGTGCGGGCCTGTTGACCCAGACCATCGCCGACGCCGTTCGGATGAGGCACCTGCGGCCGTAACGATCTGGCGTGCGCCTCGGGGCTCGTCGGGGCAGTCGGCTGCTATATAGTCGGGCGTCGATGGCTCGCGATGTCCGTCAGCTACGCGTCGAGGCTTCCGAGGCGACCGCCTCCGGCAAGTACAAGCGCGCGCTGGCCGCCTATCTCGAGCTCGAGCAGCTCGAGCCGCGCGACGCGCAGTGGTCCAAGCGCGCCGCCGAGACCTACCGCCGCCTCGGCAAGGACAAGGAAGCGGTTGCCGCGTTCGGCCGCGCGGCCGACCGCTACGCCGGCGGCGGGTTCCTCGTCCAGGCGATCGCGGTCTGCAAGCTGATCCTCCAGATCGATCCGAAGAACGACGACGCGCTCCGCCGGATCGCATCGATCAACGAGCAGATCGGCGCCGGCCCGACGCGCGCGGCGACCCTCGCGGAGGGCAATCCCGATCTCGAGGGCAACCAGGCCGTCGAGGCGATCCGCAGCGGTGGCACCGACCGCATGCGGCCGGCGACGGTAGCGCCGCCGATCGCGATCTCGCGCACGCGCACGCCACCGGGCGTGTCGGTGCCGCGCAAGGTGACGCCGCAGAGTCCGGTGATCGCCCGCAAGATCACGCCGCAGGCGCTCGCGTCGATGGGCGAGTACACGCCGTCGCGCCTGCCGACGCCGCCCGAGGGTGGTCGCGCGCGCTCGAGCTCGACGGCGCCGCCGATCGCGATCGCGCGCACCAAGAGCAAGCCGGTGCAGCTATCGCCGAACCAGCCGATCGAGTCGATCACGCTGCGCGAGAACGTGCCCGCTGCGTTCGAGCGCGAGGAGAGCTCGGGCGTCTACGTGATCCCGCTCGATGGCGAGCTCGAGGACAACGCGGGCGAGATGCTCGAGCTCGAGCCGATGCGCGAGTCGATGCCGGTGATCGAGGTCGAGGCGCCCGACGAGGGTCTCGAGGTCAGCATCGACGACGCGACCGAGCTCGACATCGAGGACCTCGAGGAGATTCCGCTCGCCGAGCCACGTCTCGTCGCGAGTGCCGCCGCGAACGCACTCGCATCGACGCCGCTGTTCGCCGGCCTCTCGCAGGACGCGCTCGGCTCGCTCGTCGAGCAGCTCACGCTCGTACACCTCGGCGCGGGCGAGGTCCTGTTCCGCGAGGGCGATCCGGGCGATGCGCTGTACGTCATCGTCGAGGGCGAGGTCGCGGTGCAGGCGGAAGGTCCGCCGCGCGTCGAGATGGCGCGCCTCGGCGCCGGCTCGTTCATCGGCGAGGTCGCGCTGATGACGGACCAGCCTCGCTCGGCGTCGGTGACGGCGACCGCCGACTCGGAGCTGCTGCGCATCGACCGCAAGACGCTTGCCGACGTCCTCCGCTCGCACGGCGAGGTGCTGACCGCCGTCCTGCGCTTCGTCCGCGATCGCCTCGTCGATCGCTGGACGCGCACGAGCCCGCTGTTCCGGCCGTTCGATCAGGGCCAGCGCGCCGAGCTTGCCGCGCGGTTCACGTTCCTCGAGATCAACGCCGGCTCCGTCCTGCTCCACGCGGGCGAGAAGCCCGACGGTCTCTACATCGTGCTCGCCGGCTCGTTCAGCGTGAAGCGCAACGGCCAGCTCGTCGCGACGCTCGGGCCCGGCGAGCTGATCGGCGAGACCGCGCTGCTCTCGGGCGGCGTGTTCAAGAGCGAGGTCACCGCCGTCGGCAAGAGCCTGGCGCTATGTCTGCCCGCGGAGGATTTCCGCGAGCTGATCATGACCCACCCGCACGTGCTCGAGGTCATCGGCGAAGCCGCCGAGCACAGCCGCAAGCTGCAGATCCTGTAGCTCGACGGGAGCGCGCTTCCTTTGCGCGACGGAGATCGCGGCGGGTAATCCGTTTCGCACCCGCGCGCGAACCGATCACTTCTTCTGCGGCAGCTGGTCCATCGGGACGAGCTTTGTCGGTGCCTTGTCCTTCGCCGGCTTCTCGGTCGACGGACCGATCGAGTTACCAAATGGATTCCAGCCGAACGCGGTCGCGGTGAGGCCCGCACCGAGGAGGAGGTAGACGATCCCGACGAGCAGGTGCGTCCGCTTGCCCATCGCGTAGAGCCCGCCGCGCTCCTTCGCCTTCGCTTGCTCCTCGGGCGTTCGCGTGAGCGCCAGATGAATGCGGTACACGCCGAAAATGATCACGAGCGCCGCGATCACGAGGGTCAGCCAAACCGGAATTCTCACGCCTAGGTGCGTAGCACGCTTCCCATTGACACTTCGCGCTGGGTGGGGGCAGAGTGCACCGACTCCCGATGCATCCGGGCTCGCCGAAGTATAAGAATTCCGCGGCGTTCTATGACGTCGACGGGACGCTCATCAAGATCAACATCGTGCACGCGTTCGCGTTCTATGCGGCGCGACATGCGTCGTTGGCCGAGAGCGCTCGTCGCACCGTCCAGACGGCTGTCTCGATCCCGGTGTTCTGGGCGGCCGACAAGCTCTCGCGGAAGTGGTTCAACGAGATCTTCTACCGGTCCTACGAAGGGCAGAGCGAGGACCGACTGATCGTCCTCGCCGACGAGCTGTTCGAGGACGTCATCAAGCCGAACATCTACCCGCGCGCGAAGGAGCTCATCGACGAGAGCCGCCGCGCTGGTGTTCGCCAGGTTCTGATCTCCGGCGCGCTCGACTTCACGATGCGCCCGCTCGCGAAGTACCTCGGCGTCGACGATCTGATCGCGAACCAGCTCGAGTTCGTCGACAGCTACGCGACCGGCAAGCTGAAGAAGCCGTTCGTCGCCGGCGCGACCAAGGCCGACATCATGCGTGCGTACGCCAAGCAGCACGACATCGATCTCGCCGAGTCGTGGGCGTACACCGACAGCTTCTCCGACTATCCGATGCTCGCGGTCGTGGGTCACCCGACCGCCTGTAACCCCGATTTGCGGCTGCGCTCGCTCGCGCGCAGCTATGACTGGCCTGTCCTCGAGCTCGAAGAGGAAGCGAGCCGTTCCGTCGCACGCCGTCCGCAGGGCCTCGCCCGCGCCGTGACGGGAGAGGCACGGAAGACGCTGCGATCGATCAGGAGACACTAGAGATGCGCGCCATTCGTCCCAAGCTTCGCTCCCACACGCGCGAGCACATCGTCACGATCGACACCGACTCGGCTCCGCGCATCATGTTCTACGGCGAGAACCTCATGATGGAGGATCTCCCCGTCGGTACGCGCGTCATCTACCCGAAGCGGCCGATGACCGCGGTCGCGAACCCCAGGGCGGCGATCCGCTACGCGCTGAATCATCCCGAGGACAGCGAGCCGCTGCACGCGATGCTCCAGCCCGGCATGAAGGTGACGATCGCGGTCGATGACATCTCGATGCCGCTGCCGATCATGCGCACGCCCGACGTGCGGCAGCTCGTGCTCGAGATCGTGTGCGAGATGCTCGCCGACCACGGCGTCGACGACGTCCACATCATCATCGCGCTCGGTCTGCATCGCCGGATGCACGACTGGGAGATCAAGCGGATGGTCGGCGAGAAGGTGTGGAGCGAGTACTGGCCGGATCGCCTGTACAACCACGACGGCTGCGATCCCGACGGCATGGTCGTCCTCGGCAAGACGCCGCACGGCGAGCTCGTCGAGATGAACAAGCGCGTCGCCGAGAGCGACCTGACGATCTACGTCAACTTGAACTTCGTGCCGATGAACGGCGGCAACAAGTCGATGGCGGTCGGTCTGTGCGGCTACGAGAGCCTCAAGGCGCACCACACGCCGCACGGCATCGTCCAGTCGAACTCGTACATGGATCCGCCGAAGTCGTATCTGTCGCACTCGTTCAAGCGCCAGGGCGACCTGATCGAGAAGACGCTCAAGGTCTTCCACATCGAGACGGTGCTCAACAACCGCGCGTTCGACGGCCCGCTGTCGTTCCTCACGAAGAACGAGGACGACTACACCGAGACCGATCGCCTGAAGTACCAGGCGATGAAGTGGACGCTCGACAAGCTGCCGTTCGCGGCGCGTCGCGAGATCTTCATGCGCACGCCGGCCGCGTACGAGCTGATCGCTTGCTACGCCGGCGCGTGCGATCCGACGCACGACCGCACGCTCGCGAAGCAGAACGAGCAGAACTGCGTCGAGGTCGACGGGCCCGCCGACATCATGATCTACGGCATCCCGTACATCTCGCCGTACAACGTGAACAGCAAGGCGCTCAACCCGCTGCTCGTGCAGGTGATGGCGCTCGGCTACTTCTATCACATGTATCGGAACCAGCCGATCCTGCGCGACGGCGGCGTCCTGATCATCACGCACCCGTGCTCGGACCGGTTCGATCCGGTGCACCACCCGAGCTACATCGAGTTCTTCAACCGCATCCTGACCGAGACGACGGACGCGTACACGATCGAGAAGAAGTACCAGGACGAGCTCGCGTACAACCCGAGCTACATCGAGATGTACCGCCGCGGCAACGCGTACCACGGCGCGCATCCCGCGTTCATGTGGTACTGGGGCCAGCGCGGCCGCGAGAAGGTCAGCCGCGTGATCGTCGTCGGTGCCGACAACGCGACCGTCCCGGCGATCATGGGCTGGGAGACGGCCGGATCGATCGCCGAGGCGATCGCGATGGCGCGCGGCACGATGGGCCGCAGCGCTCAGATCTCGATGATGCACCACCCGCCGTACATGATCTGCGACGTGATCTGAGAGCACCCGATGGGAACCGGTAACGGACACAACGCATCGAAGGGCGGCTACTTCCTCGAGACCGAAACGAGCTGGGCCGCAAACAAGCCGTGGCCTGACGCGCGCACGGTGCAGCTACCGCCGCTGCGCGAGCCGGTGACCGGCAAGCCTCGGCTCGACGTCAGCGAGATCTTCCGCGGCAAGCACATCCTGCTGATCGGCACGACCGGCTTTGTCGGCAAGGTCGCGCTGTCGATGCTGCTCAATCACTACCCCGACGTCGGCAAGGTGTTCTGCCTCGTCCGTCCGGGCGCCGGCAACACGGCCGACGAGCGGTTCTACAAGAAGGTCGCGACGAGCGAGGTCTTCGATCCGCTGCGCGAGAAGTACGGCGACGGCTACGTGGCGTTCATGCGCTCGAAGATCGTCGCCATCCCCGGCGATATCGGCCGGCCGGTCTGCAACTTCACCGACGAGCAGATCGCGGAGATCAACGCGCAGGGCGGCATCCACGTCATCATCAACAGCGCGGGCCTCGTGTCGTTCGCGCCGTCGCTCGAGAGCGCACTGCGCATCAACGCGATGGGCGCGAAGAACGTGCTCGATCTCGCGAAGAAGCTCGGCGCGCGGCTCTGCCACGTGTCGACCTGCTACGTCGCCGGTCAGCGCGAGGGCGACGTCTGGGAGGACGAGCCCGTCGTCGGCTACTTCCCGCGTTCGAGCGCGGTCAGCCGCGACTGGGGCGACGATCGCGAGAACGAGCTGCTCGATCGCGACTTCGATCCGGTTGCCGAGATCGCGGACTGCCAGAAGATGATCGATCAGGCGCGCGAGCGCTCGAACGATCGCCAGCACATCTCACAGTTCCGTGAGAGAGCCGCCGAGTCGTTGCGCGCCCAGCGCCGCGATCCCGACGACGAGGACGATCTCAAGATCGCCGTCGCCCGCGAGCGCAAGATCTGGATGAACGACGTGCTCACGAAGCTGGGCATGGAGCGCGCGCGCCACTGGGGCTGGACCAACACGTACACGTACACCAAGAGCCTCGGCGAGCAGATCATCCTGTCCGACCCGAGCGTGCCGACTACCATCGTTCGTCCGGCCGTCGTCGAGAGCTCGGTGCGCTATCCGTTCCCCGGCTGGAACGAGGGCTTCAACACGACCGCGCCGCTCATGTATCTGATGCTGAAGGGGCACCGCAGCGTGCCCGTCGGCAAGGACGCGGCGCTCGACATCATCTCGGTGGACTTCATCGCCGCCGGCATGCTGCTCGCGACCGCGGCCGTGCTCGCCGGCGAGCACGAACCGGTGTACCAGCTCGGCTCGAGTGACTCGAACCGCATCACGAGCAAGCGCCTGACTCAGCTCACCGCGCTCGCGGTGCGCGCGCACTATCGCGACAAGGCGGACCGCGGCGAGGACAAGCTGCGCTCGCGGCTGCGCGCCCGGCTCGAGCCGATGCCGGTCACGTACGATCACTTCCAGAAGTGGTCGGCGCCGATGTTCAAGCGCATCGCCGACGGTCTCATCAACGTCATCGACGAGAAGCTGCCGAAGTGGGGCGCGCCGCGCGTCGAGGCAATCGCCGAGCGAGCGCGCGACGAGCTGCAGAAGGTGTCGACCTTCACCGGCCAGATCAACGAGCTCGTCGAGCTGTTCAAGCCGTTCACGACGGACCACGACATCTCGTTCCGCTGCGACAACATCCGTGCGCTGTGGGCCCGCGTGACGCCGGCCGATCAGGACAAGCTCCTCTGGGCGCCGCACCTGGTCGACTGGCGCAAGTACTGGCTCGACACCCACTTCCCGGGCCTGCAGAAGTGGACGTTCGACAAGCTCGACGAGGAGTTCGGCGCGAAGCCGAAGTCCGTCTACACGTACAAGGAGCTCGTCGAGATGTTCGAGGCGACGGTGAAGCTCCACCGCAATCGCCCGGCGCTGCGCCTGGTCCCCAAGGACGAGGACACCGAGCCGACGACGTACACGTACGGCCAGATGGGCGAGCTCGCGTGGCAAGGCGCGGGCGTGCTGCGCCAGCTGGGCGTGAAGCCCGGCGAGCGCGTGATCGTGATGAGCGAGAACCGCCCGGAGTGGGGCATCTCGTACTTCGCGATCATCCTCGCGGGGGCCGCGGTCGTTCCGCTCGACAAGGATCTGACGCTGGCCGAGGTCCATAACCTCGCGAAGGTCTCCGGCGCGCGCGCGATGGTGCTCTCGCGCAAGGTCGCCGAGCGGCTCGCCGGCGAGGCGGGGCTCGCGATTCCCGTCGGCGACGACGAGGACAACGTCAACGCCGTCTGGTCGCCTGCGCACACGGCGCTCAACGAGCACATGGGCAAGCTCACCGAGACGCGCGTGATGGCGTTCGACGAGCTGCTCACCGAGCCCGACGTCTCGGTCGGCGCGGTGCGCCCCGAGGTGAAGGGCGACTCGCTCGCATCGCTGATCTTCACGAGCGGCACGACCGGCTCGCCGAAGGGCGTGATGCTGACGCACAAGAACCTCACCTCGATGGTGAGCAAGCTGTCGTCGCTGTTCACGCTCTACAAGCACGACAAGCTGCTCAGCGTGCTGCCGCTGCACCACACGCTCGAGTTCTCGGCGGGCTTCATGATGCCGCTGCTCCACGGCGCATCGGTCGACTACCTCGAGGAGATCGAGGCCGACGCGCTCGCGAAGGCGCTCGAGGACGAGGGCATCACCGGCATGGTCGGCGTGCCCGCGCTCTGGCAGCTGCTCGAGCGCAAGATCTACAAGAACGTCGCCGACGCGGGCGTCCTCGTCGAGCGGGCGTTCGACTCGATCGTCGACCTCAACCGCTCGCTGCGCGACAAGCTGCCGTGGGACATCGGCGCCGGCAAGGCGCTGTTCTTCCCGGTGCACCGCAAGCTCGGCGGCCGCATGCGTCTGCTCATCTCCGGCGGCTCGGCGCTGCCGGCCGACACGATGAAGGCGTTCCGCGGCCTCGGCTTCAACCTGTACGAGGGCTACGGCATGACCGAGTCCTCGCCGGTGCTGACGGTGACGCGGCCCGGCGACAAGATCATCCCGGGCTCGGTCGGCCGGCCGCTGCCGGGCATCGACGTGAAGATCGACAACCCCGACGCGAACGGCGTCGGCGAGATCATCGCGAAGGGCCCGAACGTCATGACGGGCTACTTCGAGAACCCGGACGCGACGAGCCAGACGATCGTCAACGGCTGGCTGCACACCGGCGACCTCGGCAAGTTCGACGAGGACGGCAACCTCTACATCGTCGGCCGCAAGAAGGAGATGATCCTCGGCGCGAGCGGCGAGAACATCTATCCCGACGAGCTCGAGGAGCTGTACGGCGACTCCGACTACATCAAGGAGATCAGCGTCGTCGGTCTGCCGGGCGAGGGCGGTCACGAGACCGTCGCCGCGCTCGTCGTCCCCGATTACGAGGACAACGGCGATCGCGAGTACGTGCGCGAGCAGGTGCGCGAGCAGATGCGCAAGGTCAGCAAGGGCCTGCCGCTCTACAAGCGCGTGAAGGCGTTCCACCTGTGGGACTTCGATCTGCCGAAGACGTCGAGCCGCAAGGTGAAGCGTCGCGACGTGATCAAGGAGCTCCAGCGACTCGAGCGCGCGGCCAAGGGCGGCGCCGAGGCCAAGCAGCTCTCGCAGGGCAGCGGGGCGCCAAGCGGCACGTGGATCCACGACGTGCTGGCCGACGTGTCGCAGAAGAAGCGCGGCACGATCACGAGCGCGACGCCGCTCGCCGAGCTCGGCTTCGACTCGCTGATGTTCACCGAGCTCGCGGTCGCGATCGAGGCGGCCGGCGTGAACCTGCCCGATCCGAGCGAGCTCAACGGGCTCGAGACGGTCGCGGATGTCGAGAAGCTCGTCGCCCGGCTCGGCGCGAAGCAGGACCTGCAGCGCGGCGTGCCGAAGAAGAAGGCGAAGAAGGACGAGGACGGCGAGGCAGTCAGCGATGACATCGACGTGCCCAAGCCGCTCGTCCGGCTCGGTCGTCGCGCGCTGCGCGGCGGCATGCGTGCGCTCTACGAGCGCGTGCTCGAGACCGACGTCTACGGCCAGGGCCAGGTCCCGCCGTTCGGGGGCTACATCGTCGCGGCGAACCACGCGAGCCACCTCGACACGGGCCTCGTGAAGTACGCGCTGGGAGAGCAGGGCGAGGCGCTCGTCGCGCTCGGCGCGAAGGACTACTTCTTCGAGGACCCGGTACGCCGGATGTACTTCGAGAACTTCACGAACGTCGTGCCGATGGAGCGTCACGGCTCGCTGCGCGAGTCGCTGCGGCTCGCCGGCGAGGTCATTCGCGACGGCTACATCCTGCTCATCTTCCCCGAGGGCACGCGTAGTGACACCGGCGTGATGGCCGACTTCAAGCCGTCACTTGGCTACCTCGCGATGACGAACAAGTGCGGCATCCTGCCGATGTACCTGCACGGCACGCACGCGGCGATGCCGAAGGGCCGCTTCCTGCCCAAGAAGGGCGAGCGTGTCGCGTCGTACGTCGGTCCGTACCTGTCGTACGAGGACGTGCTCGCGATCGCGCAGACCGAGAAGAATCGCTCGGCGCAGTACCGCGCGATCACGCACAACGTCGAGTCGACGATCCGCCGGCTCGCGCCGCACGAGGCCGCCTGGACGCTCGGCGATGCCGGTACGACGCCGATGGCCGAATACCTCGCTTCGCAGGGCAAGACCGTTTCCGACGAGGAAGCCAACGCATGAAGACCTCCGTACTCGTCACCGGCGCGACCGGATTCCTCGGCGAGCATCTCTGTCGCGTGCTCGTCGAGCAGGGCCACATCGTCCGTGGTCTCGCCCGCACGCGCTCCGCGATCCTCGAAGACATCGGCGTCGAGCACGTCCGTGGCGACGTGCTGTCGGGCGACGAGCTCGACAAGGCGCTCGACGGCGTCTCCGCGGTGTTCCACCTCGCGGGCGCGGTGTCGCGCGACCCCGACGACGGCCAGCGCATGATGCGCCTGCACGTCGACGGCACGCGTCGCGTCCTCGATCGCATGGGCGCCGCCGGCGTGCGCCGCATGGTGCTCGCGTCGACGTCGGGCACGATCGGCGTGTCCAAGAACGAGGAGATCCTCGACGAGAGCGCGCCGTACGCCGAGGAGATCGTCGCCGGCTGGCCGTACTACGCCTCGAAGATCTACCAGGAGCGCCTCGCGTTCGAGCACGGCGAGCGCCTCGGCATCGAGGTCGTCGCGGTCAACCCGTCGCTGCTGCTCGGACCCGGCGATCGCCGCCTGTCCTCGACCGGCGACGTCCGCAAGTTCATCAAGCGCCAGATCCCGACGATTCCGGATGGCGGCATCAACTTCGTCGACGCGCGCGACGCCGCCGAGGCGACCGCGAACGCGCTGGCGAATGGCCGCGCCGGCGAGCGCTACCTGCTCGGTGGCCCGAACTGGACGACGAAGGAGTTCTTCGAGCGCCTGGGCCGGATCGCCAACATCAGCCCGCCGCGCCTTAAGATCCCGCAGAAGTGGAACAAGCTCGGCGCCTCGCTCGTCGAGGAGCTCTACCGCTGGCGCGGCAAGGAGCCGCCGGTCGATCGCATCAGCGTCGAGATGGCCGAGCACTACTGGTGGATCGATTCCAGCAAGGCAGCTCACGAGCTGGGCTTCAACCCTCGCGACCCGCAGCTGACGCTGGTCGACACCGTCAGCTATCTGCGCCAGGGCGTCGACCGCGATTGATTGGCGAACGAGCCGCGCCGGGGCCGAAGGGGTAGACTCTCGCCGTGGTCGGCTCTCGCATCGCACGCTTCGCCGTCGGCGAGACTGTGACCGTGCTCGTCGGCAGCAAGGCAGGCGAGCACGCGTCCGTCGAGCACGTCGTGTGGAGCGCGCGCGATCGCTGCCACTACTTCTACCTCGCGCAGCCCGGCCGCAAGCTGTCCCGCGGCTATCGCGCCGACGAGCTCGCCGACGGCATGGGCGATTCGCTCGGCGAGTAGCGCCGGTCTAGTCGATCGGCTGAGGCACCGCGTCGCGCCGCAGTAGACTTTGGACGTGGCCGGCGACGTCGAGACACCGCACGCGAGCGACGACGTCGCCGACGTGCGCGTGCCGACGCCGTGGGAGACGCTCCTGTGCTGGGCAGGGCCGCCGCGCGGCTATCAGCTCACGCGCTGGCTGATCCTGCGCCTGCTCGGCTTCGTCTACGTGTTCGCGTTCCTCGGCCTCATCTTCCAGGGGCCAGGGCTGCTAGGAAGCCACGGACTCACTCCTGTCCATGCGTTCGTCGACCTCGTGCGCGGCAACGGCGCGACGTTCTCGGATCTACCGAGCATCTTCTTCGGGGGCGCGTCCGACACGTCGCTGATGGTGTGGGCGTACGTCGGCCTCGCGATCGCGATCTGCGTGACGCTCGGCTACGCGAACCTGCCGATGCTGCTCGCGCTGTGGGTCATCTACGGCAGCTACGAGCGGGTCGGGCAGCTGTGGTTCTCGTTCGGCTGGGAGATCCAGATCCTCGAGACGACGCTCATCGCGGCGTTCCTCGCGCACCCGTGGGATCCGCGGCCCCTCGCGGCGCGGCCACCGACGACGACCTCGATCGTGCTGATGCGCTGGCTCGTGTTCCGCATCATGCTCGGCGCCGGTCTCATCAAGCTGCGCGGCGATCCGTGCTGGCGCGAGCTGACGTGCCTCGACTGGCACTTCGAGACGCAGCCGATTCCCAACCCGCTGTCGCCGTTCTTCCACTACCTGCCGCACGCGGTGCTCGCCGGTGGCGTCGTGTTCAATCACATCGTCGAGGTCGTCGCGCCGTTCTTCGTGTTCGGCCCGAGGAGGCTGCGGCTCGTCGCGGGCTGCATGATGGCGGGCTTCCAGATCGTCCTCATCCTCAGCGGCAACCTCGCGTTCCTCAACTGGCTGACGCTCGTCCCGGTCCTCGCGTGCTTCGACGACGACTTCCTGCTGCGGCTTCTGCCCGGTCGGCCGCGCGAGTGGTTGAAGCGCCGGCTCGCGCCGGTGCCGAAACGTGACGGCCGGATTTTGCGCATCGGGATCCCGATCGCGGTGGTCTGCGCGTTCATCTGGACGCCGCTCGTGCTCGTCCTGTTCTTCTCCGCGATCGTGGTCGCGATCGTCAAGAAGTGGGACCTGCCGCAGCTGCTCGTCGCCGTGTTCGCGGGCCTCGTGATCATGAAGAGCGGGCCGGTCGTCGAAAATCTGCTCGCGAAGCGCCAGGCGATGAACCGGAGCTTCGACAACCTCTCGCTCGTCAACACGTACGGTGCGTTCGGCTCCGTCGGCGACACGCGCCACGAGATCATCATCGAGGGCACGATGTCGGCGGACCCGAACGCGCCCGACAGCGAATGGAAGGAGTACGAGCTGCCGTGCAAGCCGGGCAACGTGAACCGCCGGCCGTGCGTGCTCGGGCCGTATCACCGTCGGCTCGACTGGCTGATCTGGTTCTCCGCGATGTCCGAGCAGCCAAGCGATCCGTGGCTGTACCACTTCGCGTGGAAGCTGCTCGACGGTGACAAGACCGTGCGCGAGCTGGTCGCGGTCGATCCGTTCGGCGGCCAGCCGCCGCGCTGGATCCGCATGCAGCGCTACGTCTACAAGCTCCAGCCGTACAGTGCGCCGACCTGGTGGACGCGCACGCTCGAGGATCCGAAGTGGATGGAGCCGGTGTCGAAGGACACGCCCGGCTTTCGCGAGGCGCTCGCGCGGTTTGGCTGGCCGTCGCCGAGCGTGAAGTGATCAGTTGCCGAAGCCGAGCGCGAACGTCGACTCGAGCATGACCGACTCGGCGACATCGCCGGCATTCGGGTCCATCACGAGGTCGGTGCACATGGTGCCGGTGGTGCTGCGGCACGAGGCGCCCAGGAGCGGATCCTGGCGCGCGACGCCGAAGCGCAGCGCGATGTGCCAGCGATCCTCGAGCTCGTGCCCGAGCGCGAACTGCAGCTCGTCCTGGCGCGACGTCGTGCGGTTGATCTCGGGGTTCGCGCGCCACTCGCCGAACCGGATCGCCGCGCCGAGCTCGGCGTAGAACGCGCCGCGATGCTGGAGCGCGAGGCCGGCGCCGAGCTGCGTGCGCTCGATCAGATCGAACCGCAACGCGACGCCCGCGCGATGGACCCTGTCGTCCGGATCGACGAACGACAGGTACGTGTAGTTCACCTCGGCGCCGAACCGGCCGGCGCGCGCGCCGAGCGCGATCATCGGGCCGACCTCGCGCGCCTCGGGCGCGTTGCGATCGACGCCGTACGTCAGGCCGAACCGCATCAGCGCACCGGGCCGCTCGCCTGTCGTGGCCACCGGCTGAGGTTCGACAGCGCGCGCGCCGCACCCATCGCCGCGACAGCGAATGAACGCAGAGTCGGGGATCTCGGCGAGCTTGTCGGCGGCAGCAATCGTGGTCGTGGTCGCGACGAGGACGAGACTGAGCACGAACCGCATGGACCACATGCTGGACGACCAGCGGAAATACGGCAACGAGAAACTCTCAGTGTGGCGATCGCGCAACACGTGGCGACCGCGCAACACGTCAGCTCGCGAGACGCTTCTTCCTGAGCGCGATCAGCTCGAGGCTCGACGGCACGCGGGCGCGCGGCCCCGTCGGGGCGACGCCGCGCTTCTCGAATGCTTTCTTGTACGCAGCGAAGCTCCCGCCGGCGCGATGGGCGTCCATGATCGCGAGGCCGGCGTTGCTCTCGGCCTGCGCGATCATGTACTCGACCCAGGCCCAGCGGGCGGAGGTCGGCCTGACCTCGACCTTGCCGCCGAGGCCGGCGCCGGCGAGTCCCTTGCGGAGCCGGGCGAGCCGCGCCTCGACGACGTCGATGCCCGCGAAGTCCGTGCCGTCGAGCGGCGTGTTGCGCTTGGCGACGAACGGCGCGAGGCCGTACGCGACCCTCGGGTGGATCGCGGCGAGCTCCTTCGACAGCGCGACGAGCTCGTCGACGTCGGCGTCGGTCTCGCTCGGCACGCCGAGCATCATGTAGATCTTCAGCGTGCTGATGCCGTTCGCGCGCGCGAACCGGGCGCTGTTCAACAGGTGCTCGGCGCGCGTCGAGCGCTCGATCACGCGGCGCATCCGCTCGCTCGCGCCGTCGGCGGCGACGGTCAGCGTGCGATAGCCGCCCTTCGCGAGCAGGCGGACGAGCTCGTCGGTGAGCTTGTCGGCGCGCAGGCTCGAGATGCCGACGCCGCGTCCGGGCGCGACGACGTCGTGAACGATCGCGGTGATGTCGGGATGATCGGTGACCGCGGCGCCGACGAGGCCGACCTTCCTCGTGCCCTCGGGGATGCCCGCGATGATCGTCTCGCGGTCGACGATGCGCATGCCGCCGTTCGTCGAGCGGCGCATCACGCAGTACGTGCAGCCGCGCGAGCAGCCACGCGCCGCCTCGGTCATGAACATGTCGGCGAGCTCGGTGTGCGGCGTCACGATCACCGAGCGGGCAGGGAGGAGCTTGTTATCGACGGCGGCGACCTTCGGGACGGTCTCGCCGT
>JABFXX010000566.1 GCA_013368795.1 Kofleriaceae bacterium
ACGGTCAGCGTTTCGGTGCTTCGGCGTCCCACGCACAGCGGTAGCGCAGCTCGCCCTCGGCGATCCTCGCGGCCTCCGCCTTGGCGAGCGCACCGAGGTCTTTCCCGAGCAGCAGCGTGCCGATCGCGGACATGCCCGGTTCGTGGCCGACGAGCAGCACGACCGCATCGGCGGGCAGCGCCTCCAGCGCGGCGAGCACGGTCCGCGTCGGTTGCCCGGGCGCGAGCCCCGGGACGACCTCGATCGGCACCGTCGCGGCAAGCGCGGTCGCGACCAGCTCGGCCGTCTGCACCGCGCGCACGAGGTGGCTCGTCCAGATGTTCGTCGGCATGCAGTCGAGCCAGCGCAGCCGATCGCCGAGCGCGGTCGCCTGTGCGCGGCCGTGCGCGGTCAGGTGGCGCATCGGATCGCGCAGGTCGAGCGTCTCGTCGATCGCATCGGCGTGCCGGATCAGGAAGACGTCCACAGGACGAGCCTACCGTGTACGCTCGCGCGCATGAAGCTCTACGGTACGACGACGTCGCCATTCGTCCGCCGCGTTCGCGTCGTCGCGGCCGAGGTCGGTGTCGAGGTCGATCGGCTCGACACGGCGACCGACGCAGGACAGGAGGCGCTCCGCGAGGTGTCGCCGATCCGCAAGGTGCCGGTCGCCGTGATCGACGGCCGCACGATCTACGACTCGCGCGTCATCATCGACTGGCTCGTCACGACACGCAGCTGGGGAGGCCTCGCGCCGCCTCGCGATCGGTGGCACGAGCAGAACCTCGTCAACGCGATCGATGCCGCGCTCGACTCGGTGATCCAGCTGTTCTACCTGCGCCGCGACGGCGTCGCGATCGACGGCACGCCGTACGCCGACCGCCAGCTCGCGCGCACCGACGCGATCTTCGCGTGGCTCGCGACGCAGCTCGCTCCCGACAAGCGCTCGTTCACGGGCGCGTTCGGTCTCCCCGAGCTCGCGCTGATCACCGCGCTCGACTGGATGGACTTCCGCAAGACGTATCCGACGGAGCGCGCCCACGGCGTCGAGGGCGTGCGCGCCGCGTGGAAGGACCGGCCATCGCTCGCGTCGACGCGACCCCACACGTAGGCGTGCACGGCGGGCTCGCCGTGTCATGACATGGCGTGAAGAAATTCTTGGTCGTCGTCGTCGGTGTGGTTGCACTCGGGCTCACGCTTCGCTTCACGCTGAACAAGAAGACAACGAAGAAGCCCGCTCCGCCTCCGGTCGAGCATGTCGCGACGCCGGAGCCGACTCCCGAGGCGATGCCTCCACAGGAGCCCGCGCCACCGCCGACGCCCGAGCCTCCCGCGCCGCCTCCGCCGCCGCGCATCGCCGGCTCGAAGCAGATCAGCGACGTGTCGACGCAACACTTCGCGGCCGCGCCCGGTGTCATCTACTACTGCGATGGCGGTGGCGTGATGGCGCAGCCGAAGGCCGGCGGTGCGCCCAGGCGCGTCGGTGACTGCGATAGCGCGTTCGACTTCGTCGCCGACGCACAGGGCGTCTTCTACTGCGATCAGCAGAAGCTGATGCGCATCACCGCCGGCACCGAGGGCAGTCACGTCGTCGCGGAGATCGACTGCATCATGGGCGCGCTCGATGGCAAGTACGCCTACTTCGTCGTGCCGGGCTTCGAGGGCGTACCGAACCCGGGCGTCTATCGCGTCGCGCGCGCCGGCGGCACACCCGAGCGGATCCACACGACGCGGCCGAAGGAGCAGTTCCTGCTCGACGTCGACGACGACGCGCTGTGGATCGGCGCGTGGTCGGCGGGCACGATCGCCAGGCTCGCGAAGACGCCGAACGCGAAGGCCAAGATCGTCGTCACCGGGCAGAAGGGCATCGTCGACGTCGCGATCGACGACACGTGGATGTACTGGTACGTCGAGGGCACCGGCGAGGTGCGCCGGCGCAAGAAGATCGGCGGCGCGATCGAGGTGGTCGGCCACGACGTCGATCAGGAGCCGGTCGTCGCCGCCGATGGCCACGTCTACTGGTTCGAAGGCCCCGCCGGCGAGGACAAGCGGCTGATGCACATGGCGCCGGGCGCGGCGAAGGCCGAGCCGCTCGCATCGGGCCTGAAGACACCGTCGCTGCGCGCCGACGCAGAGGGCGCCTACGTCAGCGAGCTCGATCGCGACGGCATCTTCATGTTCGCGCGCTAGGATCTCCGGTCGTACTCGTACTCGTGCTCGTGTTCGACAGCAGCGACCGAACACAGCCGTCACCTCTCTGCGCCCCCGGATGCCGCGCCACCGACGCCGCCGCTCTACCCGCCGAAGGAGGTCCTTACAGCCCGAGCAGCGCCGGGATCCCGAGCGCGCGCTCGGCGGCGAGGATGCCGAACGCGAGCACGAGATTGACGATCGTGATGACCGAGCCGTAACGCAGGAACTTCCAGAATCCGATGTCGCCGCGCGGCCCGGCGCCCTCCATCACGATGATGTTCGCGATGCTGCCAAACAGCGTCAGGTTGCCGGCGAGCGTCGAGGCGACCGCGAGCATGATGTAGCCCGCCGTCGGATCGGGCATCTGCGGAATCCACGACACCGCGATGATCACGAGCGGCACGTTCGACACGACGTTCGATCCGACGACGATCAGCACGATGAACGCGAGGTTGCCTACGGTGTCGCCGCGCGCGACGACCGGCGCGAGCGTATCGAACACGCGCTGCATGATCCCGGCGTGCTCGATCCCGGCGACGACGACGAACAGGCCGCCGAAGAACGCGAGCAGCGTCCAGTCGACGCGAGAGAACACGTCGCGCGCGCCGGTGCGTGCGATGACCATCATCACGGCGGCGGCGCACATCGCGGCGCCTGCGAGCGTCACGCCGGCGAGCGCGAGGCCGGCGAACAATGCGAGCGCGCAGAGCGCCTTGATCGTGAGGACCTTGTCGATGGCGGGACGCGGCGGCTTGCGATCGGCGAGCGCGTCCTTGGGCAGGTCGTAGCGGAACAGCCACGCGATCAGGGCGGCGTTGACCGCGAGCAGCACGACGCCGATCGGCAGCGTCAGCGCGAAGTACTGCGCGAACCCGATCGTGCCGTGCGCGTGCGCGCCGACGATCATGTTCTGGGGATTGCCGCTGAAGCTGACGACGCCGCCGACGTTCGCCGCGCCGGCGAGCGCGAGCAGGTACGGCAGCGCCGGCAGGCGTGCTTCGACGACGACCGCGACGACGAGCGGCGTCAGCACGACACACACCGTGTCGTTGACGAGGAGCGCCGATAACCCGCCTGCGACGAACGTCAGGCCGAACAGCAGCGAGCGCGCTGACTTCGCGCGGGTGAGCACGAGGTACGCGGCGAGCCGGAAGAACTGCGCCTCCTGGAGGTAGGCGGCGATCACGAGCACGCCGAACAGGAGCAGGATGACGTGGAGGTCGACCGCGTGCAGCGCGGCCTCCATCGGTAGGCCACCGATGATCACCATCGCGACGCCGCCGACGATCGCGGCGGCAGGCCGGTCGAGCTTGAGGAACTGCAGCTGACGGCTCGCGATCAGCAGGTAAGTCACGCAAAAGACGACAAGCGGGCCGGTCAAGCGAGCGGGACCATACACCCTGCGACACCGCCGAGACTGCGGGTCGCGACACGCCAGCGCCTGACATAGATCGCGAGCAAAGCCGCCGCGTTGCCAGGTGAATGCGCACCCTTACCGCCCCTGCCCGCCGCTCCGGTCGCCGAATGCTCGTCGTCGTGTCGATCGGCGTCCACGTCGCCATCGTGTTCGGCCTGTTCGTCTCCGGGATCTGGGAGATCGAGAAGGTCGAGGCCGGCCGCATGCCGGTCGACCTCGCCTACGTCGCGGAGCACCAGGACAACGGCTCGGAGGGGGCGGACGCGCCGAAGGCCGAGAAGTTCAAGCAGAAGGAGAAGAAGCAGCAGAAGAAGCTGGTCACCGAGACCACGCAGCCGGTCGAGATCAAGAAGGAGGAGAAGGCGGAGCCGCTCCTCACGACGACCGGCGACGGCGATGGCAGCGGGAGCGGAAGCGGCAGCGGCAGCGGCAGCGGAAGTGGCAGCGGGACCGGCAGCGGCTCCGGCGACGGCTCCGGGTCGGGTTCGGGCTCGGATGACTGCGCCAACTGCGGCGAGATCGAGCGGCTCGTGGCGCCGACCGTGCTGAAGGGGCTCCGGATCTCCGGCGAGACCCAGGTGCAGCCGCCCGCGCTGACGAAGATCGAGATCCGCAACAGCGGCAAGTCGAAGCTGGTCGCCGTGTTCCGCGTCTGCGTCGGAACCCGAGGCGAGGTGTCGACGCTCGCGCTGGTCAAGTCGTCGGGCTTTCAGGCCTACGATTCGACGCTGACCGCGGCGATGCACGACTGGAAGTACAAGCCCTACCTGCTCGATGGGAAAAAGCCCGTGCCAGTCTGCGGCATGGTGACCTTCATCTACGCGATGCAGTAGCGCTATGTTTGGCAGGTAGTGGCCGACTCGCCTGCGATCGAAGTACGCGACCTGACGAAGACGTACCGCACGCCGCTGCGCCGCAAGAAGGTCGAGGCCCTGCGGGGCGTCACCTTCAGCGTCGAGCGCGGCCAGATCTTCGGCTTCGTCGGCCCTAACGGTGCCGGCAAGACGACGACGATCCGCACCCTGATGGGCCTCATCAAGCCGACGTCGGGGTCGGCGAAGATCCTCGGCTACGAGATCCCGAGCCGGGAGGCGCGCGCCCGCCTCGGGTTTCTTCCCGAGACCCCGTACTTCTACGACTACCTGACCGTCGGCGAGCTGCTCGACCTCGCCGGCCGGCTGTTCGGCCTGCCCGCCGACCTGCGCAAGAAGCGCGCGAACCAGCTGATCGACAAGGTCGGCCTCGGCCGCGCGCGCTCGCAGAGCCTCAAGAAGTTCAGCAAGGGCATGCTCCAGCGCGCCGGGCTCGCGCAGGCCCTGATGAACGATCCCCAGCTCGTCGTGCTCGACGAGCCGATGAGCGGCCTCGATCCGATCGGCCGCAAGGAAGTGCGCGACCTGATCCTCGAGCTGCGCGAGCAGGGCAAGACCGTGTTCTTCTCGTCGCACATCCTCACCGACATCGAGGCGATCGCCGACGAGGTCGCGATCATCGCGCGCGGCGCGCTGCAGTCGCAGGGCACGCCCGCCGAGCTGATCCGCCGCACCGTGCTCGGCATCGATGTCAGCGTGCGCATCGCGGCCGACGCCGAGATCGGTGCGCTCGCCGACGGTGCGACGCGCGTCCGCCGCGTCGGCGACGAGCTGTCGCTGACGCTGCCGGCGAACGCCGATGTCGACGCGTGGCTCGTCGCGGCGCGCGACAAGGGCGCGAAGATCGTCGCGGTGTCACCGCGCCACGAGACGCTCGAGGAGCTGTTCATGCGCGAGATCGCGAGCGCCGACTCGTCGAGCGCGGCAACCGAGGGACGCGTATGACCGACCGCATCGGCCGGATCTGGGCGGTCGCGCTCAACACGTTCCGCGAGGCCGCGCGCATCCGCGTGCTCTACGGCATCGTCGTCCTCGTCGTCGGCGCGAGCCTGCTCTCGATCGTGCTCGGTCAGATGTCGATCCGCGAGGAGACGCGCGTCGCGCGCGACATCGGCCTCGCTGCGATCTCGCTGTTCGGCTCGCTGACCGCGATCTTCCTCGGCGTGTTCCTGCTCTACAGCGAGGTCCAGCGGCGCACGATCCACGCGATCGTCAGCAAGCCCATCGAGCGCTGGGAGTTCGTCGTCGGCAAGTACACCGGCATGGCGCTCGTCCTGACCGTGCTCGTCGCGCTGTTCGGCGCCACGACGATCGGCGTGCAGTACTCGCAGGGCGTCGGCGTCAGCGGCGAGATGATCCGCGCGATCGTGCTGTCGTGGTTCGAGGTGCTGACGGTCGCGGCGATCGCGATCTTCTTCTCGTCGTTCTCGTCACCGTTTCTGTCGGGCATCTTCGCGCTCGGCATGTGGGTGCTCGGCCGGCTGACGCCGGATATCGAGGCGGCGACGAAGGCGACCGACGGCTGGATCCAGTGGACCTCGCGCATCGCGCTCGAGATCGTCCCCGACATCCACCTGTTCTCGCCGTCGGGTCGCGTCGTCGAGGGCGCACCGGTCAGCGTCCACGGCGACTTCGTGTCGTGGGGCTACGTCGGGCTCTCCGGCCTGCATGGCCTGGGCTGGATCGTCGGCCTGCTCGCGCTGGCCTGCATCCTGTTCCACCGCCGCGACTTCTCGTAGCGCTCAGAGCGCGACGAGCACGGCGATCATCGCCGCGAGCACGACGAGGCCCGCGATCGCGTAGACGCGCATCCGATCGGCGCGCTTCATCGCGACGAGCAGCGCGCGCAGCGACGGGAATCGCGAACCCGGATCGCGCGACTGCGCGCGCACCAGCACGGCGCGAAGCCGACCGCCGCCGCGCGGCTCGGCGCCGAACAGCGCCTCGTAGGCAACGACCGCAAACGCGTACTGATCGGCGGCGGCACCGGCGCGCTGACCCGCGACCTGCTCCGGCGCCAGGTATGCGGTCGCCGCGACCTTCGCCGAGCCATCGAACGTGATGTCGTCCGTCGATAGCCGCTCGACCGGCGCGTGGCGGCGCGGCACGCCGAAGTCGCTGACCCGGACGCGGCCATCGGTGCCGACGACGATGCTCTCGGGCCGGAAGTCGCGGTGGACGAGACCGGCGCTGTGCGCGGCGGCGAGACCCTCGCCGGCCGCGAGGAGCGCGCCGACGATCTCGCGACGCGACCTCGGCGCCTCGGCGAGCCATGCGCGCAGCGTCTTGCCCTCGACGTACTCCATCGCGACGTACGTGCGGCCGGCGTGCTCGCCGACCGCAAACACCGAGACGACGTTCGGGTGAGCGACCTGCGCCATCGTGAGCGCCTCGCGATGGAGGCGCTGCACGTCCTCGAGGTCCTTGTGCAGCTTGACCGCGACCCCGCGCCCGAGCTCGAGATCACGGGCGAGGAAGACCTCGCCGAGATCGCCGGCCGCGAGCGTTCGCTCGACGACGAAGCGATCCCCAATCCGTAGCGCGCCGGCGCCAGAGTCATCGGTGTTCGGTACGTCAGAACGACCGCGAGACATCAATGACAGGGAGTACACCACGGCCGCGCGCGGATCGCACCTCGCGGCGTATGATGCCGCGCGTGAAGCGGACCATTGTCATCGTCGCGCTCGTGACCGCCATCCTCGGCGGGCTCGCGATCCGCGTCGTCGGCGAGGGCCGTGCCGCGCTCACCGACGGCGACGACGCGCTCGCCCGCGGCGGCAAGCTGGCCGCCATCCGCGCCTACGAGGTCGCAGCCCGCTGGTACCTGCCGCTCGCACCTCACGTCGACGAGGCGTATGCCAAGCTACACACGCTCGCGGGCTCCGAAGAACCCGCAGTGAAGCTCGCGGCCTGGCGCGCGATCCGCAGCGCCGCGCGGGCGACGCGGAGCCTGTGGCAGCCGCACGCAGACGACCTCGCCGCCGCCGATCGCGAGATCGCCAGGCTCGCCGCGGCCGACCCGGCCGGCGGTCACGTCGCCGACAAGGCCGCTCCCGAAGCCCCCGCCGCCCGCGAGGCGTGGCACCGCGACCGGCTCGCCCGCGATACCCGGGCCAGCACGTTCGCGCTCGTCCTCGCCGCGCTCGGCGACGCCGGCTGGCTCGGCGGCGGGCTCGCGCTGGCACGTCGAGGGATCGACGCGACCGGCCGGCTGGTCCGCCGCCCTGCCCTGGCATCGGCCATCGCGATCGTCCTCGGCCTGGTGTGCTGGGCCGCCGGCATTTCCAACGCCTGACGGGCTGTGTTTGCCTTTCT
>JABFXX010000614.1 GCA_013368795.1 Kofleriaceae bacterium
TGCATGTCGGAATAGACGACCTTGCCGCAGCGCTGGTCGGCAGGCGCGTTCACCGGCGTCGTGAACTGGAAGTTCTGGGGCGCGTGGGAGTCCAACTCGTATGTCCATAGCTCAGCTTTTGCGGTGTTGATGCCTGTGCTGGTGATGCGGGCATCTTTGACGGGGATCTGTCCGCGGACCGTCGAGCCCATGACGTTCACCATCCAAGTCGCGAACGAGGGACCCTTCGGATTGCTGGTCTCGTCGATAACATCGGTCTTCTGGCTAAAGTTTTGGCCGTTCGTCCACGTCGCGATGTCCTTCCAGTCCTGGATCACCGGATTGGGATTTGCGATCGACCCCGGCGATGCCTTGTAGTTGCCGCTGATCCAGATGTTGTGCCAGTGCGAGAGGAAGACGCGACCGCCGAGGTCGGCGTAGTCCTTCATCGCGTTCAGAGCATCCTGCGGCTTGTTGGCGCTGGAGTATTGGCCACCTTCGCACGACAAGATCACCATGTCGTAAGCCTTGAGCTTGTTCACATCGTTCCAGAAGGTCTTCGAATCGGCGAAGTTCCCCGAGCCTCCGGGGAAGTTTGCATCGAACTTCGGAACGCCGCGGCCCGGCGAGTCCTTGCTGTCGTAGAGGTGAACGCGGCGATCGTCGCCCGCGGTACCGATCTCCTCGTCGGCGATACCCATGCGGCGAAGCAGGCACTCGAGCGAGTCTGCGTTGCCCGTCGAGAGCGCGATGCGAGGAATGTCGCCTTCGGTGCGGTTCTTCGGAAGGCGCGAGTCTGCCGCCGCGACCTGCGTGTCGGTGCACTCGGCAACCGTCGAGATCTTGATCTGACGGCGCCACTTGCCGCTCGTGATGACGAGCGGGATGTCGGAGCCGGCGGGCACGCCGGGCAGCGTGAAGTTGCCGGCCTCGTCGGTCGTCGTCTGAACGATCGGCGCGCCCGGGAGATCAGCGCAGCGTCCGCACTCCGCGCCCTCGGTGAACGGAGGCAGCGCTTCGTTGGGAACGTAGACCTGGATGCCGTAGAGCGGCAGCGTGCCGTTCGGCGCGTAGACGGTGCCCTTGAGCGTCGTGTCCGGCTTGCCCTGCGCGGCGCAGTTCACGACCT
The DNA here is from genome assembly GCA_013368795.1 of Kofleriaceae bacterium. Taxonomy (GTDB): domain Bacteria; phylum Myxococcota_A; class Polyangia; order Haliangiales; family Haliangiaceae; genus JABFXX01. Next base: position 1,109 of record JABFXX010000614.1, read on the forward strand.
GACACTCGAGACCGGTGCACTCGTCTTCGCCTTTGCAGCGACCGTCCGGTGTGCAGACGTAGCCATCACCGCACTCGTTGCCGGTCGGCGTGCAGACCGCATCGCAGAAACCGTCAGGTGCGCAGTGATAGCCCTGCGGGCACGTGTTCGCGGCGCCGGGTGAAGGATCGCATTGCGACATGCACGCGGCCGGTGGCGGCACGGTGTTATCGCAAATCGATTGACCTTGTGGACCGCTGCCGCAAGCAGCTGCTGCAGACGCAGCGATGGCAACAAACAGGTAGCTGACCCGCATGACAACAATACTAAACGAGATCGATGAGGATCCGCGAATGTCAGGATCTATCAGAGATTCTCGTCACTCACGGCCGCTGGACGTGTGTGTGGTGTGCGACTTGCCCTCCTGCTTGAAGGAGAGCTTGTAGAGCAGCGCGAGGACGATGCCCACGAAGACGATCGAGGGGAGCCAGAACTCGGCGTAGGCGGGCACCATGTGCGCGTTTTCTGGGGTCCAATCCTTCGCTTTCTCCATGAAAAGGGCGATCGCGTTCTCGTCGTGAAGGGCTGCGACCGGGACCGCGAGACCGATGCCCATGAGGGCTTCGCCCGTGATGAAGCCGGCGGCCGCGAGGAGGCCCATACGTTCGACCTGGCCCCTGCGCTCCGATGACGCGCGCGTCTTATCAAGACGACGATTGACGAACAGCGCGATGACGCCACCGAGGAAGATCGGGACGTTCAGGTGGAAGGGGAGGTAGACGCCGACCGCGAACGCCATGACTGGAATGCGGAAGCTGGAACCCCGTTTTCCGAGGAGGTGATCGATGATGATCACGACGGCGGCGATCGCGGCGCCCGCCCCGATGATGAGCCAGGGGAGCCCACCTGCGAATACACCCTTGGCAACGGTGCCCATGAGGTTCGCCTGCGGGGCCGAGAGGCCGGGGCTGCCGATCTTGTAGGCATTGTTGAGGAGATTGAGGACGGGGGCCATCGCGAACGCGGCGACGACCACGCCGAGGATCTGCATCGTCTGCTGCTTCCACGGGGTGGAGCCGACGAGCTGACCGCACTTGAGGTCCTGGAGGTTGTCGCCACCGATCGCGGCGGCGCAGCAGACGACACCGCCGATGAGGATGGCGGCGATCGGGCCGGCTGGGGACTTCAGACCGAGTCCGAGGAGCAGCAGGGCGGCGACGAGGATGGTCGAGATCGTGATGCCCGAGACCGGGTTGTTGGACGATCCGACGAGGCCGGCCATGTACGAGGCGACCGCGGAGAACAGGAAGCCCGCGATGATCATCACGACCGACATGACCGCGCTGATGCCGATCGAGTGCGTGAAGTGATTGAAGATGAAGAAGAGCGGAATGACCGAGGCGCCGATGAGGATGAGGATGATGTTCATCGGCATGTCGTGCTCGGTCCGGAGCACGGTGCCCGCGCCGCTCTTGCGATTCTTGTAGGCGAGGAGGCCGGCCTGGATGCCGCCGAGCAGCGACTTGCGGAGCTTGATGAGCGACCACACGCCACCGACGAGCATGCCGCCGACACCGAGGTAGCGCGTGACCGCGCCGTGGATCGCGTCGGATGCGTTCTGCGCGTCGAGGCCCTGGAGGACCTGCGCGAGCGTCGTGCCCGAGTCGGGATCGACGATGCGCGAGGACGGATCGCCGAAGATCGAGTAGAGCGGGACCGCGACCCAGCGGTTCATGACCGCGCCCATGAAGATGACGAGCGCGACGTTGAAGCCGACGATGTAGCCGACGGCGAGGAGCGCGGGCGACGCGTTGATGCCGAAGTAGAACGGCGCGCCGGCCTTGGCCTTCGCGGTGCCGGCGACGGTCGCGGGCTTGGTGATCCACGCACCGAACTGGACGATCTCGGCCCACAGCTTGAGGCCGGTGACACCGAGCTTGGCGATCGCGCCGATGACGGCGGCAAGGACGAGCACGCCGACACCACCGCCGCCTTGCGCGCCGACCTTGAGGACCTCGGCGGTCGCGACACCTTCGGGGAACTGAAGGGGCTGATCGATGATGAGCGCGCGGCGCAGCGGGATCGTGAAGAGCACGCCGAGGATGCCGCCGAAGCCGGCGATGAGCGTGGTCTCGACGTAGCTGAAGCTCGACCACTCCTTGAGGATGATGAGCGCGGGCAGCGTGAAGATGACGCCGGCCGCGAGACCTTCGCCCGAAGCGGCGGCGGTCTGCACCGCGTTGTTCTGGAGGATGTTGCCTCGCCGCACGAGGCGGAAGAGGCCCATCGAGATGACGGCGGCCGGGACGGAGGCCGAGACCGTCATGCCGGCGAACATGCCGAGGTAGGCATTCGCGCCGGCGAGCACGACGGAGAGAACGCATCCGAGCAGGAGCACGCCGATCGTGAGCTCCGGGAGCTGTTGAGAGGCTGGGATGTAGGGCTCGACCTTTCCCGCGGCAGGGGAGCTCGTCACATCAGACATGCGCGTGACAATGAGTTGGAAACTCCCCACGATCAAGGGCACTTCGCTTGATCTGATGGGGGCGGGCGGGCGACCGTCTGAGATAGCGCGAAACGTGGGGTGATGCGTTTCTACGTATGCCGCGCCCTTTGGAGGCTCTGTTCACGTGAAGGCGAATCGCTCCCTGGCAGCAGTCACGCTGCTCTCGTTTGTCGTTAGTTCGTGCGGAAATAAGGCACCTGCGCCGTCGGCGCCGAGGCCATCACCGCTCTCAGACAAAGTCCTGATCCAGACAAAGGATCTGCCGCCCGGTCTCGATATGAAGGTCTCGAGCGGCAAGTCGGGACCACCGGCGTTTGACCGGACGAAGATCGCGCCCGCCACGAAGATTCCGGACGCCGAGGCCGAGCAGCTGCTGAGCCGGGCGCGGACGATCAAGAACGAGGCAGGGGACAAGCAGGCGTTCGCGATCCGGCCGAAGTCGCAGCCGCCGCCGCGGACCGGGAACGTGATCAAGGGCAGCTTCCCGCCGCCTGCGTCGACGCTGTTGCCACCGGCGAAGACGATCGATAACGACAAGAACCTGCGCGTCCTGCGCTGGATGCCCGAGGGCAACGTCCCGATCGCGCCCGAGCTGAGCGTGACGTTCGATCAGCCGATGGTCGCTGTGACGTCGCAGGACGACGCGGCCGCGACGATGCCGGTGAAGCTCGTGCCGCAGCCGAAGGGGCACTGGCGCTGGATCGGCACGCGAACGATCTTGTTCGACCCCGAGATCCGGTTCCCGCAGGCGACCACGTACCGCGTGGAGATTCCCGCGGGCACGAAGAGCGCGAACGGTGGCGTGCTGAAAGATGCGGTGAAGTTCACGTTCGAGACGCCGGCACCGTCGCTGGTCGCGTCGACGCCGAGCTACGGCCCGCAGCGCCTCGACGTGCCGATGTTCGCGATGTTCGATCAGAAGATCGATCCGAAGGCGGTGATCGCGAAGACGACGCTGACCGCGAACGGCACGGCGATTCCCGTCGAGCTCCTCGACGAATCCGAGATCGCGAAGCACAAGGAGCTCGCCGCGACGGTCGCGGCTGCGAAGACGAACGAGCAGGACGGACGCTGGATCGCGTTCCGCGCGACGGAGGAGTTTCCGAAGGACGCCGAGATCCGCGTGACGTTCGGCGCGGGCACGCCGTCGGCGGAAGGGCCGAACACGACGACGAAGGAGCAGAGCTTCGCGTTCCGGACGTACCCGCCGCTGCGCATCGAGCGCGCGGAGTGCGGCTGGGGCAGCGTGTGCCGCCCGGGCATGCCGTTCGCGATCATGTTCAACAACGCGCTCGACGATGACAAGTTCGACGAGGCCCAGCTCGCGGTCGCGCCCGACATCGACGCGATGAAGATCTCGCAGAGCGGCGGCGGCATCAGCGTCGAGGGTCTGACGAAGGCGAACACGACGTACAAGGTCGCGGTCTCGGGCGGCATCACCGACACGTTCGGCCAGACGCTCGGCAAGGACGCGGAGCTGACGTTCTCCGTCGGCGAGGCGATGCCGACGTTCTTCGGCCCGCAGGGCATGGTCGTGCTCGATCCGGGCGCGAAGAAGCCGACGCTCGACTTCTTCACGACGAACTACGAGCAGCTGAAGGTTCGGCTGTATGGCGTGACGCCTGCCGACTACGACGCGTTCGGCAACTGGATGCGCAACCGGTGGAACCACGACAAGCCGCCGGCGATGCCGGGCCGGAAGGTCTTCGATCAGCTCGTCGCGACGGCAGGGAGCAAGAACATGCTCGCCGAGACGAGCGTCGATCTGTCGCCCGCGCTGCGAAACGGCATCGGCCACGTCATCGCGGTCGTCGAGCCGTATCCGTGGACGCAGAGCTACGACCCGCCGCAGATGGTCGCGTGGGTGCAGTCGACGCGGATCGGAATCGACGCGTATGTCGACGGCGACAACCTGCTCGCGTTCGCAACCGAGCTCGGCAGCGGCAAGACGGCGTCGGGAATCGACCTCGAGATGCGGCCGTTCGGCATCAAGGCCAAGACCGACGACAAGGGGCTCGCGACGCTCGGTCTCGTGCAGCGCTCGATCAAGGGCGCGAACTACCTGCTCGCGAAGCGCGGCGACGATGTCGCGTTCGTGTCCGACGACGGCGGCTACTGGAACGAGTACGGCAGCTGGGTGAAGCGGGCGCCGCGGACGAAGGAGCTCGCCTGGTACGTGATCGACGATCGCAAGATGTACAAGCCCGGCGAGGAGGTCTCGCTCAAGGGCTGGCTGCGCCTCATCGACTACGGCAAGAACGGCGACGTGAACGGCCTCGGCGGCGAGGTGACGTCGCTCTCGTACAAGGCGATGGACTCGCAGGGCCGACAGATCGCGCAGGGCTCGGCGAGCGTGAACGCGGTCGGCGGGTTCGACGCGAAGTTCACGCTGCCGAAGACGCCGAACCTCGGCTACGCGTACGTCCAGTTCGAGACGCAGGGACGCCGCGCGAAGGAGCAGTACACGCACGGCTTCCAGATCGAGGAGTTTCGCCGGCCGGAGTTCGAGGTGAATGCGCACGCGAGCCAGGGGCCGTTCATCGTTGGCGGCTCGGGCGACATCACCGTCGACGCGAAGTACTTCTCGGGCGGGCCGCTGCCGGGCGCGCCGGTGAGCTGGTACGTGAACGCGTCGCAGACGACGTACACGCCGCCGAACCGCGACGACTTCACGTTCGGCCAGTGGATCCCATGGTGGGGCTATCGCAGCTGGTACGACGACGCGAGCCCGTCGCGGACGCGCGGCAACGCGAACACGTGGTCGCTGACCGGCACGACCGACTCGATGGGCTCGCACGTCCTGCACATGGACTACCTGTCGCTCAATCCGGCGATGCCGATGAGCGTGAGCGCGAGCGCGAGCGTCACCGACGTCAATCGCCAGACGTGGTCGGCATCGGCCGCGGTGATCGTCCATCCGTCGTCGCTCTACGTCGGCCTCAAGACGAAGAAGTCGTTCGTCGAGAAGGGCGTGCCGTTCGACGTCGACGTCATCGGTGTTGACCTCGACGGCAAGAGCGCGGTCGGCACGCCGATCGAGCTCAAGGCGGTGCGCCTCGACTGGGAGGTCAAGAAGGGCAAGTACAAGCAGATCGAGGTCGACCCGCAGACGTGCGCGGTGAGCGCCGAGAAGGATCCGGTGCCGTGCACGTTCCAGACGAAGAACGGCGGCACGTACGAGGTGACCGCGACGATCGTCGACGGGCAGGGACGGCCGAACCAGACGAAGATCACGTTCTGGGTTGCCGGCGGTGACATTCCGCCCGCGCGCGAGGTCGCGCAGGAGCGGGCGCAGCTGATTCCGGACAAGAAGGAGTACAAGCAGGGCGAGACCGCCGAGCTGCTGCTCCAGTCGCCGTTCTATCCGGCCGAGGCACTCGTCACGTGGCGCCGCAGCGGCATCGTGAAGACCGAGCGCATCTCGCTGGCGGGACCGACGGCGACGATCAAGGTCCCGATCGCGGATTCGATGGTGCCGAACATGAACGTCCAGGTCGATCTCGTCGGCATGGCGGCGCGCACCGACGACCACGGCGATCCGGATCCGAAGCTGCCGAAGCGGCCCGCGTACGCGATGGGCAACATCACGCTGCCGGTGCCGCCGAAGCAGCGCACGCTGCAGGTGGCGGTCGCGCCGAATGTGCCGAAGCTCGCGCCGGGCGAGAACGCGAAGATCGCGCTCGAGGTGAAGGACGCCGCGGGTCGGCCGGTCGCGAATGCGGACGCAGCGGTGATCGTCGTCGACGAGGCGATCCTCGCGCTCACCGGCTATCAGTTCGGCAACCCGATCGACAGCTTCTACCCGCAGCGCGGAACCGACACGCGCGACTTCTACCTGCGCCAGTACGTGAAGCTCGCGAAGCCGGATGTCGCCGCGCTCGCGCAGGGCAACACCGGCGGTCGTTATCGCGGTGGTGGTCCCGGCGGCGGCAGCTCGGGTGGCGCGAAGACCGCGGCTGTGCGCGAGGAAGAGAGGTCCTTCGACTTCGACGCACCGGAGGCCACAATGGCCGCGCCGATGGCGCCTCCGCCGCCTCCTCCTCCTGCGCCCGCGCAGAAGAAGAGCGGCGGCGAGGACGGAGCCGCGCAGAACGCGGCGATCGCCGTGCGCTCGAACTTCAACCCGCTCGCCGCGTTCTCGCCGT
>JABFXX010000626.1 GCA_013368795.1 Kofleriaceae bacterium
ACCAGCCAGGCGCCCGACGGAATGCTCGGCGCGGGCTGGGCGCTGACCGGGCTGCCGCGGATCGAGCGGTGCGGTGCGACGATCGTCGACGACGGGTTCCGCGGCGGCGTCGGGTTTGGCGCCGACGACCGGTTCTGCCTGGTCGATGCCGGGCTCGAAGACCCGCGGCTCGTGCCGGTCAGCACGTCGCAGTCGACGTACTTCACGCCGGGCGCGACGTACCGGCCGGAGCGCGAGACCTGGACTCGCATCGTCGCGAGCACGACGACGTGCGGCGGCGGGCCGTGCAGCTTCACGATCACGCTCGCATCGGGCATCACACTCACGCTCGGTACCACCACCGACAGCGCGGTGCTCGCGGTCGCCGCTTCGTCGGCGACGCTGCCCGCCGGCGTGGTGCGCACGTGGCTCGTCGACAGCATCACCGATCTCGACGGCAACACGGTCGCGATCACGTACACGCAGTCTCCGACCACGACCACCGGCACCGTGCTGTCGAACCCGGGCGCCGCGGTGCCCGCGCGGATCGACTACACGAGCCGCACCGCATCGCCCGCGATGGCGCCGATGCGCTCGGTGCAGTTCTCCTATCAGGCGCGCCCCGACCCGACCGCGAGCAACCAGGGCGGCGCGACGGTGGCGTCGAACGTCACGCTCGCCGCGATCCAGACGTGTATCGCGACCTCGGCCGCGACCTCGGTCACCGGCCAGACCTGCACCGGCGGAGCGCTCCAGCTCGCGCAGCAATACGCGCTGACGTATCAGCAGAACGCGGTCACGGGACGTAGCCAGCTCGCGGCGGTGCAGCAGTGCGACGGTGCGGGCAACTGCCTGCCCGCGACCACGTTCGCGTGGACGGCCGGCGCCGACAGCCAGCAAGCGATCCAGGTGCCGACCACGTCGCTGTCGAGCAATACCGGCTGGGTCGCCGACTTCAACGGTGACGGCAAGACCGACTTGCTATCGCAGGAGCTGTCGATCACGTGCACCGGCGGCACCGGGACCGCGAGCGGCGCGCTGTTCCTCGCCAGCGGCAACGGGTTCGGCACGCCGGCGTGCGTGTACTTGCCGTTCGCGAATGCCACCGCGATCCTGCCCGGCGACTACAACGGCGACGGACTCGCCGACGTCGCGATCGCCCAGGTCGGCTCGATCACGATCTACCTGTACAGCGCGAGCCAGGGATTCACGGCGCAACCCGCGCAGTCGCTCCAGCTCGCTCAGACCACGCAGGTTGGCGACGTCAACGGCGACGGGCTCGCCGATCTGGTGACGGCAAGCGCGAGCCAGGTCACCGTCCTCCTGTCGACCGGCGCCGCGTTCACCGCGCAGCAGGCGCAGGCGATCACGCTCGGCCAGACCGTGTTCGTCGTCGACTTCACCGGCGACGGCCGCGCCGATCTGTTCACCGGCGCCGCGGCGAACGGCACGCTGTACCCGTCGACCGGCACGGGGTTCGGCACCGGCGTCGCGGGCAGCGGGCTCGATCTCGGCAATGACGAGACCTGGGCCGGCGACTTCACCGGCGATGGCATCGCAGATCTGGCGTCGGCCGACGCGAGCAATCTCTACTTGATGGTCGGTACCGGCGCGGGCTTCGCGTCGGCGGTGACATTCACCGGCCTCGATCTCGCGTCGGGCTCGACGTGGACCGGCGACTTCAACGGCGACGGCGCGCTCGACCTCTACTCGGTGGGCCTGACCAGCAGCACGCTGTGGTTCGCGGGCGCGGCGGCCACGTGCGCGGCGTCGAACCAGGCGGGCCCGTGCTTCACCTCGGCGTCGGCTCCCGGCCAGAACCTGACGTCGTCGACGACGTGGCTCGGCGACTTCAACGGCGACGGCGCCGATGACCTCTACCTGCCGAACACGACGCCGGGCACCAGCGACACGATCTACTTCGCGGCGCAGGGCGGCACGGTCGCGACGCAGAACCAGGCGCCCGACCTCGTCACCACGATCGTCGACGGACTCGGCGGGCAGACCGCGATCACGTACCTGCCGCTGACGAACAGCGCGGTGTACTCGCCATCGGCATCGGCGCCGCAGAAGGTCGACGGCCTGCTCGCGTTCCAGCGGCTCGCGTACGCCCCGCTCGGCACGGCGCAGGTCCCGCTGTATCCGACGACGGAGCTCCAGAACGCGAGCTACGTGGTCGCCTCGCAGGTCGACAGCAACGCGGCGACGAACGCGCTCGGCGCGTACGCGTACACCACGACGTACGGTTACCAGCAGGCGCTGGTCAACCTCGTCGGCCGCGGCTGGCTCGGGTTCGCAACGTTCACGCGCGTCGATCAGGCGCTCGGCGCGCAGACCACGACGACGATGCGCCAGGACTACCCGTTCGACGGGCGGCCGGTGCAGACCATCACCTGCGCGGCGGCGAGCGCGACCACGCCGTGCCTGCCGACCGAGAGCGGCGGCAGTCCGCTGCGGATCACGAGCTACAGCTATCGCTGCATCGATACCCAGGCCGATGCACCGTGCAACATCGACAACGATAGCTACGCACCGACCGCCACCCGGATCGCGCAGGTCGTCGTGACCGGCACTGCCGACCAGGACCTGACGCTGGGCTCGAACGTCGAGACGCACTACGCGTACGACCACTTCGGCAACCGCGTATTCACCGCGGAGCTCGGCGACGTCGCGACGACGGCGCACCCGGTCTACACCTGCGCGCGCTATCACAACGACACTGCGAAGTGGCGGCTCGGCTACCTCGCCAGTCGCAAGGTCAGCACGGCGAAGGACTGCACCGACCACGATCACTGGGACGGAAAGCGCGGCGACCTGCGGCTCGGCCGGCTCGACTACGACGACGCGATGCACGTCACAACCGAGCTGCACTGGGACGCGAGTCACGAGAGCTGGCTGGGCACGGCGTACACGTACGACGCGTACGGCAACCAGGAGACCGACTCGCTCGTGATCGGCAGAAAGCCGGTGTCGCTGCCGTGGTCGACCTACACCACCGCGTACGACGCCACGTACCACAGCTTCCCGATCACGCGGACCACAGCGTCCCCCGCCTACGCGAACCCGAGCAGGGCACCACTGGTCACCCAGCTCGGCTACGACGCGCGGTTTGGCGTCGTGGTCGCGCGCCAGGATCCCAACGGCGCGATCACCAACCGCTGCGTCGACGGGTTCGGCCGGCTCGCGCTGGTCCAGGGCCCGGCGCCGACCGGCGTCACCGCCGATACCAACTGCGTCTCGACGACGACGTACCCGTACCTCGCGGCTGCGTTCACCGGCAACACCGCGACCGCGTCGCTCGGGACGGTGAGCTGGACCGCGACCGGCACGTCGATCGCGCGGACTCGCCAGGCGCGCACGTCGTGGATGTCGCCGCAGTGGATGACGCGCACCGAATATGTCGATGGGCTCGGCCGGCTCGTCCGGACCGCAACTCAGGATGACTCCGGCGACACGCTCTACGTCGATCGCCAGTACCAGACGCCCGACCTGCTCGCGCAGCAGTCGCAGCCGTACCTGTCGACGGCGACGCCTGCGTGGAACGTGGCGACCTACGATCCGCTCGGCCGCCTCATCGCGGCGACCGCGCCGTATCAGGCCCCCGACGGCACGGTGGGCACCAGCCAGACCACGTGGAGTTACGCGGTACCGAACATGGTGACCGAGACCCGCGTCGTGCCCGACGGCACCAGCTACGTGGTCGCATCGCAGATGGCTTGGTTCGGCGGTAGTCGCAAGACCATCACTCGCACGACGGTGACCGACGGCAATGCGACGACCTCGTTCTCGTATGACGGGGTCGGCGCACTGGTCGGCGCGGTCGCTCCGGCGCCGTCGGGCGCGACATCGGGCGTCGTGAACACCGCGGTCCTCGACTCGCTCGGCCGGCGCACCGAACACAGCGAGACCAACCTCGGCTCGCTGCGTACGCGCTACAATTTGTTCGGCCGCGTCGACGAGGAGGTCGATGCGCTCGGCCAGCGCGTGGTGTATGCGTACGACACCCTCGGGCGGCCGATCCGGCGCGTCGCGCACGACGGAAGCGGTGCGGTGGTCGAGCGCGTCGACCTGTACTGGGATTACCTGCCCGGCAAGTCGACAACGACGTCGCGTGCCGGGCGGCTCGCGCGGATCGACGTCAGCAACGGCAGCGCGGTGCAGGTGTCATACGACTTCGACTACGACGCGTACGGCAACGAGGTGCGGCGCGAGATCCGCTTCCCCGCGGCCGAGCTCGCGCCGTTCGTGATGACCGCGGCCTTCGATCCGATGCAACGCGAGCTGGTGCGCAACTACCCGGATCCGGATCGAACCTCGGTGCTGCGCGGCTGGGGCGCGGCATCCGGAAATCTACTGACGCTCGCGGCGGCGACCGCGAGCGCGCCGACGTACACGACGTACGCGACCTACGGAGGCTACACACCGTTCGGCGCGCCGACCACGCTCGCGTATGGCAACGGCGCGAGCGAGGCGTGGTCGTACGACGCGGCGGACCGCCCGCTCGGGCGCGTGGTGACCGGCCCCGCGGGCACCCTGGCCGCGAGCGCGTATGGCTGGGATCCGCTCGGCAACCTGATCGACAGCGTCGACTGCACATACAGCGGCAACGCGGGCACCGCGCCCTGCCAGGCGCTCGGCGTCACCGGCACCGGCACCACGAACCACAGCCAGACGTTCGCGTACACCGCGCAGCGGATGACGGGCGCGACCGGACCGTTCGGCGCCGGCGGTGCGCAGGCATCGATCTCGTACGACTACGACCAGGCCGGAAACCTGATCGCGAGCGGCGACACCGCGTACACGTACAGCGGCCACCAGGTGATCGGCGGGACCCGCAGCGGCGCGACCGCGCTCACGGCGCTGTACGACGCCAACGGCAACATGTGCCTGCGCGTCGCAGCTGCGTCGAGCGCCACCACGTGCCCGGCGCCTGGTGCGGCCCCCACCAACACGACCCAGTACCAGTACGATCCATTCGACCGGCTGATCGCGGTGTGGAACGGCCCGACGCGCGTCGAGAGTTACACCTACGACGCGGGCGATCGGCGCGTGACCAAGACGCACTACAACGCAGACGGCACGGCCGCGTGGACGGCGTACTACGTGACCGACGAGCTGAGCGTACAGGTCAGCGCCGCCGGCACGCGCGAGCACCAGCTGCTGCTGCCCGGGCTGCGGCCGCGCGCAGCCGTCGCACACGGAGCGCAGCCGCCAGAGATCCTGCACAAGGACCTCGCGTACAGCACGACCGCGATCACCGACGGCAGCGGCGCACTCGCGTCGACCATCGCGTACCAGCCCTACGGCCACATCGCGAACGAGACGCCGGCAAAGAGCGCGCTGCGCAGCTCGGGGTTTCAGGGCCAGATCCACGACGACACCGGCCTCAGCCTGTTCGGGCGGCGCTACCAGGACCCGGCGCTCGGCCGATTCCTCACCGCCGACCGGATCACCGGCAGCAGCACGTACGACCAGGACGCGCTCGACCGCTACGAGTTCGCGCTCGGCCGGCCCGCGACCGTCGAGGACCCGACCGGTGACACGCCGCTGGCGACGATGATCATCATCTTCCAGACGATCATGGACCTCGTGGCACCCGAGGACTTCGGGACATGGCTCGAGGCCGACGCCGCGCTGATGAAGCAGGCCCTGCGGATGTCGGACGAGGACATCGAGCGCATCTTCCAGGCGGAGGTCAACCGCGTCACCGCGGGGCGCGACGTCGACACCGGCGCGATCGCGAAGGAGGCCGCGCGGCGGGTCAACGCGGCAGGCATCAACAACCGAACGCTCGCGATCGCGTGGACTGATCGCGGCGTGTTCGGCGACGTCAGCGGCAACTGGCTGGGCGGCGACATGCTTCGCCCCCCGCAGGTCAGCGACGAGATGACGGACCGCTACAATTTTGTCCGCAATCTCCGCGAGAATGACGCCGCCGAGACGTCCGGAACGCGGACCGATCTGTACGCCCGGGGGACCAAGCGACTGAGGATGACGGTCTCGTACGAGGACTGGATGATCAACAACTGCGCCGAATTTCGCCTGTTCCAGCGGCTCAGCTTGGTCAGCGAGCAGCAGAACGCGCTCGTCGATGTCCGCGAGATGTACACGGTCTACGTCCAGAGCCAGGCAGACTCCCCGCAATGCCGCAACTGCACGCGGCTGCTGGCCGATGTGGCGGACAGCCGCGTGCCGAGCGGGCGCGCGTTCTCGCGAGCGCGCCTGCTCGCGCAGCTCAGGGCGCAGCTCCCTACCCTCCCACCGCCCCTGTAGACGCCTATTCCGACGATCCGAACGCGAGTGCGGTCAGCGTCGTGTTGAGCTGGAACGCGCAGTAAATCTCGAAGTTGACGTTCATGCCGGCACACAGCGGCGCCGACCGGAACGCATTCGAGAGCCGCTCCGTCTGACCGGTCATCGCTGCGTAGTACGCGCGGCCCTGACAGTGAAACAGCAGCATCGCCCGCGGCGACTGCACCCGCGCCGGCACCTCGACCTCGAAGAACCGCCGCGTCGACTCCGCGGGATCGGTCATCTTGACGAGCTCGAGCTCGGAGTCCTGCTCGAGCATGTTCACGAACATGATCGATCCATCCGGCAGCACCTTCAGCGGCGCGCGGATGAAGTACTCGCGCCCGACGCGCAACGCCGTCGGCCGCGCCGCAAAGCCGTTCGGCTTGCCGAAGTCGAGGTCATCGACCCCGACGCCAAGCACCTCGGCATAGCGCTGAGCTGCGGGCTTGCCGTCGATCTCGAGGGCGCGCTTCGCGGTCCCGTCGACCTTCGTGATCCGGATCGTCTGCCCGGTCGGCGCATACCAGTGCGAGCGCAGGGCGGCCCACGGCGCGTCGGTGCGAAACAGCGCGACCGCGGCAGCATCCGTCACGACCTCGCCGTCGACGTGGATCAGCGCCGACTGCTTGGCGGGGTCGAGCTCTGTACTCCCCGCTCCGCCGCCGATCGCCATCAGCGCCTGGTTCGGCGATGTCACGCCGACCAGCAGCTCGTCCTTGCAGTAACGGTAGCCGTCGTCGATCACACACGCGACGTACTTGCGTGTCCCTAGATCCTCCGCGCGTGCACCGAGCTGCTGGATGGCGGACTGGATCGCGGTCTCGCCCGCCGTCGTCGCGTCGCGCGAGAGTCCGTTGCCGAGCCCGATACCGACGTCGAAGTCGCCCCACAAACCCGCGGCGACAACGGACCCGGTGTGCATGCCATCGCGGTCGATCTCGCCGGCGCTGGTCGCACCGAGGAGCCGCGTATCGGCCGGGAGCCGCTCGCGCAGCGCTCGGTTGAGCGCGAGATGATCGCGATCGCGCGAGCCGAACAACACGACCAGCTTCGGCTTCACGCCCCCAAACTGCGTGCAAATCTCCTCGGCGGCCATCGACGGATCGGTTGCCGTCGTGCGCGCATGAGCCATTTCAACGCTCGCCATTCACCTACTCCTTGCTCCTTACTCGCGAGCTCGATCGCTCGCTTCCTGATCACCACTTCCTGGCGACACGCTAACACTCGACTCGCGCCGCGCTGAACCGCGACCCGTGCCGCAAATCGAGGCGCCGCAAAACGCGGCGCCGCAAAACGCTGCGTGATCCACGGCTCACCGAACGGCGGCACCCTCGGGTCCGCCGAGCGCGAGTCGCTAGCCTTTCGCCTTCCTCGACGTTCGACGCGCCACCCGAGCCGCGCGGGTCTGACGCGCGACGGATTTGCTGGCGATGGTGGGTCGCGGCGCCTTCACGAGGA
>JABFXX010000028.1 GCA_013368795.1 Kofleriaceae bacterium
GGTGCAACCTCGGCGGCCGCAGGCGCCGCCGGCACCGGATCGAACAGCATGCGCTTGGTGTCGTAGCCGACGATGACCGCCATCAGCGGCACGAACACCCAGTAGAAGAACGTGACCTCCATGCCGCCGGTCGCGAAGCCGATCAGGTAGCCGGTGTACGCGACGAGGCGCTCCATCGCGTACGACTTGTAGTTCGTCGCCCTGCCCGCGCGCCGCACGTAGACGGCACGCATCGCAGTGTTGGCGACGCCGAGGAAGATGATCGCGGCGACCGGGATCGCCGGCGCCCAGCCGTACGCGGCGACGAGGATGAGGCCAAAGCCGTAGCAGATGCCGTCGGTGATCGCGTCGAACAGCTCGCCGAACGCGCTCCGGCAGTTGAAGACCTTCGCGACGAGGCCATCGAGCTTGTCGAGGAGGCCGCAGACCAGGATGAACAGCGTCGCCCACTGGTGGTAGCCGTGATCGACGGCCCAGTAGAGCGGCGGCAGCGTCAAGAAGCGCGACGCGGTGACCGCGTTCGCGGGATTCCACGGCGAGACGCGCCGGGAAGGTACAGCACCACCCATGATCAGCCTGCCTCGGCCTGCTCGGCCTGATCCTCGTCGGTAACCAGTCCCGGGTCGACGAACCGATAGCGCTTCCACGCGAACCGCACGCGCTGCAGGAGCGAGACATGCGACATGATCGCGACGGCCCAGCAGCCGGCGAGCAGCGGGCGCGGGTCGTGGAGGAGCGCGGTGAAGAGCACGCCCGTGCCGTAGTAGATCAGGAACTCGGCCGAGCCGAACAGGCCGACGACGTCGACCGGGTGGCCGATCTTGCCCTTCTCGCGCCAGATGTCCTGCTGGCTCTCGGCGTAGATCGACAGCTTGATGATGACGTTCGTCAGCGCGCCGGTGATGCCGAAGCCGAGCACGATGAGAATGTGCGGGTAGTCGTCCGACAGGTTGAGGCACCCGCCGGCGTACATGATGCCGAGCACCCAGCGGTCGCAGACGTCGTCCATCACCGCGCCGAACGTGCTGCGCTGGTTGAAGTTGCGGGCCTTGAAGCCGTCGATGTGATCGACGAGGCCGCGGACGATCAGAACCGCGAAGCCCGCCCACCACTGCGCGTAGAAGAACAGGACGCCGCCAAACAGGCCGAGCGCCGCGCCGAGCATGGTCCACGTGTTTGCGTGGAGCGGGAGCTTCGCCAACGCATTCACGATCGGATGGAGCACCCGGTCGATGTTCTTGCGGAAGGCGAACAGATTCATGCGGGGCAGACTCTAGCCGAACTCGCGTCCATTGATACGAGAGATCAGCTCCCGCGGACGGTCTGCAGGGCCTTGCGCAACGCAGCACAGAACTGGTCGACCATCTCGTTGGTGAACGACAGCGGCGGCTGAAGCCGCAACACATTGCCGTGCAAGCCGGAAACGGTGATCAGCATGCCGAGATCGTGAAGGGTGTCCTTCACCTTCCCCATCTCGGTCTTTCCGAGAACCTCGCGCGTCTCGGTGTTCTTCACGAGCTCGATGCCGCCGAGAAGGCCCGTGAACCGGACATCGCCGATCCAAGGATCCTTCAGCGCCCACGCCGCCTCGGTGAAGTACGTACCGACCGACGCCGCATTCTCGACGAGCTTCTCGTCCTCGAGGATGCGAATCAGCTCGTAGCCGGCGGCCGACGAGACCGCGTTGCCGCCCGACGTCGGCGTCGTGCCGCCGAAGAACGCCTTCGCGACCGCGTCCGACGCGAGCGTCGCGGCGAGCGAGCCGACGCCGCCCGAGAGGCCCTTGCCACCGGTCAGGATCTCCGGCTCGAGGCCGTAGTGCTCGACGGCGAACATCTTGCCGGTGCGGCCGAGGCCGGTCTGGACCTCGTCGGCGATGAGGAGGATGCCGCGCGCCTTGCGGATCTCGTCGAGGCGCTCCCACCACTTCTTCGGCGGCGCGAGGCCACCGACGGCCTGCACGACCTCGGCGATGATCGCCGCCGTGTTCGGCCGCGCGTCGAACATCTTGTCGACGCCGTCGAGGCACTGGACGTTGCACTCCTTGTGCGGACCGAACTTGCAGCGGTAGCAGTACGCGGTCGGGATCGCGTAGTTCTCGCCGCCCATCGGCTTGCCGGCGCTCTCGCGATACTTCTCGCTCGCGGTGACCTCGAGCGAGCCGAGCGTCAGGCCGTGATAGCCGTTCTCGAGGTACGCGATGTCGCTCTTCTTCGTGTACTGGCGCGCTGCCTTGAGCGCGAACTCGTTCGCCTCGGAGCCGCCGGTCGAGAAGAAGACTTTATCGACCGACTTCGGCGTGAGCTCGACGAGCTTCTTCGCGAGCTTGATCGTCGCGACCGTGCCGTGCTTGCCGGAGACCTGCAGCACCTCGTGCATCTGCTTCGACGCCGCCTCGGCGATGCGCGGGTGGCAGTGGCCGGCGTTGTTCACGAAGTACCCGGCGGTCAGATCGAGGTACTGCTTGCCGTGCACGTCGGTGACCGTGCACCCCTTCGCCTTCGCGACGATGACGGGCTCGCCTTTGGGATGCGTCCAGGGCCGCATCACGTACTTCTGGTCGGCGGCTTCGATCGACTCGGCGTCTTTGAGGTCGTCGGTCACGTTGGCAGGGGTATCTCATGCCCCAAACTGTTGTCAACTTACATAGTTAGATTGCTGAGTGATGCCGGACTGTGCCTCGGACTGCGTTTCGAATCGACCGTGCTCGCGACTCCAGACCCGCACGTAATCGCTCGCGATCTTACCGTCGACGATCTCGAAGACTCTGTACCGGGCGATCTTGTCCGGTCTGTTGTGGTGATAGGTGCCTGACGCGACGCCGCGCACTGGAACGGGACCTTCGGGGCCGGCGAGCATCTCGCTCAGGTCCTGGTGCTCGTGGCCGTGGACGATCAGATCCGCGCCGGCCGTCGCGATCACCTCGGCGAACGCGGCGTGATCGCGCAGGCCGCGGATCTTCGACAGCGCGCGCTTGCCCGCGGGCGGATGATGGATCGCGACGAGGCGGACCTTGCCGCGCAGCCGCGGATCGGCGAGGACCTTCGCGAGCCGCGCGAGCTGGCCGGGGCCGACACGGCCGTACGCGGTGAACCACGGCGTCTGGCGCGAGGTCGATAGGCCGATCAGCGCGAGGTCGCCGCGAACGCGGACGATCGGCCAGTGCAGATCGTCGTCGGGACCGCTCGCGTCGGCCTCGGTCCACGCCCAGCCCTCGTCGGCGCGGTGGTAGTGGTCGAAGATCGTCGAGAAGTGACCGATGCCCTCGGCGACGTACGCGTCGTGGTTGCCCGGGATCACCGTGACGTGCTCGGGACCGCGCGCGAGGCGATCGAACTTCGCGCGCGCGAACTCGAACTCTTGCTTCAGCGCGAGGTTCGTGACGTCGCCCGTGCAGAGCACGTGCTCGATGCCCTGCTCGTTCATATCGTCGACCATGTGGTCGAACGCGGCGACGTGATAGTGGCGACTGCGCGTCGAGATCAGGTTCATCGCGCCGATCCAGCGCTTGTTCGCGAGATCGAGCCACTTCGCACCATCGTGCGACAGCAGGTGAAGGTCAGAACAGTGCGCGACGCGCATCACGGCATAGGTAGCACGGAGAGCCAGCGCGCGACGATCTGCGTGCACGTCGCAGCGGTCGCCCGCTCGCTGTGAGGCGCGTGCTGACCCTGCTCGAGCATGTGGATTTCGGCGTGGGGGACCTCGTGGCGCAGCCGGTCGAGCTCGCCGGGCTCGGTCCGCGGATCGCATTCGCCGTGGAGCACGAGCGTCGGCATCCGAAGCGCGCCGAGCCGGCCGTCGAACATGTCGAGCTCCGGCGTCGCCGCGATGTCGAGCCAGGCCTCGCCATCGGCGCGGATGATCGTGCGCCAGCTAGGCCCGTGTTCGGCGGCGAGCCGGGCGGTCACGCGCTCGCCGAACGCGTCGGGGTCCTTCGCCATCCTCGTGAAGAACTCGCGCGAGCGCGGCTTCTCGCGATCGAGATGGAGCGCCTCGAGCACGACGCCGGCGTAGCGCTCGGGATTTCGCGTCGCGAGGTGGACAGCGATCACCGCGCCGTCGCTGTGGCCCCAGAGCACGCAGCGCGAGATGCCGAGCTCGTCGAGCAGGCCTTCCGTCTCGCGCGCGTACATCGCATGGAAGCCGCGCGGCAACGTCTCGCGCACCGGCGGCACCGACTTGCCGTAGCCGGTGCGGTCGGGGATCACGAATCGATTCGGCAGCTGCGCGAGCGCGTCGTCGAACGGATAGAATTCGTAGCCCCAGCCGCCGTGCAGGATGACGATCGGGGGACCACCGCCGGCTCGATCGCGCACGTACATCGTGTGCAACCGTAGCGCATCGACCGCGCGAGTCGCCACGAGGCCTGGTACCGTCGGAGGGCTCCGCGACCTACGAACCGCGGAGCGTTCAGGCTCACCTCGTGTGAACCAAACGCCGCTGGACCTATGAACCCAGCGGCCCTTTCGAGCGGCATCCAGTGAAGGTCGGGATCAAAGAGCTGAAGCGGCGGTATCGCGAGAACCTCGCGCTCCACCGCGTGCTGCCGACCCACGATCTGGGTGTGCCGCTGCCGCTGTCGACCGGCAATCCGCTGTTCGACGCGGCGCTGACCGAGAAGCTCGCGGCGACGACGACGCTCGATGCGCCCGAGCACGTCGCGCGCGCGTGGGACCTCGTTCGCCGCGCGACGGCCGTCGAGCGCGACACGCTCGCCAAGCACGCGCACGCGCTGCTCAACGACTGGAAGCTGCTGCTCGCGCTGCGCGCGTGGGAGCTCGGCGAGGACATGGAGGTCCGCCAGTTCGTGCGCGCGCTGCCGTGGGGCTGGAGGCTCGCGTTCCCGACATGCGTCGTCAATCCGGCGGCGCAGCTGTTCACCGGCTGGCGCAAGCGCGTGTCGTTCCGGCTCGTCGAGGATCCGCGGTGGGACGCGCTCCGTCACTACTATCGCGAGCTGCTCGCGGCGGCGCCGGGCACGGCGCTGCTCAAGTACCGGAGCACGGTGCAGGAGGCGATGGCCCTGCTCCACTACCGCCCCGACGGCGAGCGCGAGCGGTCGATCCACGACCTCGCCTTTGCGCGCGGCGACGGGATTGCCGATCCGACGCTCGAGCCGATCGGCACCTATGTCCGCGCGCGCGATGCGCTGAAGTCCGGCGGTGCGGCCGCGTTCCTGAAGGTGCTCGACGCCGGCGCGCCGCTGCCGATCACGTCGTTCATGGGCCTCCTCGGCTCGTCGCAGATCCGGCTGCGCGAGAACACGCCGCACGCGACGGCGTTGCGCGACCATGCGGTGCGCTGCGCGACGCCTGTCGAGTCGCTGCTGCGGCTCGCCGAGTGGGCACCGTGGCTGACCGACGCGCACGTCGAGCAGCTGTCGGCGCGCGTGCGCGAGGCGGTGATCGATCGCGGCTTCGACATCCCGTTCGCGAAGGTGCTGAGGGCATTCCTCGCGGCGCCGCAGCCGCTGAGACGGCGCGTGCGCGATCCACTGCTCGCGCCGCTGCTCCGCCACTTCGGCACGCAGGTCGCGGGCCTGTTGCCGCCGCCGGGACCGGTCACGTTCGTGATGCCGGTCAACGTCGTCCACCTGACGAGCTTTCTGCTCTACGCGACGCTCGCGGCGGCGGCGCCGGCGCGCCTCGTGCTGTGCAAGAAGCGCGGCGCGATCGTGAAGACCGACCTCGGTCTCGACGAGGTGATCGAGCACCTCACCGACGAGCGCGGCGAGCTCGAGGCGTGGCTGCTCGCGGCGCTCGGCGGCGCGAGCACCGCGCGCGACTACACCTACGACATGAAGGCGCTCGCGAAGACGCTCGAGACGATCGATCCGGCAGCGCCGCTCGTGCTCGACCTGCCGTTCGTCGACAGCCTCGACATCCTGACCTCGCTCTTGCCGCGCGAGCGCGTGTTCAACCTCAACACCGCGTTCGGCGCGCCCGGCGAGATCTGCGTCGCGTACGAGTACTAC
The DNA here is from genome assembly GCA_013368795.1 of Kofleriaceae bacterium. Taxonomy (GTDB): domain Bacteria; phylum Myxococcota_A; class Polyangia; order Haliangiales; family Haliangiaceae; genus JABFXX01. The sequence continues at coordinate 5,978 of JABFXX010000028.1, forward strand.
TTGAAGTTCGCGCTCGTCGACGAGGACTGGAGCTACCGCGCGTGGGCGCGCTACAGCGACGGTGCGGCGAGCCGGTTCGCGGAGCTGCTCGAGCGGCTCGGGCAGTTCGAGAGGCTGGCAGCGCCGTGAAGCTGCTTGCAGTGACGCAGGAGCACGCGAAGAAGCCGGTCGTGCGCGTCACGTGGGGCGCCGAGGCGGTCTTCTTCGCCGGCGAGCAGCCGCCGATCCCATCGATGCTCGCGCTCGAGCTGCCCGGGTTGAAGGTCGCCTCGCAGACGGGACTCCACGAATGGCTCGAAGCCCGCGGCGAGACCGCGCTCGGTGCCGAGCTGTGGCGCCTGGCCGTTCTCGACGATCTCCTCGACGCGCACAACGGCGGCGACATGCACTGGCAGATCGCGCAGCACTTCACGCTCGCGCAGATCGCGGCGTTCTCCGAGGCGCATGGCCCGGGCCTCCTCGCCGAGACAAAGGCGGCGCTCGCTGCCGAGCGCGCGAAGCGGGCCTCCGCGCTGCGCGAGCTCGCGAAGCGGACCTCGCGCATCGTCCCGGTGATCTACGCCAGCACCACGCGCGTCGCGCTCGAACGGATCGCGGTCGAGATCGAGGAAGACCACACGGAGATCGCGAAGCTCGAGGCCGGACCGTTCGATGCGGACCGCTGGATCGACGTGTGCAGCCGGCTCAACAACGACCAGGTCAGACGCGAGACGCTCGGGACGATCGGTCGAAAGCTCGTGCAGACCGGCGGCGACATCCCCGATGCCCTCCAGCGCATGCGCCGCCGCGGCCTCGCCACGGTCTGGAGCGACCAGCTGTGGCAGGAGATCAAGGACCACGTCGTGCTCGACCAGAACGTCAGCGGCGAGGCGATCGATCTGACGAAGGCGACCGAGGTCACGGTGACCGCATCGTGGGAGACCTGGAAGGCCAGGCGCGTCGGTCCGATCAAGATCGGTCGCGCAGCGCTCGCGATCACCGTCGGCAACGAGACGACGTACGTGCGCGGCGAGCGCAAACTCCTGCACCGCATCCGCGCGCGCGGCGGCAAGCTCGAGCGCTGGGGCAACACGCTCGTCGTCGGCGGCAAGAAGGGGCCGGCGAGCGCGCACGAGAAGCTGCTCGAGGTCGATCGCATCGACACGCTCGCGCAGGTCGATCCCGCGGCCGCCGCGCGGCTCGCCGGCGATCTCGCCGCGACCGATCCGATCGCAGGCGCGCTCGAGCGTGCGCGCACCGAGCCGACCTGGCGGCGCATCCTCGCCGATCTCTTGATCGAACGACTCGTCGGCATCGACGCCGATGTCGCGCGGCGCCTCGCTCGCGCGCAAGCTCGCGCGAACCGGCGCTGAAGGTCTGTCTCACGAGACGCTCACGAAGCTCTCACGTGAGCCTTCCGCATGGTCTATCGAACTCGATCGTCGGACGCGTGTACGTTGGTCGTGACGTTTTCAAACCGGCTCTCGGGGGAGAGAGCCAGGAGGATTCGATGCGTCTTCCGTCTCTCGTCTTGCCAGCTCTGTTCGCTGTCAACCTGTCGCTCGCCGCGGACGCGCGCGCCGAGTGCCACTGCGTCTCGGTCGCCGGCGACGTGTTCGCGACGGTCCAGGCCGAGGTCGCGAAGGCCGACGGCCTCTACGCGCGCGGCGACTTCCGCGGCGCGCTC
>JABFXX010000434.1 GCA_013368795.1 Kofleriaceae bacterium
GTCGACGACGCCGCGCGCCTGTCGGCCGCGCGCTCCGGCGCCGAGGCCCACGCCCGCCCCGTGCGCGTCGACGCCGATACATCGCGCGTCCACGCGCTCGTGTTCGACGCGACCGCGATCGAGAGCGTCGAACAGCTCCGCGACGCATTCGCGTTCTTCCAGCCGCGGATCGCGCGCCTCGCGCGCTCGGGACGCGTCGTCGTGATCGCGCGCGAGCGCGCAACGAGCGCATCGCCGGCGACGAACGCGGTGCGTGCCGCGCTCACCGGCCTCGTGCGCAGCATCGCGAAGGAGATCGGCCGCAAGGGCGCGACCGCGAACACGCTCGTCGTCGCGGCAGGCGCAGATGCGCGGCTACCGCCCGTGCTGCGCTGGTTGCTCGATCGCCGCTCGGCGTTCGTGACCGCGCAGCCGATCGCGATCACCGGCCGCGCGGCGCCCGCGCGGACTGCCGCGTTCGTCCGCCCGCTCGACGGTCAGGTCGCGCTCGTCACCGGCGCGGCGCGCGGCATCGGCAAGGCGACCGCACAGGCACTCGCCGCCGAGGGCGCGCGCGTCATCTGCGTCGATCGTGCAGAGGACAGCACCGAGACGAGCCAGGTCGCCCGATCGATCGGCGGCAGCGTCGTGCTCGCAGACGTCACGGCTGCCGACACGCCGCAGCGGATCATCGACGCGCTCGGCACGCGCGGCGTCGACATCGTGGTCCACAACGCGGGCATCACCCGCGACAAGACGCTCGGCCGGATGTCGCCCGAGGCGTGGGACGCCGTGCTCGGCGTGAACCTCGCCGCGGTCACGCGCATCACCGACGCGCTGCTCGCGGGCTCGCTCCGCGACGGCGGCCGCATCATCTGTCTGTCGTCGGTGTCGGGCATCGCCGGCAACGTCGGCCAGACGAACTACGCGGCCTCGAAAGCCGCGCTCATCGGCTACGTCGACGCACTCGCGACGCAGCTCGCGCCGCGCGGCATCACCGCGAACGCGGTCGCACCGGGCTTCATCGAGACGCGGATGACGGCCGCGATCCCGCTGATGATCCGCGAGGGTGGGCGCCGGCTCGCCGCGCTCGGGCAGGGCGGGCTCCCCGAAGACGTCGCGCAGGCAATCGCGTTCCTCGCGAGCCCGGGCGCGCAGGGCATCACCGGCGCGACGCTGCGCGTGTGCGGCGGCGCGCTCATCGGAGCGTAGGAGGCATCATGGGCAACTCGAAGCGTCGCGCGGTCGTCGTCGGCGGCATGCGCACTCCGTTCGTGAAGGCGTTCACCGACTTCACGCGTCTCGACACGTTCGCGCTCGGCGTGGCGGCGACGCGCGCGCTGCTCGCGCGCCACGACCTGGCGTATCGCGAGGTCGAGGGCGTCGTGTGGGGCGGCGTGATCTTGCCGAGTGGTGCGCCGAACGTCGGCCGGGAGATCGCGCTCGACCTCGGCCTGCCGCCGAGTGCCGAGGCGATGACCGTCACGCGCGCGTGCGCGTCGGGCCTCCAGGCGGTGACGCTCGCCGCCGCGGCGATCGAGCGCGGCGAGGCCGACGTGATGATCGCCGGTGGCAGCGACTCGACGAGCAATGCGGAGGTGAAGTTGCCGCAGCAGCTGATCCACGCGTTCGCGCCGCTCGCGCTCGGCAAGCCGGCGATCTCCGACTACGTCGCCGCGCTCGGCAAGCTCGGCCCGATCGGAGCCCTGATCCCTCGGCAGCCAAAGATCGCCGAGCGCACGACCGGCGAAGTGATGGGCGAGTCTGCCGAGCGCATGGCGTCCCGCTGGGAGATCACGCGACACGATCAGGATCAGCTCGCTCTGCGCTCGCACCAGCGCGCGGCGGCCGCGATCGCGAGCGGCCGGTTCGCGAGCGAGCTGACGCAGGTCGACACCGGCGACGGCACGTGGGTTCACGGCGACGGCCTCGTGCGCGGTGACACGAGTCTCGAGCGGCTCGCCAAGCTGCGTCCCGCGTTCGCGAAGGACGGCACGATCACGGCCGGCAGCTCGAGTCCGCTCACCGACGGTGCGGCGGCCGTGCTGCTCATGAGCGAGGACAAGGCGCGCGCACTCGGCTACAAGCCGCTCGCGGCGTTCCGCTCGTGGGCGTACATCGGCGTCGATCCGGCGGACCAGCTGCTGATCGGCCCCGCGCTCGCGATCCCGAAAGCGCTCGCGCGCGCGGGCGTCGAGCTCGCCGACGCCGACTTCGTCGATCTCCACGAAGCATTCGCCGCGCAGGTCCTGTGCGTCATCAAGGCGCTCGGTTCGGCGGCGTTCGCGCGGGCCCGGCTCGGCCGCGACACCGCGGTCGGCGAGATCGATCCGGCAAAGCTCAACGTGCGCGGCGGCTCGATCGCGCTCGGCCATCCGTTCGGCGCGACCGGCGCCCGCATGGTCACGACGATGGCGAACGAGCTCGCGCTCTCGGGCAAGCAGCTCGCCGTGCTCGGCATCTGTGCGGCCGGCGGCCTCGGCGCCGCAGCCGTCCTCGAACGCGTGTGAAAGGAGACCCGATGACGGCGACCAGATCACCCCTCGAGCTCGTCGCGGCACGCCCGCTGCGCTGGCTCACCAAGTTTGGCGGCAGCGACCTCGCCGACACGCTCGGCATTCGCGAGGCGACCGTGCGCGCGCTCCACGGCGTCGGCGCGGCGACCGGCAAGCTCATGTCGCGTGCGCCGAAGAAACCTCGTCGCGCGCCATCGGCGACGGGAAGCCATCCGGTCGAGATGCCGACCGGCGAGCCGTCGCGCCTCTCGCCGGTCGCATCGGCGGGCGCGTTCGATCTCGCGCCGACCGAGGACCAGGAGATGATCCGCGCGACGGCGCGCAGGTTCGCCGACGAGATCGTGCGGCCCGCCGCGCACGCCGCCGACGCTGCGATCGCGCCCGATGTCGCGGTGCTCGCGGGCGGCCACGAGCTCGCGCTCGCCGCGCTCGTCGTCCCGGAGACCGCGGGCGGACTCGCCGAGGCCCGCGCCTCGGTGACGACCGCGCTCGCGATCGAGGAGCTCGCGCGCGGCGACATGGGGCTCGCACTGGCGATCCTCGCGCCGCTCGGCGTCGCGAGCGTGCTCGTCGAGCACGGGACGTTCGCGCAGCAGAGCCGGTGGTTGCCGCGCTTCACCGGCGCCGCGTTCTTCCCGGCCGCGCTCGCGATGCTCGAGCCTGCGCCGGGCAGCGATCCAGCGCGCCCACGTACCGGCGCTGTACGCGCGCCCGGCGGCTGGAACTTGTACGGCGAGAAGTCGCTCGTCCCGCTCGGCCAGACCGCGGAGCTGTTCGTCGTGCTCGCCGAGATCCGCGGTGCGGGTGCGCGCCTGTTCCTCGTGCCGAAGGATACGCCGGGCCTCGTGATCACCGCGCAGCCCGCGATGGGCCTGCGCGCGGCCGGGCTCTGCAAGCTCCGGCTCGACGGCGCGTTCGTCCCCGACGACGCGCTGCTCGGGGGCGACGCCGCGTTCGATCCGGCGGAGCTCGTCGCGCGCTCGCGCCTCGCGTGGGGCGCGATGGCAGTCGGCGGTACGCGCGCCGTGCTCGACTACGTCATCCCGTATTGCAACGAGCGCAAGGCGTTCGGCGAGCCGATCACGAACCGCCAGGCGGTCGCGTTCATGATTGCCGACCTCGCGATCGAGCTCGAGGGCATGCGCCTTCTCGTCCACCGCGCGGCGTCGCTCGCCGATCGCGGGCGGTCGATCGTCCACGAGGCAGCGCTCGTTCGCGTGCAGTGCGGGGCGAAGGCGATGAAGGCCGGCACCGACGGCGTCCAGCTGCTCGGCGGCCACGGCTTCGTGAAGGAGCATCCCGTCGAGCGCTGGTACCGCGACCTTCGCGCGATCGCCGTCATGGAAGGAGCGCTGCTCGCATGATCGATCTCGATATTCCCAAGAAGCTCGACGCGCTCCTCCAGCAGGCGCGCCTCGTCGCCAACAACGTGTTCCGGCCGATCTCGCGCAAGTACGACACGGCCGAGCACACCTATCCCAAGGAGCTCGACCTCCTCGCCGCGTTGCTCGACGGACTCAACGACGGCGGCGGCGGTGCGTCGGCGAAGTCGCTGACGAAGGAGAAGGACAAGGCCGCGGAGGAGCCGGGCAAGAAGCGGGCGAAGAACGGCGCGAACATTGCGGCCGTGCTCGGCATGATCGAGCTCGCGCGGGGCGACGTCGGCCTCGCGCTCACGATCCCGCGGCAGGGCCTCGGCAACGCGGCGCTCGCCGCGGTTGGCACCGACGAGCAGAAGGCGCAGTACGGCAACCAGTGGATCGCGATGGCGATCACCGAGCCAGGCGCGGGCTCCGACTCGGCGGCGATCCGGACGACGGCGCGGCTCGACGGCGACGAGTGGGTGCTGACCGGCGAGAAGATCTTCGTCACCGCCGGCGAGCGCGCGAACGCGGTCGTCGTATGGGCGTCGCTCGACCTATCGCTCGGCCGCGCCGCGATCAAGGCGTTCCTCGTCCCGAAGGGCTCGCCGGGGATGACCGTCGTGCGCCTCGATCACAAGCTCGGCATCCGCGCGTCGGATACCGCGACGATCGCGCTCGACGAGTGCCGCATCCCGAAGGCGAACATCCTCGGCAGCGCCGACATCGACACGAAGAAGGCGTTCGCCGGCGTGATGAGCACGTTCGACAACACGCGACCCGTCGTCGCCGCGATGGCGCTCGGCGTCGCGATGGCCGCACTCGAGCGGACGCGCCAGATCCTGCGCGAGGAGGGCGTCGCCACGGCCGACGCCGAGCTGCTGCGCCTCGAGGCCGAGCTCGAGGCCGCGCGCCTGCTCACGCTCAAGGCGGCGTGGATGGCCGACAACGGCATCCCCAACTCGCTCGAGGCATCGATGGCAAAGGCGAAGGCGGCGCGCGTCGCGAACGAGCTGACGCTGCGCTGCATCGAGCTCGTCGGGCCGCGCGCGTACGACGAGGGCGAGCTGCTCGAGAAGTGGGCGCGCGACTCGAAGATCCTCGACATCTTCGAGGGCACGCAGCAGATCCAGATGCTCGTCGTCGCGCGCCGGCTGCTCGGCAAGACGAGCGCGGAGCTGAGATGACCGCGCTCGCCCAGATCCCCGCGCCGCCCGCGGGCTTCGCGGGTACCGCGCGCTACGCGATCCGCGCGCGCGACAAGCGCGACTACAACGGCGTGCTCGATGCGAAGCGAATCCTGTCGGGCATGACGAGCCACGAGAGCGTCGTCACCCTGCGCGAGGACAGCGACGCGGTCGTGCTCGAGACCGACCACCCGATGTTCACCGGCCGGCTGCGCGAGCAGATCCGCTACGCGCGCACGCCGTCGGGCCTCGTCGCCGACTCGCTCGTCCGCGAGATCATCGACGACGACGGCGCGGTCGTCCGCCGCGAGGCGGTGCCGACGTACCTGCACGCGAAGATCGGCATGCCGGTCGAGATGTATCCGGAGGTGACGCTGCCGTTCATCCTCGGCTGGATGCCGCTCGACTCGCGCAAGAGCCTGTACGCGTGGATCAACGATCGGTTCGTCGCCAAGCTCTACGTCGAGAGCGCCGGCAAGGAGATGCTCGCCGCGCCGATCGGCAAGCGCGAGACCGTCAAGGTCATCATGTATCCCGATCTCAACGACTGGATCTCCCTCGGCAGCGTGCTGACGAAGCTCGCGAAGCCGTTCATCCCGAAGTATCGAATGTGGTTCGAGGCCGCCGCGCCGCACCGGCTCGTGCGCTTCGAGGGACCGTATGGCCCTCCGGGCGCGCCCGAGATCGTCCTGGAGCTGGCGTCGCTCGCGTAGGATCGGCGAATGCTGCAGACCGCGTTCACCCGTCACGTCGGCATCGAGGTCCCGCTGATCTGCGGCGCGATGTACCCGTGCTCCAACCCCGAGCTGATCGCCGCGGTGTCGGCCGCGGGCGGCATCGGCATCGTCCAGCCGATCTCGATGACGTTCGTCTACAAGCGGGACCTGCGCGACGGCCTGCGCTGGATCCGGTCGCAGACCACGAAGCCGATCGGGTTCAATGCGATCGTCGAGAAGTCGTCGAGTGTCTACGAGAAGCGCATGCGCGGCTGGATCGACGTGGCGCTCGAAGAGGGGGTGCGGTTCTTCATCACGGCGCTCGGCGATCCGCGCTGGGTCGTCGACAAGGTCCACGCGGCGGGCGGCATCGTCTACCACGACGTCACCGAGCGGAAGTGGGCCGACAAGGCGCTCGCGTCCGGTGTCGACGGCCTGATCTGCGTCAACCGCGACGCCGGCGGCCACGCGGGCACGAAATCGGCGCGCGAGCTCCATGCCGAGCTCGCCGGCCTCGGCGTCCCGCTGATCTGCGCGGGCGGCATCGGCGAGCCGTCGCAGTTCGCCGACGCGCTCGGCCTCGGCTTCGCGGGCGTCCAGCTCGGCACACGCTTCATCGCGTCGCGCGAATGCGCCGCGCACGACGACTACAAGCAGGCGATCTTGCGCGCCGAGCCGCGCGACATCGTGCTCACCGAGCGGATCTCGGGCGTGCCGGTCGCGGTGATCAAGACGCCGTACATCGAGAAGGTCGGCACGACGGCAAGCCCGCTGATGAAGCGCGCGCTGCGCCACCCTCGGCTCAAGCACTACGCGCGCATGTACTACAGCGTGAAGAGCATCTTCGAGCTGCGGCGCGCGTCGCTCGCGGGCGTCAGCTATCGCGATTTCTTCCAGGCCGGCAAGAGTGTCGGCGGAATCGAAGCGGTCGAAGGCGCCGGCGAGATCGTCGAGCGGTTCGCGGCCGCGGCGAGGGCTCGCGCCGCTTAGCCGGCGACGCGGCGACGCCGGCGCAGCACGAGGCCGAGCGCGACGACGGCGAGCCCGCCGCTCGCACTTCCGGTCTGGCACCCGCAGCCCTCGTCGGCCGCGATGCCGTCGACGTAGATGTGGCTCGTGACGACGATGCGCTGGTTGAGGTCGTTGAGCAGCTCGGCGCGATAGCGATGATGCTCGGCGCCCGGCGTATCGGTGAACGTCACGCGAACGTCGTCATCGGTGACCGGCTTGGCCTCGAGCTTCTTGCCGTCGCGCCAGAGCTGGACGAACGTGCCGTCGCCGCCGACGATGTGCGCGGTCGCGGTGACGTGCGCGACGCCCGTGACATCGTCGCCAATTTCGGCGGCCGTGCCGTCGGGGCGGTCGATCGTCAGCTCCACGAACGGGTCGTCGGGGCCGCGCAGCTGGACGATCGTGCGTCCCTTCGCGACCGCGTCGATGATCGCCGCCTCGCTGAGGTTGTCGGCGAGCACGAGCGTCGTCGGGCTGCCGATCTTCGACGAGGTCGGCCCCGTGTCGAGGCCAGCGCGGTGATCGTCGCTGCCGCCGACGACCGCGATGCGGTTGCCCTGATCGAGCAGCGAGTCCCACAGCGTGATCACGCGCGGCACGAACGCCTGGACGCCGATCTCGAAGTTGCCGGTGATGAGCTCCATGCCGGCGACCTTGTCCCATGGCGTGTCATCGACGTGGCCCCACGCGCAGCCGATGCACTGGTCGCCGAGATCGAGCATCGGATGGTTGACGATGAAGATCGCGTTCTGCGCCGCAACGTCATCGACGATGCCGGCGACGGTGCGGTCGTTGTAGCCGAGCCGATGCTCGATGTAGCTCGACGTGCCGACCGAGTTGCCGTGGCCCGAGTAGGTCGTGA
>JABFXX010000605.1 GCA_013368795.1 Kofleriaceae bacterium
GCGCTCACGTCGATGAGTACGTGCACCGGCTATCGCGCGGTGCTCGATTCCGCGCGGCACCTGCCGAGGTTCATGCCGATGGTCGGCACGGCGATCGGCACCGTCAAGCCGGCAGGCGTCCTCGTGATCGGCGCCGGCGTCGTCGGTCTGCAGGCGATCGCGACGGCCAAGCGGCTCGGCGCGGTCACGCACGCGTGGGACATCCGGCCGGCGGCACGCAAGGACGCGACGAGCCTCGGCGCCAAGGACGAGGGCTTTGCGATGCCAGAGGACCAAGCGGTCGGCACCGGCGGCTATGCGCTCGAGCTGTCGTCGGCGTGGCTCGCCCGCGAGCGCGAGGCCCTCGCGCCGCTCGTCGCGAAGGTCGACATCGTGATCTGCAGTGCGCTGGTGCCCGGCGCCGTGGCCCCGAAGCTGATCACGCAAGACATGGTCCGGTCGATGCGGCCGGGCTCGGTGATCGTCGACGTCTCGATCGACCAAGGCGGCAACTGCGAGGTCACGGAGGCCGGCAAGCAGATCGTCATCAACAACGTGACGGTCAGCGGTATCCAGAACATCCCGGGCCGGATGCCGGAGCACGCCACGTGGCTCTACGCGGAGAACCTGTATCGCTACGTCGAGAATCTGCTGAAGAACGGCGGCGCTGTCGATCTGAATGACGAGCTCGTCGCGAGCACGCTGGTCACGAAGGATCGCAAGATCCACTTCAAGCCCGCGCTCGCCGCGATGCGCGAGGCGTGATGACCGGCCTGTTGATCATGCTGCTGGTGTTCGCGCTGTCGTTCACCGTCGGCTACGTCCTGATCTCGAAGGTTCCGCCGCTGCTCCACACGCCGCTGATGTCGATGACGAATGCGCTGTCGGCGGTCACGATCATCGCAGCGCTGCTCGTGTTCGCGGGTGACGTGGAGCCGCCGGTGCAGGCCGTCGGTGGCGTCGCGCTGGGAGCTGCCGCATTCAACCTCGTCGGCGGCTACGCCGTCACGGGACGGATGCTGCGGATGTTTCGCCGTGGAGCGGAGCCATGAACACCGCCCTGATCGTCGACCTCGGAATCATCGCACTCCTCGTCGTGGGCATCGGCCGATTCCGTACTCCGCGCGGCGCGCGCTTCGGCAATCACGCGGCTGCGCTCGCGTTGGTCGCCGCGATCGTCGTCGTGCTCGTTCGCACGGGCGTCACCCAACCGTGGGTGGTCGCGCTCGCCTGCGCCGCGGGCAGCCTCGCGGGCCTCGCAATGGCGTTCCGCGCGAGCATGACGAGCATCCCGTCGGTCGTCGCGTTCCAGCACGGGATGGGCGGCGTCGCCGCCGTGCTGGTGTCCGCGATCGAGCTGACCGGAGCGAAGAGCGCGACCGCCGTCGGGGCGCTCAGCGGCCTGTTCGGTCTCATCCTGGGAGCCGCCACGTTCAGCGCAAGTCTCCTCGCGGCAGCAAAGCTCGGGAACTACATGAAGCAGATGCCCACGCAGGTTCGCGGACACAACGCGATCCTCGCGGTGCTGCTGCTGGTCGTCGTCGTACTTGCCGATCGATATCGCGTCGCGACGACGCCGATGATCCCGGTCGTCGGCATCGTCGTTGTCGCCGCGGTATTCGGCGCGCTGTTCGCCGCGCGCATCGGCGGCGCCGACATGCCGGTGCTGATCTCGCTGCTCAACGCGACGGCAGGCCTCGCGGCTGCGTTCTGCGGCGTCACGATCGAGAACCGCCTGCTCATCGTGGCCGGCGCGACCGTCGCGTCGTCGGGGTCGATCCTGACGATCATGATGTGCCGCGCGATGAACCGGAGCCTGGCGAACATCTTCTTCGGCGGACCGATCGCGACGACAAGTCGAGCCGCGCCGCCGCCGATTCCAAGCGAGCCGGCTCGTCCGCCCGCGATCACCTCACGCGAAGATCGTGTCGATGCGGTCGTCACGGCCGCGCTCGGTGCTCGCAAGGTGGTTGTCGTTCCCGGCTACGGCATGGCACTCGCGCAAGCGCAGGGCGAGGTCGTGCGCCTCGGCAAGCTCCTCGAGACGCGAGGCATGGAGGTCCGCTACGCGATCCATCCCGTGGCAGGCCGGATGCCGGGCCACATGAACGTGCTCCTCGCCGAAGCAGACGTCGACTACGAGAAGCTCCTCGAGATCGACGATGCGAATACCGCGTTCCCCGATACGGATCTCGTGCTGGTGGTCGGCGCGTGTGACGTCGTGAATCCGGCGGCGCTCGAGGTCGAAGGTACGCCGCTCTCGGGCATGCCGATCCTCATGGCTCATCAGGCGCGCGCCATCGCGGTGTGTAACCTCGACGAGAAGCCCGGCTATTCGGGCGTTGCGAACCCGCTGTATCGGTCCGAGCGAACGCACATGCTGCTCGGGGACGCGCTTCAGACGATCATCGATCTGCGCACACGCATCGAGGCTCGTAGCGGAAGTGCGACGTGACGCCGGCCTCGCACGAGGATGCTAGCCTCCGTCCGACGATGGTGAATCAGCGGATCCGGCAGCCCTCGGGGCGGCAGAGCAAGCGAACGACTGACCTGGCGGAACGCGCCAAGGAGCTGGGCTGCCTCATCTCCGTGTCGCGCGTGCTTGCCGATCGGCACTCGCCCATCGCCAGCGTTCTCGAGCGCGTCGTCGACGAGATTCCAAGCGGCTGGAGGTATCCCGAGCTCGCGTCCGTTCGCCTGACCTGGAACGACCAGCAGTGGACCGCGCCGGGCTTTTGCGTGACCCCGTGGATGATGGTGCAAGCGATCGGAGCGGGTCCGGAACCGATCGGGTCGATCGAGGTCGCGTACACCGAGCGGCCGCTCCCCGAGTCGTCGTCGCCGTTTCTTCCCGAGGAGTCGCGTCTGCTCAAGGCGATCGCGGAGCGCGTCGCCGACGTGATCGAGCTCAACAAGGCCGAGGACGCGCTGGGAGCGTATCGGGACCAGCTTCGTTCACTGGCCTCGCAGCTCGCGACCACCGAGGAACGCCAGCGCCGGGACATCGCGACCTATCTCCACGATCGCATCGGTCAGGAGCTCGCGCTGGTCAAGCTCCGCCTCGAGAGCGTTCGCGGCTGTGCGCGCGATGACGAGCAGAATCGGGTCATCGATCAGGTCTGCGAGCTTGCCGCCGAGGTCATCCGCAAGACCCGGACGCTCACGTTCGAGATCAGCCCGCCGATCCTGCACGAGCTTGGATTGGGGCCGGCGATCGACTGGCTCGCCGACACCATCCGGTCACAGCATGGGCTCCCCGTCGAGGTGATCGCCGAGCCGGTACCCGAGCTCGGGGACGACCTCACGGCCCTCGTGTTCCGCTCGACGAACGAGCTCCTCATCAATGTCGTTCGCCATGCGGGCGCACGGTCTGCGGTGGTGCGCGTCCGCGCCTCGGGAAGCTGGCTGCGGATCGAGGTCCAGGACGATGGCTGTGGGTTCCTGCCAGGTCGCGTGGTCGAGGCAGGTGCCTCGGGCGCGTTTGGCCTGTTCAGCATTCGCGAGCGCCTCGCACATATCGGCGGACGGCTGGAGCTGGTCTCCACGCCCGGCGAAGGGACGCATGCGACCATCGTCGCGCCAGTCGCGAGGAAGGGGACGTCGTGACGATCCGGATCCTCATCGCCGACAACCACACGCTGTTCTCGCAGGGGCTGCGGAGCCTGGTCGAGCGCCAGGCCGACTTCGAGGTTGTCGCCGAGGCTCGCGACGGCCGCGAAGCGCTCGAGCAATGCCGAGAGCTGCGGCCCGATGTCGTCCTGATGGACGTCGTGATGCCCGGGCTGAACGGGCTCGAGGCCACGCGGCAGATCCGGCAGGAGACGCCGGCGACGCGCATCCTGGCGCTCTCGATGCACATCGACAAGCGGTACGTGCTCGGCATGCTCGAAGCCGGTGCGTCCGGCTACCTCGCCAAGGATGCGCCGTTCGACGAAGTCGCCCGTGCGCTGCGAGCCGTCGCCGCTGGACACGTCTACCTCGCGCCGGCGATTGCAGGTGTGGTGGTCGAGAACGTCGCCCGCCGTACGTCGCCCGTCGTCGCGAGCACGGCGCCCGATCTGTCGCAGCGCGAGCGCGAGGTGCTGCAGCTGCTCGCCGAGGGCTGCACGGCACGGCAGGTCGCGCGCCAGCTTCACATCGGCATCAAGACGGTCGAGACGCACCGCCGTAACATGTTGAGAAAGCTCCAGCTCGACAACATCGCCGACCTGGTGCGCTATGCGATCAGAGAAGGCATCACGTCGCTCGACGAGGCCTGATCGCGCCAAAGGCGCAGCGCCGATCCTCCTTTGGCGCATGGCGCGGGCGCAGACGTGGCGCTAGGTTGGGATTCATGACTCGCATGCTGTTTCTGACCGAGGTCGCGCCGACGCGCGTCTTCGTGCCGGCCGACGGCTGCGGGTTCCGGATCTAGGGCCCTCACCGGCGCCCGGCCACCGCGAGGCCGGGTGACATGGTGCCGCCCGGCCTCGTTCCATTTGGAATCGAGGTCCTCATGTCGTCTCCTCCCATCGTTGTTTCCGTCGAAGATCGTGATCGCCTTAGCCGGCTGATCGAGCAAACCGCCACCGCCATCGCGGAGTCCCTCGAGGTCGAGCTCGATCGCGCGCGCGTCCTCCCGTCGCACGACGTTCCGCCGAACGTCGTCGTGATGAACAGCGACATCGAATACGAGGACACGACGACGGGACAGCGTCGTCGGGTGCGCCTCGTGTACCCGTCGGACGCCAACACGACCGACGGCAGGATCTCCGTGCTCGCGCCGCTCGGCTGTGCGCTCCTCGGCCTGCAGGTCGGACACGAGATCGACTGGCGCATGCCCGGCGGCGTGCGGCGACTCCGTGTGCTCGGCGTGACGCCTCCTGCGCGCAAGGAGGATTGATGTTCGTCTCCGTCTCGGCGAAGCCGGCGCGCGACCTCCTGCCGACCGGAATCCTGTTCCAGACCGCGTGGTGGAGCGCGGTCAAGCGGCGACTTGGCTCGATCCCGCTCGCGGCCGACTACCGCTCGCCGGCGGCGAGGGGCGACCTGCTCGTGATCACGCGGCCGATCGCCGATGGCATCTCGATGGCGCACGTGCCGTACGGACCCGAGTGGGGGCCCGACACCGAGCAACGCGGCCCGTTCCTCGAGGCGCTATCGGAGTCGCTGCGCGCGTACCTTCCACCGTCGGTGGCGTTCATCCGCTTCGACCTGCCGTGGGACTCGGCGTACGCCGACGACCCGCGATGGCAAGCGTCCGACGGGCTCCGCCAGCCCGAGCCGTGGGTCGCCGAGATGCGGATGAACTGGGGCACGCGCTCGCGCGCGCTGCGCAAGGCGCCGACGGATGTGCTCGTGACGGATACGATCGAGATCGATCTCAACGCCACCAACGATCAGCTCCTCGCCGCGATGAAGCCGAAGACTCGCTACAACATCCGGCTCGCCGCGCGAAGCGGCATCCGGGTCGAGCTCGCCGGCGCCGACCGCCTGCACGAGTTCTACGAGCTCTATCGCGCGACCGCCCGGCGTAACGGGTTCGCCGCGCAAGGCTACGAGCACTTCGCGGCGATGTTTGCGACGCCACGCACCAAGCTCGACGAGCTGACCGTCGTGCTCCTGCTCGCATCCTATCGGCGCGAGGTCACGGCCGCCGCGATCGTGTCGCTGTGCCGCGATCGCGCGACGTACCTGTTCGGCGCATCGTCCGACGAGCATCGCGAGCGAATGGCGTCGTACGCGATCCAGTGGACCGCGATCCGGATCGCTCGCTCGCGGGGGTGCACCAGCTACGATCTCTACGGGATCGCGCCGACGCATCAGCTCCATCCACTTGCCGGCGTGCGGCGGTTCAAGGCCGGGTTCGGCGGGCGCGTCGTGCATCGTGCGGGGAGCTGGGACTTCCCGCTCGACTCGATCGCGTACGAGCGCTTTCGCGCGCACGAGCTCGTGCAGGGCGGGCCATAGCAAGATTCTCCAAGTCGCGTCACGGGGCGATGGCTACCGTCGCCGCATGTTCCATCACGTCCAGATCAGCGTTCGCGACTTCGCGAAGAGTCTACGGTTCTACACGGACGCGCTGCGTCCGCTTGGCTACCAGCCGCACAGCGTCGACGAGGCCAGCAAGAGTGCCGGGTTCGGCCCGCCAAGCGGTGTCCGGCTGTGGATCGGCGTCGGCACGCCGTCGAATGGCCCGGTCCATATCGCGTTCGAAGCGCCGAGTCCCAAGGCAGTCGCCGAGTTCCACGCCGCCGCGATCGCCGCCGGTGGCAAGGACCACGGCAAGCCCGGGCCGCGCCCCGACTACGGCGAGAAGTACCACGCCGCGTTCGTGATCGATCCCGACGGCAACAACATCGAGGCCGTCGTCAGCTGATCGGCTATGGTAGCGAGATGTCGGCGACGATCGTTCTCCAGCGCGAGCACGTGAAGATCGTCGTCTACTGCTGCACGGTCGGTCCCGGCGACAAGCCGGGCGTCGAGGTCCACGACGCGTACTCGCTGTCCTATGTCGACGCCGGCACGTTCGGCTATCACCCCGACGGCAAATCGTTCGATCTGGTCGCCGGAGCCATGCTCGTCGGTCGGCCGGGCTGCGAGTACGTCGCGACGCACGACCACGGGTACGGCGACCACTGCGTGTCGTTCCAGTTCTCGCCAGAGCTGATCGACACGCTGGGTGGCGAGGTGGCGTGGCGGATCGGTGCCGTGCCGCCGCTCGCGAAGCTGCTCGTGCTCGCCGAGCTCGCGCGTACGGCGCTCGCGGGCGACAGCGACGTCGGCGCCGACGAGCTCGGCATCCAGCTCGCCGAACGATTCGTCGGCCTGGTCACGCAGACCGCGCGCCGTGTGCGACCAGGTTCACGCGATCGCCGGCGTGCGGTCGGTGCGGCCGCGTGGCTCGACGCGCACGCGAGCGAGGACATCGCGCTCGACGATGCCGCTCGCGAGGCCGGGCTCAGCGCGTTTCACTTCCTGCGCGTGTTTCGGGACGTGCTCGGCCTGACGCCGCACCAGTATCTCGTGCGCGCGCGGCTGCGGCGGGCGGCGCGCCTGCTCGCCGACGATGCTCGACCGATCACGGACATCGCGTACGACGTCGGGTTCGGCGATCTGTCGAACTTCGTGCGTACGTTCCGCGCGGCGGCCGGGATGTCGCCGCGCACGTATCGGGCGCATGTCAGGCGGCGACGGCGCTGCTAACCAGTCGCAGCGCAGCGCTTGCGCGCGAACGCAGAGCTGCGTGCCGCGCAGCTGCACACCTCATCGCGCGCGTGTGCACATGCGCAGTTGTCTTCACCGGGTGTCGTGATGGCCACGCCGGAACACTTCACCCGGCCTGCGCTTCTGGATGATCAGCCGGTAGATCGCGAGCAGGATCAGCGCGCCGATGATGGAGGTGATGATGCCTGGCGTTTGCCCGGCCTCGTACCAGCCGACGGCCCGCCCGATCAACCGCGCCAGCAGTGCGCCGGCGATGCCGAGGGCGATCGTGATGATGATGCCTCCGGGATCCTTGCCCGGCATGATCAGCTTCGCCAGCGCTCCGACTATGAGGCCGACGATAATGGTTGTGATGATCGACATGACGTTCTCCGATTTTCCAAGCTAGATGGACTCTCGGCTCCAGCGTCCCGATTAGTCACGAGCGAAGCAGCGTGCATGCCAG
>JABFXX010000027.1 GCA_013368795.1 Kofleriaceae bacterium
TCGCTGATCACCGCGACGTCGCGGCCCTGCGCGAGTGCGTCGTAGAGCTCTTCCTCGCGCTCGGCCTCGTTGCCCTCGAAGTACGAGATGAGCCGGCGCACCGGATTGACGCCCGGGCCGAGCGCGTCGACGTGATTGAGCAGCGTCTTCGCCGACCGCGTGTCCTCCGCGGCGATCAGGTCGGCCTCGCGCAGCACGCGCGCCGCGCGCAGCGACAGATCCTCGAGGTTCCCGATCGGCGTGCCGACGATGTACAGCGTGCCGATCGCACCGTGCTCGTCCGCGATCACGTCACTCTCGCGTCAGGGCTTCGATGTCGACCGCCGTGCCCATCTCGGCCTCGAGGTACTTCTTCAGGCGATCGAGCATGCGCTTCTCGAGCTGGCGCGCGCGCTCGCGCGAGACGGAGTAGCGATCGCCGATCTCCTGGAGTGTCAGCGGATCCTCGGTCAGCCAGCGCTCGCGGAAGATCGTCTGCTCGCGGCCCTGCAGCGTCTCGGCAAACTTCTCGAGCTTGCCGCGCAGCAGCTGCGCGAACTCGTTCTGCGCGACCGTGCGGTCGGGGCGATCCTCGTCGGACGGAATGTAATCGAGCCGCGTCCGCGTGCCCTCGTCGTCGCTGCCGCCCATCGGCGCGTCGAGCGACGCCTCCGGTGCGGCGAGCCGGCGCTCCATCTCGATCACTTCCTTCTCGGGAACGTCGAGCTTCTCGGCGAGCAGCGCGGTCGTCGGCTGGAAGCCGAGCTGTTCGAGCTTCTCGCGCTCCTTGCGGAGGTTGAAGAACAGCTTCCGCTGCGCCTGCGTCGTGCCGATCTTCACGAGGCGCCAGTTGTTGAGGATGAACTTGAGGATGTACGCGCGAATCCAGAACGCCGCGTAGCTCGACAGCTTCACGCCGCGGTACGGGTCGAACTTCGACACGGCCTGGATGAGGCCGATGTTTCCTTCCTGCACGAGGTCGAGCAGGTTCTTGTGCGCGCGCCGGTACTCGTACGCGATCTTCACGACGAGCCGGAGGTTCGCCTCGATCAGCTTTCGCGCGGCGCCGGTGTCCTGATGCTCGACGAGCCGGACCGCGAGGTCGTGCTCCTCCTCGGGAGTCAGCAGCGGGTAGCGCCGCGTCTCGCGCATGTACGCCGCGAGCGGATCGCGGCGGGCGAGCGACGCGTCCTTCGCCGAGACCTTGGGCTCCTCGACGTCGAGCGCCTCGTCATCACCGGTGCTGACATCGATTGCTGCGTTTGCGAGGTCCGCGTCGAGGCCTTCCTCGGAGTCTTCCTTCTCCTCGGCTTCCTCCTCGTTCTCCTCGGAGGATTCCTTGTTTGCCGGCTCGCCAACGTCGATGACGTCCGCCTTCTTCTTGCGGCCGCCTGATTTCTTCTGCTCGGCCATCTACTTCCCGAAGGACCATACTACATGCCACCACCACAGGCAGCGCGTTGGCAGACGTTCACTGAGGTCGAACTCGCCTGGCGTGTCGGATGTTGCCCCCTATAATCGAACGATATGCGAAGCAGGTTGAACCTGGCCCTCGTGGTGGCGGCCGGGATCGCAGCGCTGGTGTTGACGGTCGTCCGCCAGTCCCCTGAGGGTGTCGTCTCGCTGGGCCTAGAAACCCAGGAGGTTCGTGCCGCTCCAGGCGAGGCTGGCAACATGCGCCACGACCTGTCGGCGCTCAAGATCTTCAATCTCGTCCTCGTGCGCATCAAGGAGCGCTACGTCGACCCGGCGCGCATCGAGCCGCGCAAGATGCTCTACGCGGCGCTCGATAGCGTCCAGTACAACATCCCCGAAGTCCTCGTCGAGCCCGACCTCGCGCGCAACAAGGTCGCGATCGCGGTCAACGACAAGCGCGAGGTCTTCGAGACCGACGATGTCGACTCGCCGTGGCGCCTGTCGGCGAAGCTGAAGCGCATCTTCCGCTTCATCGAGACGAACATGAACGGCGGCGCCGACCTCGCGAAGGTCGAGTACGCCGCCGTCAACGGCATGCTCTCGACGCTCGACCCGCACTCGATCCTCATGGACCCCGAGGCGGCGCGCGACATGGACGTATCGACCTCCGGCAAGTTCGGTGGCCTCGGCATCGTCATCCGGATGGTCGATCGCAAGCTCACCGTCGTGAAGCCGATGAAGGACACGCCGGCGTCGGAGAAGGGCATCAAGGCCGGCGATCACATCGTCAAGATCAACAACGAGCTCACCGAGAACATGACCTCGAACGAGGCCGTCGATCGCATGCGCGGCAAGCCGAACACCGGCGTCACGCTGTGGGTCGAGCGCAAGGGCAACGAAGGCCTCATGCGCTTCGACCTCATCCGCGATGTCATCCGCGTCTCGCAGGTCGAGTACAAGCTGCTCGATAAGGGCGTCGGCTACATCAAGGTGAAGCAGTTCTCGAAGGGCATCGCGTCCGACGTCGCCGAGGCGATCCGCGACATGGGCGGCAAGGGCGCGACCTCGTGGATCCTCGACCTCCGCTACAACCCGGGTGGCCTCCTCGAGGAAGCCGTCCAGCTCTCCGACCTCTTCGTCGATTCGGGCACCGTCGTCACGACCGTCTCCGGTCGCGATCGCGAGGCACGCCGTGCCGAGCGCGGATTCGGTGACACGACGTCCTCGCTCGCCGTGCTCGTCAACAACGGCTCGGCCTCCGCATCGGAGATCGTCGCGGGCGCGCTCAAGAACCTCGACCGCGCGGTCATCATCGGCACGCGCACGTTCGGCAAGGGCTCGGTTCAGGAGCTCTACGACAACGAGGACCGCAGCAAGCTCAAGCTGACGATCGCCCAGTATCTGACCCCGGGCGACCGCTCGATCCAGAACCTCGGCATCGTCCCCGACATCCAGCTCCACCGGATGTACGTGCCGGACAAGAACGACTCGCCGAGCGACTTCGTTCGCCTCCTCTCGCCGACGCACACGTGGGGCGAGAAGGATCTCGATTCGCACCTCGTCTCGACGTACGCCAAGGACGGCGACAAGCCCGCGTACGAGGTTCCCTTCCTCGTCGAGCGCAAGAAGACGACCCCTGCCGTCGGCGAGCAGCCGGCGACCGCGCCGCCGTCGGAAGACGACGAGCCCGATGACGACGAGATCGTCGAGGACTTCGAGATGCGCTTCGCCAAGGAGGTCGTCTCCGGCGTGACCGCGTCGTCGCGCCCGCGCCTCATCGCCGGCGCGTCGAAGGTCATCCAGCGCTTCCGCGCCGACGAGGAGAAGAAGCTCGTCGCCGCGCTCGGCACGATCGCGGTCGACTGGTCGGCGCCGACGGCTGCGGACACCGCGCCCGCGAACCTCGACGTCTCGATCACGACGAACGCGACCGGCCCGGTGAAGGCGGGCTCCGAGCTCGCGGTCACCGCGACCGTGAAGAACACCGGCACCGGCGCCGCCTACCGCGTGCTGCCGCGCCTGCAGGCCGACGACGGCACGTTCCAGGACGTCGAGCTGCCGATCGGCAAGGTCGCGCCCGGCGAGACCAAGACGTTCACCGCGAAGGTCAAGGTTCCGCAGGACGCGCTCGACCGCGTCGACCGCCTGACGGTCGACATGCGCGAGGCGCGCAACGCGCCCGCTCACGTCTCGGCGAGCGAGGTCAAGATCGAGGCCCTTCCCAAGCCGGTCTTCGCCTACTCGTGGCAGCTCGTCGACGATGGCAACGGCGACGGTCTCGTCCAGCGCGGCGAGAAGTACAAGCTCCAGGTCTCGGTGAAGAACACCGGCCAGGGCCCGACGCACGAAGCGACCGTCCTCCTCCGCAACGCGACCGGTGACGGCGTCGTCCTCGAAAAATCGCGCGCCGAGCTCAAGGACGCGATCGCTCCGGGCCAGACCAAGGAGATCGAGTTCCCGCTCGCCACCGACGCGACCCTCAAGGCCGACGAGATGGTGCTCGAGCTCGTCGCGTACGACAGCGACCTCGACGTCCAGGCCAGCGACAAGCTGCACTTCAAGGTCTCGCCCGGCATCAAGGGCGAGCCGACGAAGGGCGAGGTCACGACGAAGCAGGCGATCGCGATCCGCGCGGGCGCCTCGGACGACTCGTCGGTCGTCGGCAGTGCCGCGAAGGGCGCCTCCTACTCGGTGCTCGGCTTCTACGGCCCGTACGCCAAGGTCAAGCTGACCCAGGGCGGCAGCAAGGTCGGCTTCATCCCGCGCGCCTCGCTCAGCGACGGCGGCTCGGGCACGAGCTCGTACCAGCCGTACTGGAACTCGACGCCGCCGACGATCGCGCTCACCGCGCGTGACCTCGAGACGAGCGGCGAGAGCTACAAGCTCCAGGGCACGATCAGCGACGAGACCAAGGTCGAGGACGTCTACATCTTCGTCGACAACCGCGGCGCCAAGATCGACAACCGCAAGGTGTTCTATCGCTCGAACCGCGGCGGCAAGGACAAGAAGAGCCTCGAGTTCTCGACGGACCTTCCGCTGTGGCCGGGCTCGAACATGGTCACGATCGTCGCGCGCGAGAACTCGGACGTGCGCTCGGTGAAGACGCTGTTCGTCTATCGCGACCCGCCGCGCACCGCGCAGTCGGGCTCGCCGAGCACCGCGTCCGCGTCGACGCCGTAAGTTCGCTCGATACGGGCGCGTGATCGATCTCGCTTCGCGTCTCACGCGATTCTGATTTCGACATGCGCACATCGGCGGTGCTCGTCGGAGCCGCAGTAGCTCGCGCGATCGCAGGAGAATTCGCGACGGCTCCGATGTCGGCGCGCGCGGCACAGTAGGCGCCGCGGAAAAGTGCGGCGCAGGCCACGGAGCCGGGCGCGAGGGTTCGCGATAATGGCTGCAATGCGAGCTTTCTTCGTTCTCCTTGTGCTGACGGCGGTGGGTTGCGCGAAGTCGTACGTGCTGGTTCCCGATAACGAGTGGAAGACGGTGCCCGATGCCGAGCGGGCGCAGCTCGACCGCGAGCATGCGGCCGAGGTCGCGAAGGCCGACGCGGAGCGCACGGCGGCGCGGGTCGCGCTGACGAACGCGCGCGCTGCCGCGACGCCGAAGCCGATGCAGGTCGGACCGGCGCCGGCGGCGAGTGGCGACGAGTGGGCGACCGCGATGGCGCAGTACGAGCAGAATCGGCGCGCGGCGATCACGAGCGTCAATGCGGCGACCGCCGAGTGGCAGCGCGCGCGCATCGCGTTCTACGAGCGGCGCGTCGAGCTGGCGGATGCGAACGTCGAGGTCCTGCAGAGCGCGTACGAGGTGACGCGGGCGAAGGCGGTCGATCGGCATCGCCTCGGCTTCGATACGTACGATGCAGCCGAGTTCCGCGGCCAGCTCGCGAACACGCAGGAGCGCTGGTACGCCGCCGAGACGCGCGCGACCGCGGCCCGCGAGGCGCTGGCGAGCGCGACCGCGAAGCTCGCGGCGGCGAAGGATACGTACGCGTCGATCGTGCGCGGTGGGCCGAACGCGCCGCGCTCGGATGACAAATCGATGCAGCTCGCGAGCTGGAAGGACCAGCCGCTGCGCGCGCGCACGAGCTGGCGCGAGCGGACGAGCGCGAAGAGCGGCCGGTACCTGACGCTCGGCGGCCGCGTCGCGCGCAAGTGAGGCGAAAAGAGCGCGCGCGAGGGAAGGTTCGCGGCGGGCGCAGCGTGTGGAAAGTGATTGTGGCTACCCCACCCATACCTTGAGGGCGATGGGCGAAACCCGCTCTCATCGTGGGATGCCGCCCACGAGCGTTTCGCAGAAGGCACAGCAGGGTGGGGTCGGTGGAGGGGGGAATGCACCCGAGCCGCAGCGGCGGCTCCAGCGATCGAATGCGAAGGTCGATCGCAACCAGGCGCAGGTCGGTGCGCTGATGCGCACGCAGGCGAAACGCGACCTCCTGTCGGAGACGAAGGAGGAGCGCGAGAGCTGGCTCCAGACGAAGAAGGACGAGGTCCTGACCGACCTCGTGGACGCGGCGACGAAGGAGCTGACGGACAACCTGAGCGCGAAGATGACGAAGGTCGTCAACGCGCAGAAGAAGCAGATCCTCGAGAGTGCGCGGGTCGCGGTGCAGCAGAGCATCGATGCGTCGCAGCATGCGGGCGAGAAGACGGACCTCAAGGCGGACACGCTCGTCTCCGAGAGCGATGCCTGGGACGAGGCGGCGGGCGTCGCGACGGAAGAGGCCGGCAAGCAAGTGAAGCAGCACGGCGCCGCGCTCAAGCAGGCAGCCGATCCGGCGTTCAAGGTCGGCGTTGGCGTCAGCCTCAAGACAGCGGACCGCCAGAAGCACCTCGAGAAGGTCGCATCCGAGGCGAAGAAGCTGATCGACACCAAGGCCAAGGAGATCGAGACCACGCTCGCCGTCGACGTCGAGAAGCAGACGACGAAGGATCGCGTCGTGAACGCGGCGAAGGCGAAGGTCTCGTCGTCCGCGACGACCGGCGTGGGCGACGAGATCAAGGCGCGCCACGACAACAACCAGACACTCGAGAGCGCGGTCAACGCGCCCGTCACGAAGGTGGCCGAGGAGATTCGTTCGGAGACGAAGACGTATCTCGAGCACGGCCTCGGCGCCCACGGCACAGGCTGGTTCCGCTCGACGCAGTTCAAACAGTTCCACGCGAAGATGAAGGAGGCGGCGCGCGCGAAGGGTCACGCGATGACCGACGCGGCGATCACCGAGAAGCGCGGCAGCGGCGGCGGTGCACAGGGCAAGAAGGCGGAGTTCGAGTATCAGACCGCCCAGGCGCACATCCTGACGCACGAAGCGGCGAAGCTGGAGCTGCGCGAGATCATGACGACGTTCGCCGGCGACCTGCTCACGCAGACGAACGCGGCGGTCAATGTCGAGAAGCCGCTCCACGACTCGGGCACCGCCGCGGCATGGGCGGTGTTGCGCAACGATCCGGCGAACAAGAAGAACGAGACCGCCGCGAGCAAGGCCGCGACGTCGGCGGTGAAGGCGGCAAAGCCGACCGTGCTCAAGGACTTCCACGACAAGGCGCAGGAGCTCAAGAACGCCTACGTCAAGGCCGACATCGCGGCCGATCCGAATGCCCAGGACGCGAAGAACAACGACGTCATCTCGCAGAAGGTCGACAAGGGCTTCGACGAGCGCGAGAAGGACGGCGAGAAGTTCGGCAAGCGCATGCTGCGGCAGGCGATGGAGGCGCCGAGCGCGGGCAAGGGCCTCGAGATGGTCGGCAAGCTGATCGACGCCGCGACGCCGCAGGTCGGCGACGAGACCACGCTCGAGGTCGAGCTCAAGATCCCGGCGACGCATGGCGCGTTCTGCTACTTCACGGTCAAGGGCTCGGCGCAGCGCTCGGCGCACATGGAGCTCGGTATCGAGGTCGGGTTCGGCGCCGGCTGGGAGACGTGGGGCCTGTCGGCGCGCGGCGGCTTCAACGTGTTCCTCAAGGCGGCGGCGCACGACACCGTCAACGCGATGCAGCTCATCCACTACGGTGCGTTCCGCAACCTGACGCACGTGAGCAACAGCGCGGCGAACTTCTGGGCAGGCGTCACCGACGCGAAGAAGACCGCGAGCAAGCACGACGACGAGATCGGCAAGACCGAGCAGGCCGAGCTGTGGGCGGCGATGACCGAGGAGCGCGTGTTCGGCAAGGACAAGGAGGCGTTCGTCGAGGTCGGCGGCGGCATC
>JABFXX010000270.1 GCA_013368795.1 Kofleriaceae bacterium
CTCGATCACGACGTTGCGGCCACGCGGGCCGAGGGTGACCTTCACCGCGTTCGCGAGCGTGTCGACGCCCGTCTGGACGCGCGCGCGCGCCTTCTCGTCAAAAATGATGTCCTTGGCAGCCATTGGCGTTCTCCCTCTTCCTTACGACTCGATGACGCCGAGGACTTCGTCCTCGCGCACGATGATGTGGTCCACACCGTCGACCTTGATCTCGGTCCCGGCGTACTTGCCGAACAGGATGCGATCGCCCGCCTTGACGTCGAGCTGCACGAGCGTGCCGTCCTCGAGGCGCTTGCCCGAGCCCACGGCGATGACCTTGCCCTCGAGCGGGCGCTCCTTGGCCGAGTCGGGAATGATGATGCCGCCGCGGGTCTTCTCGACCTCCTCGACGCGACGAACCAGGATGCGATCCTGAAGCGGACGAACGTTCATGTCTTGCTCCTCGAAGTGGCGGGAATTTTGTTAGCACTCACCTCGGGCGACTGCTAACGGCCGTCTGGATAAGACCTAAATTGGCGCAGCGCAAGGGGCTCGGGCGCCAGGATTTCTGAACAACGAGGGTCTCGCGGGAGCATTTCCAACCGCTCGCAATCCGTGAGGTTCTTGCCCGGGCGTCCGGGACTATGAAAAGTCAGATCATGGACGTCACGTTGGCCTCTTCGGTGGATGAGTTCTTCCACGAGGTGGTGACGGACGCGCTGAACGTGGTCGACCTCGAAGCCAGCGAGCCTGCGAGCTGGTACCTGGTCGGCCTCCTGGGCGAGATGACCCGGGCCCGTCTCATGGACGATGCCCTCGGTCCCAAGCTCGCCCAACCCGGCGTGGATCCGGGCGAGCGCGTACGCACCCTCAAACAAGTTGGCGACACGTCACTGTATGTCGCCGGGTTCTTCGCAGACTCGCTGAACCGCTCGCTGGTCGATGTCGATTACTACGTCGGCATCGGCCAGAACGCCTACGCGCAACTCGCACGGACGTTCGCGGGAGCGAAGTCGTTGACCGAGGTCTACGAAGAGCTCGCGGACAAGTTCCCGCGCTTTGTCGACGTGCTCGCGGAGGTCCGCAAGCGAACGGACTTCGCGACTCCGGATGTCAGTCGCCTCTACGAGATGTGGCTGCGCACGCGCGACGAGTGGATCGAGAAGAAGCTGCGCGCGCTGGGAGTCCTGGTCGATGTCGACCACAAGGTGATCCAGTAGTGCGGACGCTGGCCCGCGTACAGCGTGGGCTCGAGTCGCTGTACCGCGTCACAACCGGGGTCGAGGTCGACGACTTCGTCATCGACGAGCCCACGCGCGACAAGGTCGCGCCGCAGCGCCGGCCCCGGGAGCAGTTGCTCGTGTGCGAGGACGCGGGCGAGATGGCGCTCGCGCTGTTCATCCATCCCGCCGTGCTCGCAAACCTTGCGGCGCACGATCCGGGGCGGCGCCTGGGCGCGCACAACCTCGGCGACTTCTTGCTCGCGGTCGAAGGCGTGAGCCACTTCATCTACGCCATCTGCTGCGCGCGCGGAGCGGCCGGTGACGCAGCTCGAGCTCGAGCTCCAGGCCGAGGTCGACAAGTACGTCACGTGCCTGCTCGCGACCGCGCCCGACAAGGTGCAGAGCAAGACGCTGCGCGAGCGGCTGTTCGACGACCCGGATTACGAGCCCGATCTCGACGGCGACGAGCGCGACCGCTACCGCGCGGCCAACGACAACGCGCAGCGCTATGCGGCGTACCTCGAGGCGACGTATGTCGCGCCTCGGCGGATTCCCGAGATGCTCGACGAGCTGCGCCGATTCTATCGGCAGGGGCTCGCCGGCAAGCTCTCCACCATCGCGCGTGCGGCGTAGCGGGTAGGCATCCAGCCCACCCGCGAGCCTGATACGATGGATCCGTGGACCCGAGGGCGCCAGCCGTGAAGGTGCTGGTTTGCGCGCAGACCGACGTCGGTCGAGCCCGCAAGACGAACGAGGACGCGTGCTCGATCACGGAGCTCGAGTCGGGAACGGTGATCGATCTGCAGGGCGCCGACCACACGCTCGACGTCGGTCACAAGGGCGTGCTGCTCGCGGTCTCCGACGGCATGGGCGGTCACCAGGCAGGCGAGGTGGCGAGCGCGCTCGTGCTCGAGTCGCTTCAGCGCGAGCTGACGCAGGACGCGAAGGCGCCGACCCACAAGCAGCTCGAGGAGGCGGTGCTGCGCGCGAACCGCCGCGTCCACAACGCCGCGCGCAGCGCCGAACGTCACGGCATGGGCGCGACGCTGACCGCGATCATGATCAAGGGCACCGAGGCGTTCATCGCCGAGGTCGGCGACTCGCGCGGCTACCTGCTTCGCAACGGCCGGCTGCGCCAGGTCACGCGCGACCAGAGCATGGTGCAGATGCTCGTCGATCAGGGCGTGATGTCGGAGGCCGACGCGCGCAAGGCGCCCGGCAAGAACGTGATCCTCCAGGCGGTGGGCCTCGCGCCCGACGTGCGCGTCGCGATCGGCCGGCTCGAGCTGCGGCGCGGCGACCGTCTGATGCTGTGCTCGGACGGCGTGACGAACCAGATCACCGACGACGAGCTGCGCCAGATCCTGACGAGCAGCCCGCCGCGCGAGTCGTGCGAGACGATGATCGCGCTCGCGAACGAACGCGGCGGCGACGACAACGAGACCGTGATCGTCGCCGACGTGCTCGGCGAGGATCTCGCCGAGGTCGACGAGTACGAGACCGTGACGTCGACGTTCGAGGTCCTGCAGGCATTCGAAGCGCGGCCCAACAAGCAGCGTCGGCGTACGCCTGCATCGGTCCCCATCACGCATCCGACGACCCAGCCGGTCCAGCCGGCCGCGGCGCCCGAGCAGGTGATCGAGATGGAAGCATCACCGCCGCCGCTGCAAGCTGCCGAGGCTCCGCCGGCGGAGCGCCGCGGCTGGATCACGTCGCTGCTCGATCGCCTGAAGATCGATCGGCCGAAGCGCTAGAAGCGATAGCCGAACGACATGCCGCCCCAGTGGAAGATGTCCTTCTGCTCGGTCGTCACGAAGATGAGCGGCGTGTAGCCGGCCTTGAAGATGAAGCCGCCGCTCGGGTTCGAGTAGCGGTAGCCGATCGTCGCGGTGCCGACGGGGACGACGCCCGAGCTCATCGCGGTCGCATCGAACGTCGACGCGTTGCCCGAGAAGTACATCATCGACACGCCGGCGCCGAGCTCGAGCGCGTGCGGGCCCGCGTGGACGCCGAGGTACTCGAACATCAGCGGAATCGTCATCCACGTGCCGCTCGACGACGCGCTGTTCTGGCCGCTGCCCGCGCTGACCGAGATGCTCATGTACATGAGACCGGCGCGCACCGCGGCGTCGGGTCTGATGAAGCGCTCGTAGTTGATCGAGTACCAGGCGCCGTTGCCGCCGAGCTCGGCGTAGAGCGCGTTCTCCGCGGGCTTCTTCTCGACGACCGCGAGCGTCGCGGTCGGTGCGGGTTGCGCGTGCGCGATCGATGCAGTGACTCCCAGGATAACTAGACCCATAGCGATTCGACGCATGTCGACTCCTCCCAGCCGACGGCCGGTCCGGAGCTTCAGCAAGCGCGATGCCACGCGGCGCGTCTGGCAGCGTTGCCACCGTCTGCAGGCAACCTGTGAAGTGCGGTTCTCGACGGCGAGATACGGCGAGGCACGCCGTGGATGTCGGATACCTAGACCTCGAGGACGCGATTGTCGATGAGCCGCGTCGTCCCGACGAACGCTGCGACCGCCATCACGGCCCGGCCGGTCACGGTCGCGAGCGGCGTCAGCTCGTCGGCGTCGCGTAGCTCGAGGTAGTCGATGCGCGCGAGCGGCTCGGCCTCGAGCGGTGCACGGGCGGCGGCGACGAGCGCCGCGGCGTCGCGCTCGCCCGCTTTGAATGCGGCCTCGGCGGCTGCGAGCCCCTTCGACAGCGCGAGCGCGGCCGTGCGCTGCTCGGGGGAGAGGTAGGCGTTGCGCGACGACATCGCGAGCCCGTCGGCCTCGCGCATGATCGGTACGCCGACGATCTCGATGTCGAAGTCGAGGTCGCGCACCATGCGGCGGATGATCGCGAGCTGCTGGTAGTCCTTCTCGCCGAACACGGCGAGGTGAGGCTTCGTGATGTGGAACAGCTTCGTCACGATCGTCGCGACGCCGGCGAAGTGACCCGGGCGGCTCGCCCCGCACAGCGGCTTCTGCAGCTCCCGCACCTCGACGTAGGTCTGCGCTCCCGGCGGGTACATCGCGGCGGCCTCGGGGCAGAACGCGAAGTCGATGCCGCATGCGCGCGCCTTCTCGATATCGCCGGCCTCGTCGCGCGGGTACTTCGAGAGGTCCTCGTTCGGCCCGAACTGCGTCGGATTGACGAAGATCGTGAGGATCAGGATGTCGGCGCGCGCCCGCGCGGCGCGGAGCAGCGAGAGGTGTCCTTCATGGAGGGCGCCCATCGTCGGGACGACGGCGATGCGACGGCCGTCACGGCGGAGGTCCTCGACGCGAGCGCGCATCTCGCGTGGATCGCGAATGATCTCGAAGGGTGGGCGTTGGAACGTCACGGCGGAAGCCTACCCCGAGACGGCAGGCTAGTAAGATAGAGGCATGCTCGGTCGGTGGGCTCTGGCGCTGCTCGCGAGCACGGCGGGATGTATCGGGTCGAACCTGGTGCCGTGCGGTGACCAGCTATGCCCGGCCGGCAACGTGTGCACGACCGGCGGCTGCGCGTCGCCCGAGGCCGCGGCGGCGTGCGACGGCAAGGCGGATGGCGAGATGTGCGCGACGAGCGCATTCGATGCCGGCACGTGCGCGGGCGGCGCGTGTCACGAGGTCGCTTGCGGCAACGGCATCGAGGACATCGCGTACGGCGAGACGTGCGACGACGGCAACCAGGCATACGGCGATGGTTGCGCTGCGGATTGTCGCTCCGACGAGACGTGCGGCAACGAGGTCACCGACGTCGTCTCGGGCGAGGAATGCGACAGCGGCGTCGTCGGCGTGTCGGGCGATGGCTGTACGTCGCGCTGCACGTTCGAGATCGAGCTGTGGCGCGACGAGACGCCCGCCGCGAGCGAGGTGCGCGCGAACCACGCGATGGCATTCGACGAGGCGCGCGGCGTCACCGTGATGTTCGGCGGCGCACGCGACACGATTCGCGTCGCCGAGACGTGGCTGTGGGACGACGAGATCGGGCAGTGGCGGCGCGTCGATCCGGCAGCATCGCCGAGCGCGCGCGAGGGTCACGTGATGGCCTACGACGCGCAGAGAAAGCGGGTCGTGCTGTTCGGAGGCTACGACGGCACGGTGCGGCTCGCCGATACGTGGGAGTGGGACGGCGTCACGTGGACGGAGCGCACGCCTGCGGTGTCGCCGCCGGGGCGCTCGCAGGCCGCGATGGCGTTCGATCCGAGCCGCGGCAAGGTCGTGCTCTACGGAGGCTTCGGCGTCGGCGCGTTCGGCGACACGTGGGAGTGGAACGGCACGACGTGGACGCAGATCACGCCGGCTACGTCGCCGGGACCGCGGGTCGATGCGGCGCTCGCGTACGATCCGGTATCGCAGAAGATCGCGCTGTTCGCCGGCGAGAACGCGGCGGGCACCGCGCAGGCCGACACGTGGCTGTGGAATGGCACGACGTGGGCGAAGCAGACGGTCATGAATCCGCCGCCGCTGCGGGCCGATCACGTGATGGTCACCGACCTCGCCGGCAGTCGCATCGTGATGTTCGGCGGGCGGCGGACGAACGTTCGCTACAACGATACGTGGACCTGGAACGGCACGGCATGGGCGCCCGCAGATGCCAGCGGACCCATCGCGCGCGCGGCTCACGCGATGGTGTGGGACACGCGCGAGAACCGTGGCGTGATGTTCGGCGGCATGGACGCGAGCGACGTGCAGCCTCCGGAGATCTGGCGCTTCACGACGAACTGGTCGTCAGTCACGGCGACTCGCTCACCGCCGCCGCGGATCGCCGCGACGCTCACGTACGACGCCTATCGTGGGCGTTCGGTCCTGTTCGGCGGTGCTGCGCCGAACGGCACGCTGGCGAGCCTCGCCGATACGTGGGAGTGGGACGGCTTCAACTGGCTGAAGGTCGCGCCGCTGCAGTCGCCGCCGCCCTTGCGCGATCACGCGGCGACGTTCGATGGCGCGCGAGGTCGCGTCGTGATCTTCGGCGGCACCGACAACACGAACACGCTGCGCGCCGACACGTGGGAGCTCGCGAGCGATCGCTGGCTGCATCCGAAGCCGGCGACGAAGCCCTCGGCGCGCTTCGCGACGGCGCTCGCATTCGATCCGCTGCGCAAGCGCGTCGTGCTGTTCGGCGGCGCGGACGGCCAGACGGTGCTCGCCGATACGTGGGAGTGGGACGGCACGACGTGGACGAAGGCGAACCCCGCGACGTCGCCATCGCCGCGCGCGGGCGAGCAACTCGCGTTCGATCCGGCGCGCGGCAAGGTCGTGCTGTTCGGCGGCTACGACGCGACGTTCACCGCGCTCGACGACACGTGGGCGTGGGACGGCTCGACGTGGCAGCTCGTCACGCAAACCGGCCCGTCGACGCGGCGCACGCAGCACGCGCTCGTCTACGATCCGTTCCGCCGCGCGGCGCTGCTCGTCGGCGGCCTCGCGCAGTCGAACGTCGCCGACAGCTGGGAGCTCGCGGGCGATACGTGGACCGAGCAGAGCGCGGTCGTGCTGCCGCCGGCGCGCTCGCGCCACGTGCTCGCGTACGACGCGATCCATCACGCGGCGGTCACGTTCAGCGGCAATCACACGGGCGCGAACGCCGCCGATACCTGGGCGCGCGTGTTCGAGTCAGCCGTGCATCCGGCGGATCGCTGCATGCGCGCGACCGTGGACACCGACGGCGACGGCCTCGCGGGCTGCGCCGATCCGGACTGCTTTGCGCGCTGCCAACCGATGTGCCCGCCGGGCGCGCCGTGCGACGCGAGCTATCCGTCGTGCGGTGACGGTTCGTGCTCGCCGGTCGAGGACTACCTGATCTGTCCCGACGACTGCGCCCAGCCGTAAGGAGCCTGTAGGCCGTAGAGCTTCGCTCTACGTCTGCAGCCTCCTTCTATGATCGGCTCGCGAAACGCTCGCCTGTACGGAACGGGCTCGCAGGCTCGCCCTTAGCAGTCGGTGAGCGCCGCGGTGCACTCGCTGATCTGGTACATGACCGTCAGCGGGCTCGTACCGGTCGCGCTGTTGCACGACAGGCTGTCGACGGCGTCGAGGCAGCGCTGCGCCGCGGGGCAATTCGCCGGCAGCGGCGGCTTCGGGAACGCCTTCAGCTGATCGCACGTCGTCGAGATCAGCGTCTGATCGAGATCGGGGCAGTCCTTGAGCTTCGTGCAGACCTTGTCGACGACGTGGAGCATCACCGCTCCCGCGCCGCCGCCCGAGAGGCCACCGGCGCCGTTGAGACCGCCGAACAGATCGTCGGGGTCGTTTGGCGCCGGCTGCGGCTGCGGCGGCTGGACAGGCGCCGGCTGCGTGTCGGGCTGGTTCCACGGATCGATCTGGCTCGCCTTCGGAGGCAGCGGGTTGGTCTCCATCCGCTCCGGCGCCGGCGTCGGCGGCAGCTTGCGCGCGCCCGTCTTCGGCTTGTCCTGCGGCAGGATCATGATGACGACGGCGACGACGATCGCGACGACCGCGATCGCGATGACGAGCATCGGCCAGCTCTTCCACGCGGCACGCGGCTGCTGGGCGCGCATCGAGCGTCCGGTCGGACGCGGCGGCAAGATCGGCTGGCTACTCTCGTGCGCGGGCGGAACGACGGCCGCGGGCGCGCCATTGGCTGCCGGTGCGTGCCCGTTCGTGCCAGGGATGTACGCCGGCACCGCAGTCTGCGCGGCGACGGCCGTGCGCGCGCCGTTCAGCGCGGGTAGTGCAGCGGCGGCCTGCGGGCGGCCAGCGCGGAACTGCGTCAGGTCCTCTTTGCAGTGCTTGCACCGACCCGCCACGGGGTGGATGAGGCCACCGCAGAGCGGGCAGGGCACGCGAGCGTCCCCGATACCAGGAGGGCGAGCGGCCGCTGCCATTGCTTCCAATGCTGTCATCCTTGGTATCGCTCCGCAATCCGAACCCGTGGGTCCCGGTGAAACATCCCCGCCGAGGGCGCCTATTCCGGCACGTTGCGAACGTCGTCGGGAGGGGCCACAGTGGCTGGCAATGCCACCACTGCCTCCGCGGGTTTCGGAGCACGAGGTCCGCATCAAGGGGCTCGATCCTCGTCACGACGGCGTTCGCGTCGCCCAGCTGTCCGACATTCATGTCGGCAACATGACGCCGGCCTCTCACGTGCGAGCCGCGATCGACGCGGCCAACGCGGCCAAGCCCGACCTCGTCGTCCTCACCGGTGACTACGTGTGCTGGCGCCGCCACGAGGCCGAGCTCGTGCGCGAGCAGCTCGGCGGCCTCCGCGCCAAGCGGGTGCTCGCGGTGCTCGGCAATCACGACTACTTCACCTGGGGAGCGGGCGTCGCGGCCGCGCTCAAGCACAACGGCTACGAGGTGCTGAAGAACCAGACGACGATCGCCGAGGTGAACGGTGCGCCGCTCGCGATGGTCGGCGTCGACGATCCGGTGACGAAGCACGACGACCTCGACGCGGCGTTCGCGGATGCGCCCGCGAAGATGACGAAGCTCGTGCTGTGTCACGCGCCCGATGCCGCGCCTCGGCTCGCGGAGCGCAACGCCGACCTCGTGATGAGCGGCCACACCCACGGCGGCCAGCTCTACGTCAAAGGCATCACCGATCGGCTGATGAAGAAGATCGGGCTCAACTATCGCCGCGGCATGTATCAGTTCGGCGATACGACGCTCTACGTGACCCCGGGCGTCGGATTCTCCGGCGTGACGAGGCGGTTTGGCGAGGGCACCGAGGCCGAGGTCGCGGTGCTCGTCCTGCGCGCCGCCTGAGAGCTCACTGCAGCGGGATGTCGGCGAGCACGAAGCCGTCGCCGGCCTCGACCGTCGGGGCGCCGAGCTGGACGCCGGCGATCGTCGGCAGCGGCAGGTTCGACAGCGCGTCGTCCGCCTTCACGCTGACGAGACCCCACGCGCCGGTCACGATCGCCTCGACCTGCGAATCCTCGAGCGGCTCGTCGACCGCCGCGCTCTCCGCGACGACCTGCGCGTAGACCGTCGGCGTGCCGACCGTCAGCAGGATCTTGCCCGACTGGCTCGGCTCCGCCTCGAGCGTCGTGCGCAGCGACAGCGCGATCGACTGGACCTCGGTGCCGAACTCGTCGCGGATCGTGAGCATCGCGTCGCCGATCGCGAGCTCGAGCTCGCCCGATGCGGTCGAGACCGTCGGCGGCAGCGCGAGCTTGACGTCGATGGTGCGCGCGTCGTCATCGAGCAGCGCGCCGAGCGCCGGAATCGTATCGATGGCAATCGACATGTCGAACGCATCCGCGGACCACAGACCGGCGAGCAGCTGGTTCGCGATGTCGTCGTCGAGCGCGACGCCGAGACCCTGCGTCTGACCCATCGCGTCCGGCGTGACGGTCGTCGGCGTCGTCAGCGCGGTGCCGCCTTCGCCGCCGGTGATGCGCACCTTCGTATCGAGGCCGACGAACAGCTCGTCGGAAGACAGCGAGACCTTCGTCGGCGTCACGCTGATCGACGTGTCGGCGCCGAGAATCGAGGTCGAGAGCGGCTTGGCGACGAGGCCGGCGAGCGCGTTGTTCGCGATCGGCGGGACCTTGCTCTTGATCGCGCTCTCGAGCGCCCTGGCGACGCCGTCGCGCGCCTGGTCCTTCAGCAGGCTCTCGATCGCGCCCGGCACGCCGCCGACGTCGATCGAGAAGTTCTCGAACGTCACGGTCGCGGCGGGCAGCGACGTCGCGATCTTGCCGGCCGCGATCGACGCGCCGAGGTCGCCGTGGACCTTCGCCTTGGTTGCCTTCAGCGTGATCGTCGTGCTGCCGCCGATGCAGGCGACCTTGAAGTTTGCGGCGAGCCGGACGTCGAGGTTCGAGATCGTGACGTCGGTCGACAGGATGTTCGGCTTGGGCGCGAGCGCGACCGCGAGGTCGGACAGGTTGATGCTCGTGATGTTGATCGTCGCGCCGAGGCAGCCGGTGTTGTTGTAGACCGGGTTGAGGGCCTGCGCGGCCTGCGTGAAGTTGATCATCTTCGCCTGCGCGCCGATCGCGTTGCCGATCGCGCGGAGCGCGGCGACGCCGGCGCGCGCGCCGACCTTGCCGACCGAGGTGCCGTCGGTCGGGGCGAGCGAGCCCGCGAGAACGGCGCGGACGTCGCGCACGTCGTGACCGTGATCGTCGATCGCGTGCGTCTCGATGATCGCGATGCCGTTCATCACCGGCACCGTCGTCTGGAACGTACCATCGACCGCGGTCGGGACCTCGACGCCGCCGACCGTGACGCGGACCGAGGCGAACGACTCGTCGGTGACGCGACCGGTCACGCTGACGGTCTCGCCGTCCGCGAGCGTGCCGCGGGCCGGGCTCGTGATCTCGAGCACCGGCGGCTTGTCGCCGTCATCGCCTCCCGAGCTCGAACAACCGATCGTGAGAAGAAGCGCAGCAGCGATGGCCCTCATCATGGGCGGTCAGTTCTGCAACGGTGGTGCCCGCGTTCTGGCCGAAAGTCAGCGCGTAACCTCTCGGAATTGCTGCTGGCTGCTGGAGTTGTCAGGGGAGCGGACTCCCGCTGCGCACGGCCGTGCGCAACGCCTGACCCCACCCCGATCGCAGATCACGCAGCGCGGGGAAGGCTCACGCGCTCGTCTGCGTACAGGCGAAGCGCGAACCGACCGGCCGGCGTCCTGCGCCATGCCTCGATCTGATCGCGCGCCTCCTGCGGGAACAGGTCGACGGCGAACTGCTGCACCGGATGCTCGGGCGGCAGCAGCACCGGCGCGGCGAGCGCGGCGAACGTGAGGTCGGCGACCGTGAACCGCTCGCCGGTGAGGTAGCGGCGGCCGTCGCCGAGGATCTCGCCGACGCGCGCGAACGCCGACTCGATCTTCTTGCGCGAGCGCTCGACGCCGGCGGCATCGATCTTGAGCCCGCGCTTGAGGAACGACACCGCGAGCGGGCGCGACAGCTTCAGCAGCGTGCGCTCCCAGCCCGGCACTCCGGCGGTGATGATCTTGTCGGTCGCCTTGTTCGGCAACAGGTAGTAGTAGCCCCAGCGTCGCGTCGCCGGTCCGAAGTGATTGTCGAGGTCGTCCTCGATCGCGAGCGCATCCTCGGCACCGGCGATCGGGATCAGCGAGCCGGGGCGACGCTTGTCGGCCCACGCGATGATGTCCGTCGAGTCGCGGACGAGCGTCTTGCCGTCGACGAGCACGGGCACGGTTCGCTTCGCGCCGCTGCGATACGTCGCGAGGTAGTGGAACATCGGGAGGTGGCCGTCCTCTTCGTAGTCGACGCCACAGCGATCGAGCGCCCAGCGCGCCTTCTCGCAGTAGTGAGAGAACGGAATCGTGATGAGCTTCGTCGTCATCGCCTCGCCATCGCGCCTTTCATCATGTCGGTGAAACCGCCCTGTCCCTCGGCGAGCATCGAATCGAGCTCCTTGCCGACGGACGTGATCTTCTTGCGCGCGGGGAACGCGAACATCGCGACCATCCACATCGTCAGCGTCAGCGACACGCGGATCGCGGCCATCCCGGCCCACCCGCTGAAGCCAAAGCTGAGGACGCCGATGCGCAGCAGCGTGCCGAGCGGCTCCTGGACGTCAGAGAACATGCGGCGCGGCGCGAGCTGCGTCGACTGCTTGTGAACGAGCGCGTGCTGCGGCTTGGGCGGCAGTGCCGGCTTCGCCTTCGCGAGCAGCGCGACGACATCGCGTGCGCGCTGCGGCCGCTGCTCGGGATCCGGATCGGTCATCGCGGCGAGCGCGGCGCGAAATCCCGGATCCAGCTGCGGCAGGTGCTTCGCGAGGTCCATGCGCAGGCCCTTGCGAGGAACGTCCTCGGGCTCGATGCCGCCGGCGAGCGCGACGATCGTCGCGCCGAGCGCGTAGATGTCGGTCGCCGCCACCGCCTGGCCGTGCAGCTGCTCGGGCGCCATGTAGCCGAACGTGCCGACGACCGTCGAGCCGCCCTTCTCGCGCGCGGCATCGAGCACGCCGCCGAAGTCGACGAGCGAGCACGCACCGGTGTTCGGCGCGCGCACGATGTTCGACGGCTTGATGTCGCGATGGACGATCGGCGGCGTGCGCGTGTGGAGGTAGTCGAGGATCTCGAGGCAGCGGATCAGGATGTCGCGCAGCTCGGTCTCGGAGAGCCGGCGGCGCTTGACGAAGTCCCGCAGGTTCTCGCCGGGCGCGCGCGCCATGACGAGGTTGAACGTGCCGGACGGCTCCTCGATCGTCGCGTAGTGGCGCGGCACGCCGGGATGGCGGAGCTGCGAGAGAACCTTGGCCTCGCGCTCGAACAGCTCGAACGACTTCCACGTGCCGCGCGGCGTGAGCCGCTTGACGATCACTTCCTTGGCGTCGGCACCCTTTGCCTGCTCGTCACGCGCGAGGAAGATTTCGCCCTGCGAGCCATGGCCGAGCCGCGGTCCGAGGCGATAGCGGCCTCCGATCAGCGGCCCGTCGAAACCCATGGGCCGTGTCTAGCACGACGCAGGCGCGCGACCCCGCGTCATTCCACGAGTTTTCTCGGCGCGCAGCGCGCCCGGGCTACAGCGCTTCGAGGAACGCGACGAGGTCGTCCTCTTCCTGTGCGGTGAACTGAAAGCCGAGGGATTCCTCGTAGAACTCCACGACTTCCCGCAACGTCCTCGCGATGCCGTTGTGGAAGTACGGTGCGCGCGCCGAGAGGCCGCGAATGTTCGGCGTCTTGAACTTGTTGATGTCCGCGAACGCACCGTTCCGGATGCCCTGGCCCGGGTCGGTCGAGCGCTTGACCACGCCCGTGCCGCGCTGAGTGATCGTGAAGACCGCCATGTCCGCGTTGGCGTGCTCGGGATTCGAGGCGCCGACGTCGAACAGCGTGCCCGCGACGTTCTGGCCGTTGTTCGCGGCGTTATGGCATCCGCCGCAGCGCCGGCCGCTTGCCGCGTTCACGTTGTTGAAGATTTCCTGTCCGCGATACACGGCGCGGCGGTGCGGGCTGCCTGCCTTCTTCCACGCGTCGAAGAGATCGAACCGACCGGCGACGAGCGGTTGCTCGACCGCGGCCTCGGGGCCGCCGTGCGCGCCCTGAGCCTGGAGAGTTCCGGTCCCGATGCCGTGCGTCTGCGCGTGACCGATACCCATCTCGTAGTCGACGATCGCGAAGATTGTCGCGTCGGATGCGGGCGCACCTTGCTGGGCGCCGGTGACGTTGCCGCGCGCCTGCTTGATGAGGCCGTCGCGCAGGTTCGTGCCGACGGTGTTCGCGCCGTCCCACATGACGGTGTGGCTCTTGAAGTTCGCCGTCGGCAGCGGGCGACGGAAGAACCACAGGCTCGACGTCGTGCTGATGCCGAATGGATCGCTCACCGCCGTCACGTCGTAGTCGCGCGTCGCCGGAGGAGCGACCTTCCGCGTGAACTTGCCCTGCCGGAGCATCGTGGTGCAGTTCCACCGCTTCGCGACCGTCGACATGTCACACGACGGCGTGTCGGTGTCGAGGTTGTTCGCGAACAGCGGGTCCTGTCCCGCGCTGGCCAGGAACATCAACGTCACCGTCGTCGGTGTGATCGACCACCCGTCTTCCGCTGCGTGGCACGACCCGCAGTCGCGGCCGTTCGTGCCCTGCGGCGTGAAGAACTCGTTGTCGAGGGCGACACGCGGCGCCGTCGTCACGCTGTACGA
The DNA here is from genome assembly GCA_013368795.1 of Kofleriaceae bacterium. GTDB lineage: Bacteria > Myxococcota_A > Polyangia > Haliangiales > Haliangiaceae > JABFXX01. Next base: position 13,765 of record JABFXX010000270.1, read on the forward strand.
CGCGGCCGCCCCGTTCGAGTTCGGGATCGGGAAGTTGTTCGGAATCGCGTCGACGAATTCCTCGAGCAGTCCTTGCTCGTAGGCGGCGACCTCCTCTGGCTCGGACGTATCGACACAGGCGCCGACAATGCCGAGAGAAAGAATCGCCGTGACCGCCGACACACCTTGTTTGCTCACGTAGTTACCTCCTTGGTGACAGGCGCATTCGAGCAGCCGACGTGCCAGCGAGGACGTGTGCGAAGGCGTGCTCGTACCGCCTTCGTGTGGGCGCCCGAGAATCGAGCACTTCCTCGTCGGCGGGCGTTCGGTGAGACCGAGCCATTGTTCGCCGATGCTTCGTTTTTGAAGCACGCGCTTCAGGTTTGAAGCACGGGCAAAAGCTGGAATCCCGACTCGCACCCCGCGTATGCTCCGGGCCGTCGGGGCGATGCGTTGGAACTGGCTGATGTCGGTCCTGGTCCTTGCCGCCTTCGTCGGCTCGGCCCTCGCCGACGAGCCATCGCCTGTGCCGGACAACGCCTCGCCAGGGCCCGACGTCCCAGCTGCGGTCGTTGCAGCACCGAGCACGGTGTCGGCCGAAGACCTCCGCGCGATTCGCGCCGAGAACGCTGCTCTGCGTGAAGAGCTCGAGCTCCTGCGTGAGGACCACGAGGTGCTCGAGCGGAAGGTGGACGCACTTGCTCCGCTGGCGGCGAAGCTCACTGGCTACGTCGATATCGGGTTCTTCACCGTCAGTGGCGACGGCTCCGGCATCCGCCGGGACGTCGGGCACCGCTACTTCCCCGAGTACGCCGGTCTCGTGCCTGACTCGTGGACCTTCATGGGGGATCCGCTCTCGACCGCGGTGAACTCACGGGGTGATCCCGCGACGACCGGCGAATCGCGCGCGATCACGTTCGACGCGATCGAGGGCAGGACCTCGACGTTTCTCGTCAACACGCTGAACCTGGGCCTGTTCGCGCCGTTCGGCTCGCACGGCGTGTTCACGGCATCGCTCGACGTGCTGCCGCGTAGCCGGGACGTGTCGGAACCCGATGGCACGTCTCTCGGTGACTACGTCGATCTCCGCCTCGCCTACGTCGAGTACAGGATGGCCTGGAAGGCGATGCGGCTCGATCTGTTTGCGGGCAAGTTCGACTCCGTACTCGGCTTCGAGTACCGCTCCCAGGAGGCGCCTGCGCGGATCGAGGTGACCCCGTCGCTGATCTGTCGCTACACGTGTGGCTATCCGATCGGCCTCAAGGCGCGCGCGCGCTGGTTCGACGACGCGCTCGTGCTCAACCTCGCAGTGACAAATGGCTCCCACTCGTCGGAGGGATTTCCATTTCACGACGAGACCGACTCCAACCAGGTGAAGAGTGTCGCTGCTCGGCTGTCGCTTCGGCTCGGCGCCGGGGTCGAGGTCGGCGTCTCCGGCCTCGTCGGAGCACAGGATCGGCAGTCGAGCGACTCGGTCGTTCAGTGGCAGTACGGAGTCGATGCGCATTACCACAGGCAGGACTTCGTGCTGCGCGGCGAGCTCGTTCAGGGCAGGGCGTCTGGTCGAGATGATCCAGCAGACATGGCCCGCTGCGGGCTCGCACCGTGCCTGTCGTTCAAGGGTGCCTACGCGCTCGCGGGATATCGAGTGACCAACATCGTGATGCCGTACGTCCGCGTCGATTGGCGTGACGCTCTGCACCAGAGCGGTATGAGCTTTGCGTATATCTCCAAGCTCTACCGGGTGACGCCCGGCGTCCATCTCACGATTAACGAGTGGGTGATCGTCAAAGCTGAATACACTCTCAATCGGGAGCTGGGCCGCATCCCGCAGTTTCCCAACGACGTCTTCACAACCTCGCTCGTCATCAAGTACTGATGTTTCCGTTCCGGATCGTGACCCTACTCGCGCTCGCGCTGTGCACGTTGCAACGCGGCGATGTCGACAGCGCCGAGGTCGACGGCTCGGTCGAAGGAACCGTGAGCGTCACCAAGGACGGCAAGGCGGTGTCCGCGGGCGGTACGGTCGTCGTCTATCTTCGCGACGTGGCGCGCACGAGCCGCGACGAGAAGCGGAAGTCAGTCATCCGGCAGCACGACCTCCAGTTCAGCCCCCGTGTGACCGTCGTCGTCAGGGGAACAACCGTCGAGTTTCCGAACGACGACAAGGTATTCCACAACGTGTTCTCCGCATCGCGTGCGGCGCGCTTCGATCTCGGGCTGTATCGTAGCGGCGGCGTGAAGTCGGTCGAGCTCAAGCGCGAAGGCGTCGTCGACGTGTTCTGCAACATTCACCCCGAAATGTCGTCGCGCGTACTCGTCGTGCCGACGCACCACTTCGCGATCGCCGACGCGTCGGGCAAGTTCCGGATCGATGGGGTTCCGCCGGGCACGTACCCGGTCGTCGCCTGGCACGCCAATGGCGGAGAAGCTTCGGGCACGGTCAGTGTCGCAGCGGGCAGGACGGCGACGATCTCGCTGGAGGTCCCGAAACAGGACGAGCCTGAAGAGCACAAGCGCAAGGACGGAACGCCGTACCTCCGCTACGAGTGATGAAGCTACGTACTGGCATGCTGCTCGGGACTGCGGCCCTCGTCGCCGCCATCGTCGTTGCGACGGTCGTCGCGGTGTTCGTGTTCGTGGGGCGATCCGAGCGCGCGAAGCTCGCGGACGCTCTCACGCAGAGCCGGAGCGGGTTCGAGGATCTGTTGCGGTATCGCCAGTCGGTCCTGCGCTCGGATTGTCGCGTCGTCGCCAACGAACCGCGGCTCCGTGCGCTCGTCGCGACTCGAGATATCTCGCGCGAGACCGTGATCGGAGGCGTCAGCGAGCTGAAGGAATCCCTCGGTAGCGACCTCTTCCTCGTTGCCGACCCGAGTGGGCGGCTCGTTGCCGACGCCGCGGACCCACGGGCGACGGGCTTCGATCTCGCGATGCGCCCCGGAATCGCCGAGGCTCGCACGGCCGGCGAAGGAGGTGCAGTGTGGATCTCCGAGCGAGTGCCGTACCAGGTGCAGGCGTGCCGTATCGACCTTGGCCAGGAGAGCGTCGGCATCGTCGTCGTCGGGCGTCGGTTTGACGACGCTGCCGCGCGCGACGTGTTCCGGCACACCGGAAGCACGATCGCAGTCACGCTCGACGGAGAACGTGTCGCTGGCTCCGCCGAGACGCGAGAGCCTGCCGCTGAACTTGCGGCGGCCGTCGCGCGCGTTCGCGTCGGACCGGCGGAGCTCTCGATCGCGGGCACCGAGGTGGCGGCGCTCGGCGGTGCGTTTCCCGGTTATCGTGGCAAGCGAGCGCTCGAGTTCGTGCTCTCCCGCTCGCTTGACGAGGCGCTGGCTCCGCAACGGCGGCTCACGGCCAGCGTGCTCGTGATCGCGGGATTCGCGCTCGCAGGTGCGTTCGCATTCGCATTCGCGCTGTCACGCCGCCTGTCCCGGCCGGTCGACGACCTCGTCGCGTTCACCGTGAACGTCGCGCGTGGCGAGCTGGCCGCGCGTGCGCCGCGGGCGGGACCGGCAGAGGTCGAGGTGCTCGCGACCGCGATGAACGCGATGCTCGACGAGCTCGAGAAGTCACGCGCGCAGCTGTCGCAAAGCGAGCGCCTGCGCCGCGAGATGGAGATCGCGACGCGGATCCAGACCTCGATCCTTCCGCGGACGTTCGAGGTCACCGGCATGCAGGTCGCAGCGTGCATGATCCCGGCGACCGAGGTCGGCGGTGACTACTACGACGTCCTGCCGATTACAGGTGGTTGCTGGATCGGTATCGGCGACGTTGCCGGCCACGGTCTCGCGGCGGGCCTCGAGATGCTGATGGTCCAGAGCGTCGTGGCGGCGCTCGTGCGCGAGGCACCGGGCGCATCGCCACGCGACCACGTCTGCGTACTGAACCACGTGATTCACGACAACATTCGCAACCGACTCCGCCAGGACGAGCACGTGACGCTCACACTCCTTCGCTGCGTCGGCGGCACCGTCACGTTTGCCGGCGCACACGAGGACATCGTCGTGCTCCGCCGGGGCTCGAACACGTGCGAGCGCTTCGCGACACCGGGTACCTGGCTGGGTGGGATGCGCGACGTGTCTCACGCGACCGTCGACACGACGCTCGAGCTTGGCGATGGCGACGTGATGGTCCTCTACAGCGATGGCGTCACCGAGGCGCGCGGGCGCGACGGAAGGATGTTCGGCGTCGAACGGCTATGCGCAGCCATCGAGCGACACGCCGATGAGGACGTGGACGAAATCCGCGATCGCATCATCGCGGACGTACGCGCGTGGCAGCACGAACAGACCGACGACATCAGCGTCGTGGTCGCTCGGCGCGCAACCGTATGATCACGTCTCGAGCGCGACGAGATCGCCTGCGAACGCGGACAGTGCGGAGAGGCTGCGTCGCTGCCAGTGCAGCTCCGGGTTCGAGCGCAGCGTGATCCCGTACTGCAGATCCGATGGTAGCTCTCGTACTGCGCCGAGCCACGACACGAAGACCTTGAACGAGGACGAGCTCATGAACTCGAGCTCGCGAAAGTCGACGACGACCGTGGCTGCCTTCTCGCGCAGTGCCTGGGCGTGCAGACGTTGAACGACCGCGTCGAGGTAGCTGCGGGTCTCGAGATCCGCGGTCCCGACAAAGCGAGCGGTGAGCACGCCGCTGTCGAACGACGCTTCGATCCTGAGCGCATCCGAGGATGGCGTTGGCAGATCGATGGTCATGGATCTCGTCCCCCCGCGACCTTCGTGGTCGCCATGACGCACACGCGATCTTGATCGATCTCGTAGCGAAGCTGCATCTCGGCCTCCGCGCGCACTCTCGCGAGCCCGAGGCCGGACCCTTCTGGGCTCTTGGAAGCTCGGATCAGGAGCTTCTGGTAGTACTTGTCCGCGTCGGGCTCCGCGTTCATCTCGTCCATCGCGGCACGCAGCCTGGCGAGCCGCTCCGGGAGAGCGCGGTTCCACGTCTTCACGGTGAGCTGCTCGCCGACAACCTCGATGCGGATCTCGGTCTCTTCATCGGTCGCGTAGGCGACGGCGTTTTCGAGCAGCTCGTGAGTCGCTAATGCGACTCGCTGCGCCAGCTCGTCATCTGCGAACGTGCGCCGGTAGAACTCGGTGGTGAACCGCCGGACCGTCGACACGACCGCGATGTTGGGGCGAAATGCCAGATTGAAATAGGGGCCATGGGTCATACGGTGCGGCCACAACAGGGCATCGCCGCTGCGGTGATGCGCATCATACTGCGTCGCTCCTCACTTTGCATCGTGCGTTCGGGCTGCGGTACCCTGATGGGTGATGCGTGGGTGGTGCGTGCTTGCGATCGCGCTCGCGGCCTGTGGTGACGAGCCGGATGCGCTGGTCGACGGGATGTTCACCGACGCGGAATGGGCACAGATCCAGACATTCACGCCGATCGGCGAGCCGCCACCGAATCCGACGAACCGCTACGCCGACGATGAACGTGCCGCACGCTTCGGCCAGAGGCTGTTCAACGAGAAACGCTATTCGGGCCCTCTCGCCGTGGCCAGCGATCTCGGAGAAGTCGGTGAGACCGGCAAGATCGCATGTGCGAGCTGTCATCGCCCGAACGCGTTCTTCACGGATACTCGGAGCGACAACGCCAAGTCGTTCGGCGCAGCCCGCACGCGTCGCAATGCTCCCTCACTCGTCAACGTTGTCTTCTACGAGTGGGGCAACTGGGGTGGTGCGCACGATCAGTTCTGGAAGCAGGCGGCGAACAGTCCAGAGACCAGCGACAACACGGCCGGCACCCGACTCGCCTTCGCGCACGTCGTCTACGACCACTATCGCGACGCCTACAACGAGCTGTTTCCAATCCCGCTCGATCCCGCGCTCGACTCCCATGCGCCCGATGCCGCGCGCTTCCCACGCAGCGGCAAGCCCAAGCCGAACGGTGCGCCCGACGGGCCGTGGGAGTCGATGACGCCCGAGGATCGCGAGATCGTGAACACGATCATGGCGAACTGCGGGAAGTCGATCGAAGCCTACGAGCGGCGGCTGATCAGCCGGAACGCGCCGTTCGACCGCTACGTCGCGGGCGATCCGACAGCTATCACCGCTGCGGCGAAGCGAGGACTCGCGCTCTTTATCGGCAAGGCCGCGTGCGATGAGTGCCACACGGGGCCGACGTTCACCGATCAGGCATTCCACGTGACTGGCGTGGTCCAGACGATCGATCCGATCGACAACGGTCGCTACGACGACATCGTCCGCGTCGACAACACGTTCAACGGAGCCGGGCCTTATTCCGACGATCCGGTCGCTGGTGCTGCCAAGATCGCGAACCTCGTGCAGACGGAGGATCTCAAGGGTCGGTTCCGCACGAAGTCGTTGCGCCACCTGACCGAGACCGCGCCGTACTTTCACGACGGCAGTGCGGCGACGCTCGACGACGTCGTGCGCTTCTACAATCAAGGTGGTGGCGAGGCCGGATTTGCCGGGGTCAAGGACCCACGGATGGTCCCGATCGGCCTCAGCGAGTCGGAGATCGCGGATCTCGTCGCCTTCCTCGAGTCGCTGACCGGCGAGCCTGTCACCGCCGAGCTCGCGCGCGACACATCCGCGCCCTGACGCGCTACTCGTCCGCGTCGTCGAACAGGCCGAGGCGTCGCATCCGGCGCGCCAGGGTGACAGCGTTGACCGCGAGCTCGCGTGCGGCGCGACGGATGATGCCATCGTGGCGGGCGAGGGACTCGCGAATCAGCTTGCGCTCGTACTCGTCGAGCTGCTCCATGAGGCCGCGATCGGCAGTGACCTTCGGCGCCACACCGCCGATCTTGACGTCGTCGGGCAAGGTCGCGGCTCTCAGCGGCTCCCCGGGCGGCGTGAGCAGGAGTGCGCGTTCGATCGCGTTGCGCAGCTCGCGGATGTTGCCCGGCCAGTCATATGCAATCAGCGTCGCTTCGACGCCGGCATCGAGCTCGGGCACCTGCCGCGTCATCGTCTCGCAGAGGGACGCGAGGAAGAACCGCACGAGCGGCATGATGTCTTCCGAGTGCTCGCGGAGCGGCGGGAGCTCGATCGGGAATCGATTGATGCGGTAGTAGAAGTCGGATCGGAACCGCCCGCTCTTCACGACCTGCCGGAGATCCACGTTGCACGCGGCGAGCAGCCGAACATTCACCTGCCGCGGCCGCGTCCCGCCGACCGGCCGGACCTCACCCTCCTCGATGACGCGGAGGAGCTTCGCCTGGAGCGCCGGTGATGTGTTCTGGATCTCGTCGAGGAAGATCGTGCCGCCCTCGGCAATCTGGAACAACCCCGGGTGGTCGGTGGTGGCTCCGGTGAATGCACCGCGGACATGCCCGAACAGCTCGCTCTCGAGCAAGGTTTCGGTCAGCGCACCACAGTCCTGCGCGACAAACGGCGTGTGCCGGCGCCGGCTCTGCGCGTGGATCTCTCGCGCGGCCAGCTCCTTGCCGGTTCCGGTCTCCCCGGTGACGAGCACGGGTACATCGTGGACCGCCACCGTGGCGATCAGCTCGTACACGCGCCTCATCTGAGGGCTCACCTTGATCACGTTCGCGAGCTTCCCGGTCCGAGCGACCCTCTCGGGCGCGAGCTGCTGTGCCTCGAGCTGCATCGACGCCCAGCGGAGCTCGAGCTGAAGCGCCCAATGCTCGCACGTACGCTCGAGCGCGAGCGCAAGCGCTTGCGAGCTCACGGGCAAGCGCAGGACCTCGTAGATCTTGCCGGCTCGGAACAGTGGGAGCACGCGTTCGGAGTCGAGGTTCGTGCAAAGGATGATCGGGGCGAACGGCAGCTCGTTCGGTAGCGTCGCCGCCGTGCTCAGCGCACCGAGTTGCTCGAGGGTTGACCCGAGCCGGCGCTCGTCGTTGCCGAACAGGACCACCGCGGCGCACGTGCGGACGACGTCGCTGTCGACCTCGGCCGGGTCCCCGATGTACTCGAGATCGAGGTGCGCCAGCGTGCGCCCCATCATTTGCTGATCATCGCGGCTCGCGAAGGCGACGAGGACGCGTGGCCTGTGTTCGGTCACGAAGCGCACGAGCGTGCCGCGCGTGGCAGCTGATGGCTCGAGGAACTGAACCCCGAGACCGAGGCGACCGTTCGCGCGCGGCACGCTGATCCAGCTGACGCGTCCCGTGACCTGAACGGCATGCTTGGTGTCTCCGAGCTCGAAGCTCAGATCGAGCTCATCCCCCTTCGCGATGGGCTTGCTTCCGACGGCGTAACCGGCGAGGCCGATTCCACTCGGGCTCAGGTTCGTCGCCCAGCAGCGGCTGAGCCGAGAGGTCGCGACGGGCGTGAAAAATGGGATTCGTCGATCGACGCGTTCGCTTCGACTTCCCAGGATCGCCATGCGCGAGATCGACGAATGTGAAGCAAAGATCGAGAAAAGTGAAGCGAGGGCGGACCGTGCGGCCCGCGCAGATCGCCAATGATTCAGGAATGAAGCATGCGCTTCATTTGTGAATCGCGACTCGCGATCACGGTCACGTGATTCCAGTTTGTTGGGTCGGGCACGCGACGTGCGTACGGGCACGTACGCAAACGGGGTGCCGATCACGAAAGAAATTTCGTGTTCGCTGACTTACACAAACGAGACCTGGAAGAGAATGAGGAACCAACCGGACCAGGAGTGGTGGCCGGACAGCGAGGGTTCGGATCCAGAGATCCGCATCGACCCCGAGCAATCGGGCATCGACGACATTGGCGCGAGCCACCTGATCGCGGAGCGCTTCGGGAAGTACCTCATCGTCGGCGAGCTCGCGCTTGGCGGGATGGCCGAGCTGTTTCTCGCGGTGCACCGGGGGCTCGAGGGCTTCTTCAAGGTCGTCGTCCTCAAGCGCGTACTCCCATTCTTCGCCGAGGCGCCGGAGTTCGTGCGGATGTTCATCGACGAGGCGCGTCTGGCGGCACGGCTCGAGCACAGGAACATCGTCCGGACCTACGAGTTCGGCGAGGTCAACGGCCAGTACTACACCGCGATGGAGTACTTGCCCGGCGAAGATCTCACGAAGGTGTTGAACAAGCTGGACCACTCGCGCCAGCAGATGCCGTTCAACACCGACGCGACGCTCATCTCCGAGGTCTGCGCGGGCCTTCACTTCGCGCACGAGATGACCGACTTCGCGGGCAACTCGCTCAACCTCGTCCATCGAGACGTGAACCCCGCGAACATCGTGCTGACCTACGCAGGCGAGGTGAAGCTGATCGACTTCGGTGTCGCGAAAACGTCGACCAACGCCAAGACGCAGAGCGGGACCATCAAGGGCAAGCTCGCGTACATGTCGCCCGAGCAGCTGCTCGCGCGCGGCATCGACCGCCGCAGCGACATCTTCTCCACCGGCGTCGTGCTCTGGGAGATGCTCGCCGGCCAGCCGCTGTTCGTCCGTGATTGCGAGGCTGCGACCCTGTACGCGATCATGAACGACCCGATTCCGTCGGTTCGGCGGTATCGGCCCGAGATCCCCGCCGAGCTCGAGCGGATCGTCGATCGCGCGCTCGCTCGCACGCCGGCGGATCGCTTCGACACAGCGGAGGACATGCAGCTGGCGCTCGACGCGTTCATCGCCAAGCACGACCAATGCGACAGCCGATCCCGCGCTGCACTGCTAGAGGGATTGTTCGGCTCGACGCGCGCGGAGGCGAAGCGCTCGATCGCGCAGACGCGCGCGCTCGCGAAGAACATCTCGCTCGTGATGAAGCTCCGCAGCGAGGTACGGGACGACCTCGCCGAGACGTTCGATGCGCTCGCGGTCGGGACGGAGCCGCAGCCGGAGCCGCCGCGCGTCGTCGAACAACTGCCCTCGCGCGTGCCGACGATCGCGCTCGCCGTGCTCATCCTCTCCGCGATCGCGGGCGGGATCCTGTTCTTCATCATGTCCGACGGCTCGCACCCGCGTTCGTCGGAGGCGGCCACCGTTGGGCGGGTCGGCGTGCGCATCGAGAGTGCGCCACCCGGTGCGGCGATCTCGGTCGGCGGCGAACCGACGGGACTGGTGACGCCCGCGACACTCACGGGCTTGAAGGCTCCCCGGATCGAGATCCGGCTCGAGCTCGCCGGCTACGAGCCGAAGGTCGCGACGGTCGAGGTTCCGGCGTCTGGCACCGTGACCGAACGCGTGAGTTTCGGCGCGGCACTGCCGAGCCGGCTCGCGATCGCGGGTTTGTCGGTGGGCGCGACGATCGTGCTCGACGGCGAGACGTACGAGGCGGGGACCGTGATCCCGATGTCGCCAGGAGTGCACGAGGTCCGCATCGTCGTCGATGGGCGAACGATCGCGCGGCAGACCGTCGAAGGGAAGCCCGGCGATCAGAGGTGGAGACTCGCCGGCACCAAGCTCGAGCCGTTCGGTAACTAACTTTCCGAGTCACGAACATGGGGGAACAAGTCACAGAGAGCGCTCGCACGCGCGCGGAGACCATTCCGCATGGGCCGCACCGTTCGGTGAAGCAGGCACCTCTCGCGACGAATCCGAGCATTCAGCAACGCTCGCTGCCCGCGCCGCGGCGGCGTTACGTGTTGATGACGGTGATCGTCGTGCTCACCGTGGGACTCGCCGCGACGTGGTCCTTGGTCGCGCAGCGTGAGCTCGCGACCGCGATCGCACACACGCGCGTAGATGAGCTCGCGCGCGTGAAGGTCGCTTTCGAAGCAGCGCGCGCACGCACGCACGCGTCGCTCAAGGCTCATTGCCAGATGCTCGCCGAGGATCCGCGACTCAAGGCCACGCTCGCGACCGAGAACATGAACGCCGAGACCGTCGACGACATCCTCGCGGACCTGAGCAAGCTGCGCGGCGGCGGCGTATTCATGGTCCTCACGCCGGAAGGACGGGTGTTCGCGGAGTCTGGCGCGAAGGAGCTCCGCGGCCTCGACCTCTCGGCGTCGAGCGTCGTCAAGCGCGCGGAGGCTCAGTCGACGGCGGCGGTCGGTGCCTGGGTGCTCGGCGGCAAAGCCATGGACCTCAGCATCATGGCGATCCGCTACGGCGAGAGCCTCATCGCGTACCTCGTCGTCGGGCAGGCGATCACCGATGCCGATCTGAAGGAGCTGGGTGCGCAGTGCGACTGCGACGTCGCGACCTCGCTTGGAGGCAAGGTCGAAGCGGCCTCGACGAGCGACGAGGCGATGCGCAGCGCGCTCGAGCGCCTTGCGGCCGAGGCGACCCCGACGTCTGGCCGTATCGTCGCGGTCGCTGGAGCGGACTACGCCGCGAGCTCGTTCGAGCTCGGCGACGTGACGCAGTCACATCGCCTGGTGGCGGCGAGTGCGCTTGCCGCCGAGCACGGACCGTTCGCCCGGCTGACATGGGTGATGTGGATCCCGCCATTGCTCGTGCTCCTCGCAGTCCTGTTCGCGCTCTCGGCGAATCGTTCGCCAAGGAGGAAGACTTGATACGTACTTCGTTGACGCTCGCTTCGATCTTGGCGCTGTGCGCTCCTGCCCGGGCTCAACCAGCGCCCACCGGTCCCGCGCCCGCGGCGCCTTCGCCGCCCGCGCGCACCCCACCGGCCGAGGAGACGGTGGAGAGCACCTCCGGCGCCGACGAACCGGTGGAGGAGGAGGCCACGGACGCCGAGGTGATCGATCCGGTCGCGCGCGCTGAGGAGCTGGCGAACAAGGTCGACGAGCTCCAGGCGCGGCTCGAGACTGCCGAGCGCAACCGAACCCCCCGGTTCCCGGTGCGCATCTCGGGTTACGGCGACGTCGGCTTCTTCACGACGCAGGGCGATGGTGCAGGCTTCCGCCGCGATATCGGTCACGCGATGTTCCCCGACCGGAACGGGGTCGGCTGGGTGTTCTACGGAGACCTTCTCGCGACCCAGATCAACTCGCGAGGCGACGTGGCCGATCTCGGTGAGGCGCCGGGCGTCGATCGATTCGACAGCGTGAACTCGGAGGGAAATCCGACGTTCCTCGTCAACGAGCTCAACCTGACCGTGAACGCGGGCCTCGGCAAGAGCGCGCTGTTCACGTCGAGCGTCAACTTCACGCCCCGGTCGGGCACCGACTTCAAGCTCGGCGACTCGTTCGACGTCGATCTCGTCCAGCTCGAGTGGCAGCCCACCGAGGACGGCAAGACCTCTCTGTTCATCGGCAAGGTCGACTCCGTGATCGGTCACGAGTACAAGACGCGCAAAGCACCGCAGCGGTTCGGCATCACGCCGACACTGCTCGCGCGGTACACGACCGGGACCGCGGTCGGCATCAAGGCGCGGACGATCCTTGCGGGCGACCACATCGTGCTCGCCGCGGCAGTCACGAACGGTTCGTTCGGCACCGAGCAGTTTCACTTCTTCAACGAGGTCGACACCAACTCGTTCAAGACGCTGTCGGGCCGCGCGGCGCTTCGCTTGCCGGTCGGAGATGGCACGTTCGAGATCGGTCCGTCGGGGTCATGGGGTACGCAGGATGGCGCCGCCGACGACGCGGGCAAGATGTGGTTCGCCGGCCTCGATGCCGAGCTGTCGCTCACGCGGCTCGCGCTGAGGTTGCAGTGGCTGCGAGGCAAGGCGCCCGGCGATGACCTGGCGATGACGTACTCGCTCGACCTGCGCAACGGCGGCTACGCCGAAGCGGACCTGATCGTCACGCCGATGATCGGCGTGCTCGGTCGTGCCGAGTTCCGCGACGCGGAGGTCCAGCAAGGTATGGACCGCCTCTACATCACGAAGAACTGGAAGGCGACCGCGGGTCTACGGCTGATCTTCAACCCGCACGCGATCCTGAAGGCGGAGTACTCGCACAACGGCGAGTACGGCGGCGTGCCAGGGATCCCCGACGACGTCGTCACAACCTCCGCCGTCATGGCGTTCTGAAAGGACCCGATGCGTATCTCGCGACTTCAGACATCCATCGCCGTCATGCTCGCGTGCGGCACTGCGTTTGCGCAGCCGCGCGGCAAGTCCAAGCCGGCGCCCGCGTCACAGGCGGATCTCGATCGCCTCGAGAAGAAGGTCGAGGCTCAACAGCAGCTGCTCGACAAGCTCGTGAGGCTCCAGCAGCAGTACGCGCAGGCGGTCGCCTCGCTCGTCGACGGAGGCACGCCGATCGTCGACAAGCCGGTCGACCGCATCCCCGACAAGCCTGCGGACAAGCCCGTCGACAAGCCGGCCGACATGCCCGCGGACAAGCCGAGCGTCGTGAAGCCCGCGGCGAAGGCAGTGGCCGTGAAGCCCAAACCCGCGGGCGCCGGCACCGTCGTCGGCAAGATCTCGGGCGCGCCCGGTGCGGTCGTCTACGTCGAGGACATCGTCGCAACGACGAGCGGCACCGCGACGATGAAGCAGCAAGGCAAGCAGTTCATTCCGCAGACGCTGGTCGTCCAGAAGGGCACGAAGGTCGAGTTCCCGAACGGCGACGCGATCTTTCACAACGTCTTCTCGATGAGTCCGGATAATACGTTCGACCTCGGCAGCTATCCGCAGGGCGAGTCGAAGGGCGTGACGATGTCGAGGGCGGGCGTCGTCACCGTCTACTGCAACATGCACCCGCAGATGGTCGGCCACATCCTGGTCGTACCGAACGGCAACTACGCGCGCGTCGGCGACGATGGGTTCTTCCGCCTGTCCAACGGTCCCGCCGGTTCGCACAAGATCGTCGCGTGGGCGCCGAATGCCAAGCCGGTGTCGGCGC
>JABFXX010000175.1 GCA_013368795.1 Kofleriaceae bacterium
GTTGCCGCCATTGCCGCCGAATCCGCCGCCGCCACCGCCACCACCGCCACCGTCGTCGTCTGTGCCCTTCACGCCGTCGGACGTGCAGTCGTTGTCGTCGCGCGCGCCCGCGCCGTTCGCCGACAGATCGATCGTGCCGTCGATCTGCACGGCGCCGAGCGACGCGATGCCGAACGCGCGATCGAACTGCGCGCCGGTGACGCGAAACTTCGCGTCGGCCTGGAGCGTGAAGCTCGCGACGAACAGGACATCGATCGGACCGTCGGGCGTCGTGACGATGTCGTGCGGCACGACGAGCACGCCCTGCGGCGTGGTGAGAACGCCGTTGTCGGTGTCGTAACTGTTCGTGCCGGACAGGTCGACGTTCATCGTGCCGAGGCCGACGCCGGTCGCGCACGTATCGACCTGCGTCGAGTACGTCGTGCAGTTGGACGGCGCGTCGATCATCCGCGAGTCGGGCGCGTCACCGCCGACGATGCCGCCATCACCGAGCGCCGGCTTGCCATGATCGAAGCTGCACGCGGCGAGCAGGCAGCAGAGAACGGCACGGCGCATTCCCTGATTGTGCCCTAAGGCGTGGCCGGATCGGCAGCGTAGGTTCCTAACACGTGCAGCTCGGTGGTCAGCGGCCGGATCTCGTCGAGGGCAGACTGGAAATCGGCGGTCGCCGTATGGCCGAGCACATCTGCGTAGAAGCGGTAGGTGAACGGTGCATGTGGGATCGGCCGCGACTCCAGCTTCGTCAGGGACAGGCCGTGTGCGGCAAATCTCATGAGCACCTCGCCGAGCGCGCCGGGACGGTCGGCCAGCGACAGCATCAGCGACGTCTTGGCACGGGCATCGTCGGCGACCGGCGCCGGGCGCAAGCCGATCTCGACGAACCGCGTCGCGTTGCCCGACGCCGACTGGATGCCCTGCGCGACGATCTCGAGGCCGTACGTCTTCGCGGCGGCGGCGCTCGCGATCGCGGCGAGCGTGCGATCGCCGCTCTGTGCGACGCGGCGCGCGGAGCCCGCGGTGTCGAGCTCGGGCTGCGGCGTCAGATCGGGGTGCTGCGCGAAGAACACGTGGCACTGCGCGAGCGCCTGCGGATGCGAGATGACGACGCGAAGCTCGTCGAGCGCGACGCCGGGCAGCGCGAGCAGGCAATGCTCGATCGAGCTGACGACCTCGCCGGTGATGTGCAGCTTGCCGTCGGCGAGCAGGTCGTAGACCTCGTTGATGCTGCCGGCGGTCGTGTTCTCGATCGGCAAGAGCGCGAGGTCGGCGCCGCCGTGGATCACTGCATCGGCCGCCGCGCGAAACGTGTCGAATCCGCTGAGGAGTGCGCCTCCCTGCCGGCCGCCGTAGCGGCGCTGCGCGGTCAGGTGGCTGTAGCTGCCCTCGACGCCCTGATAGACGACCCGCAGCGGCGCATCGGGACGATTGCGTACGGTCTTCTCCTGATGCGCGACCGACATGTCCATGATCACGCGATAGAGCCGCTCGACCTGATGCGGATCGATGCCGACTTCGGTCGCGTGCTCGCGCAGTCGCAGGAGCAGCCGCTCCTCGCGCTCGCGATCGCGAAACGGACTCGCCGCGTCG
This sequence comes from Kofleriaceae bacterium, assembly GCA_013368795.1. Taxonomy (GTDB): domain Bacteria; phylum Myxococcota_A; class Polyangia; order Haliangiales; family Haliangiaceae; genus JABFXX01. The sequence goes on from JABFXX010000175.1 coordinate 1,588, forward strand.
AGCTTGGCGAGCGCGACGTCCTCGACGATCCGTAGCCGCTCGGCGAGCAGCGCGATGATCTGACGATCGACGTGGTCGATACGATCGCGGAGCGTGCTGAGGTCCATGCCCCATCGTAAGATGTGGCGTGGGCTCAGACGACCGCTTCAAATCGGATCTCGTGGCGAGGCCGCCTCAAACGGTCGAACGCAGCGAGGAGCCGCCCGTCGTGGCCCGCCTCGTCGTCGAGATACGCAGCGATGGATCGCGCACCATCGCGCGGGGCGCGATCGATGACGCACAGCATGGGGAGAGAGTCGCCATCGAGGCGCGCGGGGATAGCCCGATGCAGCTGGCGATCGCGCTCGCGCGCGCACTTACCCAGCTACCGCGCTTGTCCGCACGGTCGGCGGTTCGCGGACTTCTCGGCCGACGTCGCGATAAGTGACGGGTCCGTCACGTCCCTAGGCCAGGGCACGAGGCGTGCAGACCGATCGCCTCATGCAGGATGTCCGCTGGCCGCTGCTGAAGAGGCTCCTCGTCGAAGACGGCTGGGAGTGGCGCGACGACACGTTGTTCGCGCCTCACGCGACGATGTGGTTCACGACGAGCTCGGAGTCTCCCAACTACGCCGAATTTCGGGACCGGATGTCCGAAACGCTCGAAGAAGTCGACCAAGGTGACCTGCATGCAGACCTGGTCAGCTTGGTGACCGCGCTGGACACCGTGCTTCGCGGCAACTGAGAGCGCATAGGGCCGAGCACTCGCGCGACGTCGGAGAGGCGTCGCGCTGCGTGTATTACGCTCGACGCAAGAGCTGCATCAGTGGCCGATGAATGCGCGGTGCAGCTCGAGCCACTTGATGAAGATCGCGCCGAGCGAGCCGCCGACGACTCCGCCGACGAGCAGGCCCGAAGGCCCCGCGACGAGCGTGCCGAGTAGGCCGCCGATGAATGCTGCCGGTACACAGATAGCCGGGATCATCATCACCATCGTCTTCTCCAGAGGAGGTCAAGTCCGTTTACCCCACGATCGCCGACGACGCCTTCGAGAACGAGCCGACGGCGAATCCAGTATTCGAGCTCGCCCTCGCCTGCGTTCTCGTCGGGCCGAGCTTCGAGGTGGCGGCGATATGCGAGGAACAGCGAATCGGTGATCCAGGTGCCGACGGTGACCGCCGCACTGCTCGACGCCGATGCCGCCTCGTAGCGGAGCACGTCGACATCGACGGGCAGCGCCTTCTTCACGTAGCCGCCGATCTTGTTGCCGACGAACGATGCACCGGCGCCGGCGACGCGCTCGGTTGCCGACGGCGCCATCTCGGGATCGCCGCCTGGTTCACCGCCGAGGAGGAAGCCGAGCAGCTCGGCCTGCGAGTACTGCGCGGGGTCACTCGACATCGTCAGCTCGGGCTTGCTCATGCGGCCGCGCACCTCGGTGACCGTCGTGACCTCGGGGAAGTCGTGCGTGATGCGGATGTCGAGCACCGGATCGGTCGAGCCGTCGAAGTGGAGCGCCGCGCGGTCGACGACGTAGCGACGGCCGAACAGCTCGAGGACGCCGCGCTGCAGGCTGACGTTGCCGACGACGCCGATCTCGCTGTTCGCGCCGACCGTGACGCGCAGCCGGCCGCCGAGGATGCCGCGGACCTCCTCCGACTCGACGAACGTGTTCTTGAGCCCGACCTCGGCGATGACCACCGGCTCGTCGGGGAGCTTGCGATGCGCGTCCTGCGGGTTGTGACCGTCGGCGGGCTCGACCTCCGACGGCACCTTGAAGTCGGCAGGGCCGGTCTCGTCGTGGACGATGCCGCCGGGCACGTCGAGACCCTTGTTCTCGCCGTGGTGGACCTTCTCGCCGCCGAACACGACGTCGTTCGGAGCACCGACCGGCGCGAGCTCCTGGCCCTTGCCCGGCGGGACCTTGACGGTCATGCGATCGACGCGGACGTTCGTGCGCCACAGCTCGCCGACGCGTGCGACATCGGCGATGACGACGCCGGTGAGGATCGGCTGTGTCGTGCCGATCAGCTGGACCTTGTTGATCGTCAGCTGGGCCTTGCCCGACTTCGGCGTCGCGCCCTCGAGCGGCGCGCTCGCGACGAGCTTGACGTCGCCGCGGCCGAGCTTGCCGGTGAGATTCAGGTTGACGTTCCTGTTCGCGACGTCGATCTTCACGTCGCCCTTGAACAGCGTACCGACCGTCGGTGCGATCGGGATGCGGCCGTTCGTGATGTGCAGCTTGCCGGCGAGGTCGGCGGTGCGAGGATCGGCACCGCGCAGCTTGAAGTCGGCATCGAGGCGGCCGCCGAGTCCGCCTGCCGGGCCCGGCATGAACGCGACGAGCGGCGCGATGTCGAGCTGCTTGGCATCGACCGTCGCGGTCACCTGATCGAGATGATCGAGGTCGCCCGCCGCGCGCACGCGCAACGTGCCGCCACCGGTCGCATCGGCGTCGATCGCGACCCGACCGGCCGCGCCGTCCCAGTTCGCTTCGATCGAGAGCTTCTCGATCCGCTGGACCTGCTTGGCCGCCTCGGGCGGAACGGTGACGTCGCGCGCGAGCAGCTTCGCGTCGACGGTCGGCTTCGAGACGGTGCCGCCGATCTCGACGGTGCCGTCGAGCGTACCGCCGGTGATCTGGCTCGTGCCGATCACGTTCATCAGGGTCACCGCCGGGACGTGCGGGATGCGTAGCGTCGCCGACAGCCTCGCGTTCTTCGCCTGCGATGCATCGGCGCGCAGCTGGTCGAGCGTGACCGGAATCTGGCCCTTCAGCGACGCGAGCGTGATGTTCGCGCCGGTGACGGTGACGACGCCGCGCGACGACTGATCGTCGACGATCGCGCGAAGGCCGATGTCGATCGGCTTTGCGAACAGGCCGCCGCGCAGCTGGTAGACGTTGACCGCGATGTGCGCGGCTTTCAGGGCCGGGTCGAGATCCGCGGATGCCGCGACCTCACCGCGGAGCGCGCTGACGATGCCGAACCGCTCGAGCGTGCCCGGCTCGAACGCGAGGCGTTCGGCGCGCACGCTGCCGCCGCGGAACGCCTTCGCGCCGAGCCGCTGCCACGCGGCCGGATCGAAGAAGCGATCGGGCGCGGGCGTCGCGAGCTTTGCCTGCGCCGCGAACCGCGCGACGCCATTCTTCGTGATGTCCTTCGCGGTGACCGCCTGCTCCGTCGGATCGAGGCGCGCCGACACGGTGGTGAGGACTTCGTTCGCGCCGGTCTGCGCGACCTCGATGTCGGCGTTGATGTTGCCGAGGTCCTTCGTTTGCTTGATCTGGACCCCGCGGATCGCGACGTTGCCGCCGATCGAAGTCGCCGACACCTGGACCTGACCGTCGACCTTGCCGGCCATCGGCGGCGTACCGAGTGCCTTCGCGACCTGGCCCAGATCGATCGCGTCGAGCTGGAGCTGCGCCGTATTGATCGCGCCGCGGCCGAGCCTCTTCCAGGCCCGCGTGTTGGCGAGGTCACGAGGCGCGCGCACGTCGACGACCACGCGCGCATGTCCGGCATTCGCGGTCGCGACATCGACGTTCGCCGACACCGTGCCGCTCGCCGCGCGGATCCTCGCTTCGGCATCGAGCGCGAGCGCCTTCTTTGTCAGTGCGACGCCCCTGGCCTTCGCGTCGATCGTACCGGCGAACAGACCGCGCGTGCGCGCGACGTCGATGCGCGCGTCGATGTGGCCCTTGTACGCCTTCTTGATGTTCTGGAGATCGAGGTTCGCGTCGAGCTTCGCGGCGATATCGCCGGCGCCGCGGCCGGTGCGAATCATCGTGCCGGAGATCGAGATGTTGCCGCCGGCCGTCGTCGACTTCAGATCGCGGATCTGGATCGCCTGAGGCGTGATCGTGACCTGGCCAGTGCGTCCGCTCCACTCGGAGCCGCCGGCCGCGCGCACGAAGTGGCGCTGCAGATCGATCGTCGTCTTCTGCTTGCCGAACGCGACGAGCGCATCGGCATCGATCTCCCACGGCGCCGGCTCCGGCCGTGATCGCACGGTGACCTGCAGCTTGCCGTCGGGACGGTTGCCCGCCGCGACCGTCAGCTTGCCGAGCTTCATGTCGCCGCGCATCAGGTTCGTCACCTCGACACGTCCGGTACCGACCGGCTCGCCCGGCAGGTGCTTCATATCGACGGAGAGCTTCAGCGTGCTCGCCGAGATGCCGGCGGCGCGGATGCGCTTGCCGTCGACCTTGCCGGCGACCGCGAGGTCCATGTTCGGCGCGATCGCGCCCGATGCGCGGAGGTTTGCGGTCAGCGCGCCGCGAACGGGCGCCCTGCCGCCGGTCGCCGCCGCCGGGCTCGACGTCGACGCGACGACGTGGCTGCGCTCGAGCGTGATCCGGTCGCCTTGCTTGCGGATCGCCGCGACGATGTCGGCGCGGACCGCATCGCTCGTCGCGTCGACCTTCGCGTCGATGTGCTCGCCGCGCGTCGCGAGATCGATCTTCGCGTCGACCACGGGCGAGTCGGCGAACCGTCCGCTGACGACCGCGTGCGCGTTCGCCGTCGGCAGCTCGGCATCCTCCGGCACCGCGATGTCGAACGTGACGTCCGCATTGCCGCCGCCGTCGAGCTTGCCCTGCGTGAAGCGCGCGAGCTCGACCTGGTGCGCCGACACGTTGCCGCTCGCGAGCTTCGCGATCACGTCGCCGCGGACGTGCGCGCGGATATCGGCGCCCGCGACGAGCGCGACGATATCGGCGATCGTGAACCGGCCGTCGGGACGCGCGGTGATCGTCGCGATGACATCGCCGGGCAGCTTCACGTCCGGCGCGAGGTGAGAGACGCCGGCGGCGGGTGCGCTGACCGCGACCAGGCCGCCGAACGGCTTCATGTACGGGCTCTTCGGCACGCGCGTGTCGAGCAGGAACGCGAACACGTCGCCGACGTGCGCGACCGCCGAGCGAACCTGGAAGACCTCGTCGTCGTTGTAGATCGACGCGCCGACGTGGATCGGCGCCTTGCGCTGGCGCCAGTCGGCGTGCAGGTCGACGCCCGCCTTCATCGGCCCGCCGAACGGCATCGCCGCGTCGACCGCGAGCTCGATGTTGTCGATGTCGATCACCTCGGTGCCGGTATCGAACGCGACGTGGCCGCGATGGACCTCGACGTTCGGCAGGAAGATGCTCCACGTCGATTCTGACTCGCTCGGCTTCATCAGCTTCGTGATCTGCAGCTCGCCGTGCTCGTCGCGCGCGAGCCGCACGTCGAGCTGGTCGACGATCACCTTGTCGACGCGCAGCTGGTGCGAGATCAGCGGCATCAGCGGCAGCTTCACGGTCAGGCGCTTGACGCTGATCGCCGGCTTCTTGTCCGGACCGTTGATGACGATGTCGTTGAGGATCAGCTCGGTGAGAGGGTTACCCTCGACGCTGCCGATCGTCGCGCCGCCGACGAACGTGTCGGCCATGCGCGTCTGGATCTGCTCCTTCAGGACGCCTCGCCCCCACCCGGTCTGGAACACGATGTACGCGGCGAGCAGCACGAGCCCGACGAAGCCGACGAGACCGAGCGCGATCCCGTAGAGCCAGCGAAGGACGCGGCGGCGACCATGAACTTTGCGCATCAGAACGCCTCTCCGATGCTGAGGTGGAACGCATAGTGCGAGCCCGCGTCGGGGTTTCCAGGGCCCGTGCGGTTGAGGCGATAACCGACGTCGGCACGCACCGGACCGACGATCGTGAACAGGCGCAGGCCGATGCCGACGGCCCAGTTCAGGTTCATGTAGTCGATCGACTGGCCCTGATTGACGACGTCCGCGCCGTCGAGGAACGCGACGCCGCCGAGGCCCATGCCCTTCACGCTCGTGAGCCGCGATCGGAGCTCGAAGTTCGACTCGAACAGGCTGGCGCCGCCGATCGGCACCTCTTTCATGTCGCCGTCGTCAAAGCCGATGAGCGTCGGCGCGAGACGTCGCTCGGGGAATCCGCGCTGCGTCGTCGCGCCACCGGAGAAGTAGCGCTCGGTCACCGGCACGTCGCCCCAGATGTTGCCGTGGCGGGCGCGCGCCGCGAACACCATGCTCGTGCGCGGAATCGGCAAGTAGGTGCGAAGCTCCGGCGTCAGCCGGTAGAACGACAGGTTGCCGCCTGCGTACGGCGTACCCTCGTCGACGCGAAGCTCGGCATACACGCCGAGCCTTGGCTCGATCGGATTGTCGCGCAGGTCGAGCGTGACCGCCTGCGAGTACTGGCCGATGCGCTGCGTGCCGTCGAGTCCGAGCTGCATCTGCAGCGCCGGATCGATCAGCGGCGAGATATTGCGGAAGTCGAGGCTCTCGATCTCCCATCCGGCGCGCACGCGCAGCTGGCGATAGACCACCGGCGTTTCGATGCCGAGCCGCGCGCGCGGGCCATAGCTCGTGTAGGCCTCGACGGTGAGGTAGTTGTAGCCGCCCTCGACTTCGCCGGTGATGAACGGCCGGAACAGATCGATCCTGCGCAGCTTCGCCATCGCGCGGATGCGCGGTTCGAAGGTGTTCTCGTCGCGCAGCATCGCGTACGCAGGCCGCAGATCGATGTTGAAGTCCATCAGCGGCGCCGGCCACGCGAGGATCGTGTAGCCGGTGCGGCCGCGGACCTCGTAGGTGATCGGGTCCATACCGACACCCGCACCGAGCGAGAGCTCGTTCTGGGCACTGCGCGCGAGCGAGATGCGGACACCTACTACGCTGACGCTGCCGTCCTTCTTGTCGGGCAGCACGCGCACCGTCGAGAACCGGCGCATGTCGTAGAGGTTGCGCTGGGTCTCGGCGATCTTGGCCGACGAGTAGACCTCGCCCGGCTTGAACGCGATGCGCGCGCGAACCGCTCGCTCGAGCTCCTCATCGATGCCGAGCACGGCGATGTCGCCGAACGTGCACTTCGGACCGAGCTCGTACTTCAGGTGCACGACCGCCTCGTGATTGACGCGGTCGACGATCACGTGCGCGTTGAGCTCGGCCTTCGCGTACCCGGCGTCTTCTACTACGCCGAGCAGCTTCTCCTTGGCCTCGTCGTACGGCTCGTAGTTGAAGTACTCGCCGTCTTCGAGCGGAAGCGTGTCGCGGATCTCGGCGAGCAGCTCCTTCTCGCTCGCCGGAATCCCGGTGATCAGCACGCGTGTCTTCGCGCGTGGACCTTCCTGGACCGTGTAGAAGACGCTGGTCGCATCTCCGTGGCGTTCGACGCGCGAGCGCACGTCGACTTCGAGAAAGCCTCGCCGGAGGTACTGACCTTTGATTCGCTGACCATCTACTACTACGAGATAGGGATCAGGCGCACCGCCCTGCTTCTGGACCTGCCGCAAGGCGAGCCCAGCTCGAAGGTGCTTGGCCCGGATGGACTTGTTGCCTTCGATCTCGATCTTGTTCAGCCACTCCTCGCCGGGTCTGTGGACGGGCTTGCGGCCACATCCTGCGAGTACGACGAACACGATCGAGGCGTGCAACCACGCCCCGGCGTGCGCTCTGATCACGTGCATTACCTCGAGGGGTGGAGGTAGTCGCGGTCCCGCGTCGCCTTCGTCCTCAGGGTCGAGACGAGCACGGGTATCGCCATCACCACGATGACAATGGCTGCCACGCGGCTGACCGTCCCGCCGGCAAGCATCATGAACCCCACGAGCAGCGCGAGCATCACCGAGAACAGTGCTGTGAACCCGATGACCCTATGTGGAACCCCATCCGGCTCGCGATCGAGATCCTCGGAGATACCGAGCGCGTCGTCATCGCGGACGGGCGCTTTGGGTACCTCGTATTCCTCGGGCGGTTTGATGATCGGATGGCGTGAATACTGCGAGGTCGGCATATTCAGCTCACACCGTTCGGCGACGGCCAATGACCAGTCGGTAAATGGCCAGCAGGATCACCGCGCCGATGACCGACATGATGATTCCGGGGCTCTCGCCGGCCTTGTACCAGCCGAACGCGTGGCCCAGCCAGCCAGCGACGAACGCGCCGGCGACGCCGAGCAGGATGGTGATGATGAAGCCGCCCGGATCCTTACCGGGCATGACGAGCTTCGCGAGCGCACCAACAATGAGACCAATAATGAGAGTCGTTAGGATGTCCATGAGAAGTGCTCCAAGTTAGGGGTTGCTCTACTTCTTGCCGAAGCGTGCGCGCAGGTTGCCGACGGCGCGTTCGACCGCCGGCTTGATCCGATCGATAACCGAGTGACCCTTGGCGACAATCTCGTCGACCGACGCCCAACGTCCCGGACCGCGCTTCGCCGTGGTCTCCGCCTTCGCGGCGCCCTCGGGATCGCGGTCCACGTAGTCGCGTGCGTCCTTGGCCGCGTCAGGGACACGTCCCTCGGCCACGAACTCGCGGACGTTACTGTCGTAACGCCGCGCCGAGATCCGGTCTCCTTCGCCCTGGTTGGGATCTTTGTCCTGGCTCATACGCATGTGCACGAGCACCCTGCGTGCCAGCGCGGTTTTCGTGCGCGTGGGCGCACTGTGCGCCGAGGGCGCTCAGCACACCGCCGAGGCGCTTACTTCGTGGCGCTAGACCTCGACGATGTCGTGCTGCGGGTGGACGAGCTTTGCTGGACCCGCAAGCGCGGTGTCGACCGCAAGTTCTGCATCGGGCGGCGGCGATAGCTCGTCGGGGCGCGCGAGCACGGTCGCGCTTCGCCAAACCGCTACTGCGGGAGCGCGTCGCTGGTCGTGACCTTCACGCCCGCCGCGCGCATCTCTGCGATCGCCTTCGCCTCGTCCTGTGGCGAGAGGTTGACCGCGCGGCAACCGTCTTCGACGAGCGTGACATCGAGGCCGAGGTTGCGGGCGTCGAGCGCCGTGAACTTCACACAGTAGTCGGTGGCAAGACCGAGCACGACGACATGATCGACGCCGCGCGCGACCAGCCATTCACCGAGCCCGGTCGCCTTCCGGTGACCATTGTCGAAGAAGCCGGAGTAGCTGTCGATCGCCGGATCGGTGCCCTTGCGAAACACCTCGGTGATCGCATCGCGCGGCAGCGCATCGTGCAGCTCGGCGCCGCGCGTGCCCTGCACGCAGTGCGCGGGCCACATCACCTGCGGCAGCCCTTCGAGCTCGATCACGTCGCCCACCTTGGTCCCCGGGTTGTTCGCCGCGAAGCTCTTGTGATGCGGCGGATGCCAGTCCTGCGTCGCGACGACGATGTCGAACTGCGGGATCAGCTTCTTCGCGACCTCGATCGTCTCGTGCCCACGCTCGACGGCAAGTGCACCGCCTGGACAGAAGTCGTTCTGCAAGTCGACGAGGATCAGCGCGCGCATGCGAACAGTGTATGTGTTCACATCGCGAATTCGAAGCCCTGCTTCGCGAGCCGGTCGTACTTGCGGCGATCGAACCGGTAGAGCCGCGCCGCGCGGTGGCGGACGCCCTGCTCGACCTCGTCGGTCTCGACCAGCAGATCCATCGCGAGGATCTTCTTCCGGAAGTTCCGCTTGTCGAGCTCGGTGCCGAGGATGATCTCGTAGAGCCGCTGCAGCTGGGTCAGCGAGAACCGCGGCGGCAACAGCTCGAACCCGACGGGCGCGTAGCGGACCTTGCCGCGCAGCCGCTCGTGCGCGCGCGTGACAACCTCGGCGTGATCGAACGCGAGCTTGGGCAGATCGTCGAGGCCGAACCAGCCGACGCCCATCGCGTCGGTCGCGGCGCGGATGCGGTGGTCGCTGAGCTTGGCGAGTGCGAAGTACGCGGTCGACACGACGCGCTCGCGAGGATCGCGATCGAGCGAGCCGAACGTGTAGAGCTGCTCGAGGTAGACGTCGGTGACGCCGGCCTCCTCCTCGAGCTCGCGGCGCGCGGCCGCATCGAGCGTCTCGTCGATCCGCACGAAGCCGCCGGGCAATGCCCACGTGTGCTGGAACGGCGCCAGCTTGCGCTGGATCAGCAAGACCTTGAGGTCGCTCTCGTCGAGGCCAAACACCACGCAGTCGACCGCAAGCGCCGGGCGCTGGTACTCGTACGTGAAGCTCATCGGCTATCGCTCGGCCTTGCCCATCGCGACGAACGCGCGCATCTCGGCAAGCTCGCGCTCGAAGCCTCCTGACAGGATCGGGAACCGGCACCACGACCGCGGATCGACGTTGCGATCGTCGAGGTGAAAGCTCGGCGCCATGCGCTCGCGCTTCCACTGGTTCTGACACCACCGCCGGAAGAACCGCTCGATCCACGTCGCGAGCTGCGCGGGCGTCTGATCGGGGTAGCGAGGCAACAGCTCCTGCAGCACCTCGGTCGGCGTGTGCTTGTCGCGGATCGCGGAGTCCTCGACCGCCTCGAGGAAGTCATACGGCATGAGGTCGGCCTCGTCGGTCTGAGCGACGCCTTCCTTCGCGGGCCGCAGCTCGGCGGTCGGCTGCTGCGAGTTGATGACGCCGAGCGCGGGAATCGGGTCGAGCCCGACGAGGCTGCGCGTCTCCATCCAGCCGAGCCACTGCCGGAGGTAGCTCTTGTCGATGCCGCCGAGCGGCGCGAGCCCGCCGGAGGTGTCGCCGTCCATCGTCGCGTAGCCGACCGCGGCCTCGGAGCGATTCGACGTCGTGAGCAGCACCGAGCCGCGCACGTTCGCGAGCATCCAGATCGACGGCGCACGCACGCGCGCCTGGATGTTCTGCAGCGTCAGGTCGTCGTGCTCCCAGTTCAGCGGGCGACCGATCGCCTTCTCGAGCGTCTGGACGTACTGCTGGTGCATCGGCGCGACGTCGAAGATGAAGAACTCGGCGCCGACTGCCTTCGCGACGGTCTCGGCCGCGCGGCGCGTGACCGGACCGGAGTTCTCCGTCGGCTGGTATGCACACGAGAGCAGCGCCCCGACGGCGGCGGTCGCACCACCGCCGTTGTCGAGCACGTCGATCAGGCGGCGGCACCACGGCAGGTGCTGGCGAACGCCGCCGGTGCCGAGCTCCTGGAACGCGAGCTGGACGGCGAGCGCGACGAGCACGGCGCATGCGGCCGAGTCCGCGCCGCCCGACAGCGACACGACGTAGCCCTGCGAGTGGCTCTTGCGGAGGTAGTCCCAGAGGCCGAGTGCGACCGCGCGCGCGAACTCTTCTTCCTTGAGCGAGTGGCGATCTTCCCAGGTCCGCTCCATCGGCCGCAGTGCCTCGGGCTTGCGCGTCGGCCACACGAACGGATGCTCGACGACCTGCTGCTCGGCATCGTGGCGCGGGCGGTGGCTGCCTCGGCGCGCCTGCTCGCGGCGATTGCCGTCGATGTCGATCACCGCAGTCGAGAGCTCGACGTCGTGGAACGAGAACCTGCGGCCGCGGCTGACCAGCTCGCCGCCCGACGCGATCAGGCCGCCGCCGTCGTAGACGACGCGACCGGCCTCGTTGCCGAGAAGGTTCGCGTAGAGATAGGCGACGCCGAACGCGCGCGAGCCCTCGACGACGAACCGCTGGCGCACGGCGAACTTGCCGAACGCGAAGTGACTCGCCGACGGATTGCACATGATGTCGACGCCGCGCAGCGCGAGGTCGGTGCCCGGGCGATTGGCGACCCAGGCGTCCTCGCAGATCTCGAAGCCGATCCGGACGTCGCCGATGTCGAACACGAGGTCGCCGAACGGATAGCGGCGGATGGTGCCGTCGGCCTCGGTGCGCTCGAGGACATCGATCTCGCCGGCCGGCCACGGCTTGAACCAGCGCGGCTCGTAGTGGATGCCGTCGGCGGCGAGGAACTGCTTGCCGACGAAGCCAACGATCTTGCCGTCGGCGAGCAGCGCGGCCGCGTTGTACAGCGCCTTCTCGTGATAGACGGGCACGCCGACCGCGACGACGAGGCCCTTCGTCAGCGGCGCGAGCGCCTCGAGCTGGGCGAACGCGGTGTCCTGCAGACCGTCCATGAAGAACGCGTCCTCGCAGCCGTAGCCGGTGACCGCGAGCTCGGGCAGGCACAACAGCGACGCGCCCTCGGCGCGGGCGTGCTCGATGGCCATGCGCAGATGGGCAAAGTTCGACTCCCACGCGAACGGCGTCTGGTTGACACACGCGACGGCGACTTTGATGAGCCTCATGCCTGCCCTATCGGTTGATGATCAGATGCTCGGTCAGCAGTGATGCGCTGCTGTCGACCTGCAGAAACTCGGAAGCGAGCGCGACCGCTCGGGGATGGCTGTCGGTCGTGACGACGTGGCCGAACAGGCCAGACTTGCGAATTCTCTCGAGCGAATCGCCCGGAAACACACCGTGGGTCGCGATCGCGTCGATCGCAACTGCGCCGTTGTCCCGGTATACCTGGGCGGCGCTGATCAGCGAGCCACCGGTGCGGATCATGTCGTCGTAGATGACGACGTGCTTGCCCTGGACGTTCGCCGACACACCGGTGATTTCTGTCTGGGTTCCGGACGTTCGGCGCTTGTAGACGAACGCAGCGTCGACCGATAGATCGCCGGCGAGCGACTCGACCCACTTCGCGCGTCCCGCGTCGGTGCTCGCGAGCACGAAGTCGTTGCCGCCGAGCCGGCGCGCCGCGGCCGTCGTCAGCTTCTTGCCGTAGACATGGACCGGGCGGATGCCGCCCTCGAAGTAGTGCGCGATCCCATCGACGTGGAGATCGAGCATGAACACCATCGTGCCGCGGCTCGCCATCGGGATCGACGACAGCAGGCGCGCGCGGTTCTTCGCGGTCACGATCTCGCCGGCCCGCACCGAGCGCTCCATCGTCGAGTAGCCGTAGAACGGGATCACCATTCGCAGGCGGTAGGCACCGCCGGTGACGAGGCCACACGCGAGGTCGTAGAGCTCGAGCGTCGACTTGTCGTCGACCGTGCCGCCGACGAGAATCACGTCGCGGTCGGCCGGATCGGTCTCGATCCGGAAGTAGTGCTCGCCGTCGGGGAACATCTTGCGTACGCACCGGCCGATCTCCCAGCCGCCGCCCTTGGCGATCGCGGTCGCGAGATACGCGTACGTGTCGGTGCCGAAAACGAGGGGCTCATTCATGGTGACGCGCCTTGTGGATCAGCTCCTGCTTCTTGCGATGGACGTGACCGTCGAGCCCGACCGGATACGGCTGCGGGTTCAAGAAGCGCTTGGTCCGGATCGACAGCGCCGCGAGATCCGCGGCCGCGCGACGGCGTGCTGACTCGAGATCCGGCATCGCCTTGATCGTGCCGCGATCCATGACCGTCGTCAGCAGGTCCTCGACCTGGTCGTGCGGCGGCACGAACGGGGGCATGAGCGGGTTCTCGATGCTGTGGATCGCGCAGGGTTCCTCGCAGCCGTGCTCGCTGTCGTAGATGACGTCGCCGACGAGCTCGCCGCCGCTCCGCAGTCGTCGCACCTGCAGGATCCCCGGATTCGAGATCTTGATCGGCTGCTCGGACAGCTTGATCGCCTCGCGCCACTCCCCGTTGTCGTCGCGATACGCGCCGAGCTTGTAGACGCCGCCGAGCGCGGGCTGGTCGAACGCGGTGACGAGCTTCGTGCCGACGCCCCACGAGTCGACCGCCGAGCCCTGCTCCTGGATGCTCGTGATCAGCTTCTCGTCGAGGTCGTTCGACGCGACGATCTTCGCGTCGGGAAAGCCCGCCTCGTTCAGCATGCGCCGCGCCTCCGTCGACAGATATGCGAGGTCGCCGGAGTCGAGGCGGATGCCGGAGAGCTCGTGGCCCTTGGCGCGCAGCTCCTTGGCGACGATGATCGCGTTGCGCACGCCCTCGAGCGTGTCGTAGGTGTCGACGAGGAACGTGCAGTTGCCGGGCAGCGCCTCGGCGTACGCGCGGAACGCAGCGAGCTCGTCGCCGTGGAACATCACCCAGCTGTGCGCGTGCGTGCCGCTGACCGGGATGTGGAGCAGCTTGCCGGCGAGCACGTTCGACGTGCCGGTGCAGCCGCCGATGTACGCGGCGCGCGAGGCGCCGAGGCCACCGTCGATGCCCTGCGCGCGGCGAAGGCCGAACTCGAGCACGGGCGCGCCCTTCGCGGCGTAGACGACGCGCGCTGCCTTCGTCGCGATCAGCGTCTGGAAGTTGATCAGCGTGAGCAGCGGCGTCTCGAGGAGCTGGCACTGCAGGATCGGCCCACGCACGCGCAGGATCGGCTCGTGCGGGAACACGAGCGAGCCCTCCGGAACCGCGTCGACGGTGACGCCGAGCTTCAGCTCGCGCAGGTATGCGAGGAACTCCGGGTGGAAGAGCGGGCGGCGCTCCTTGTCGACGAGCGTGCCGAGGTAGGCGACGTCCTCAGCGGTGAACCGGAAGCGGTTCAAGTACTGGAGGGCCGGTGCGAGGCCTGCGGCGATCGCGTAACCGCCTCCGAAGGGCGGTCGGCGGAAGGTCAGGTGAAACACCGCCTCGCGCTCGGCATGGCCGCCCAGCCAGTAGCCGGCGGCCATCGTCAACTGGTACAGATCGGTGAGGAGAGCGAGCGATCCGCCGTAGACGTCGTCGAGTCCGTCGGTCATCGTCACTGTGTATTCTTTACACTAAGTTTCTCGATGTCAATCGGTAGTGATCAGGCCGTTCTTGTCTGGGGCGAGGTGCTGTGGGACCGCTTCCCCGACGGCGCCCGGCTCGGCGGCGCCCCCGCCAACGTCGCATGGCACCTCGGCCTAGCCGGCGGCTGGGCCCGGCTCGTCTCGCGGGTCGGCGATGACGAGGCTGGCCGTCAGGCGATCGCCCGGATGAGCGAGGTCTGCGATCCCGATCTCGTCCAGATCGATCCCGAGCGCAAGACCGGCGAGGTCCTCGTCGCGGTCGACGCTGGAGAACCTCGCTATACGCTCGTACCCGATCGAGCGTGGGAGCGGATCGAGTGCACGGCCGACGTGGCGACCGCGCTCGGCGAGGCGAGCGTCCTCGTCTACGGCACGCTCGCGCAGCACACCGACCTGGGTCTCGCCGGCTGGCGCAAGGCGATCGATGCCGCGCATGGCTCGTGCCTCAAGGTCTGTGACGTGAACTTGCGCCGCGGCTCCCGATCCAGCATCAACGAACAACGTGCTGCACGCGAAGCGATCGAGGCCGCCGACATCGTGAAGGTGAACGATGCCGAGCTGGCCCGCCTCGCGGAGTGGTTCTCGTGGCGGGATGGCCTCGGGGCGCTTCGCAGTCACAAGCGTGTCGTCGCGGTGACACATGGTAAGGCAGGCGCCACCATTTACGGCGAGGATCGCGTCATCGAGTGCGCGGGCGTGCCAGCGGCTCCGGGTGGTGACAACATCGGCTGCGGTGATGCGTTCGTCGCGATCCTGGTGCACGGCATGACGCTCGGATGGGACCTGCAGGCATCGGGCGATGCGGCGTGCCGGTGGGCCTCGGCGGTCGCCGCCGTGCGGGGCGCGACGCCCTACTTCGAAGACGCGCACGTCGACGCGCTGCTCGGGGAGCACGACGCGTGACCGACAAGAAGGACGACGACACCGAGTCGAAGCGCGAAGAGGTCACGATCACCAAGGTCGATCCGAAGCGCTCGATCGAGAGCGAGGTCACGAACGTCGACGAGCTGCGCGCGCGACCCAAAGAGCGCGAGTCCGACGCCGATCTGACGCCGCTGCCGCCGCCGATGCCGTACGAGCGCGACTCGGTGCCGGTCATGCCGCCGATCCGCCAGGATCTCGAGACCGGCCCTCGCACCGCCATCAAGGAATCGAAGGCCGACGACAAGAAGCCCGACGAGACGAAGGTCAAGACCGAGCCCGTCAGGCATCCCGAGGCACCCGACCTCTGGGACCGCGTCGGCGCCTGGATCGGCGCGCACGGCGCGCTGCCCGCGGTCGGCATCATCACGATCGCGATCTTCTTCATCCACGCGCACGTGTTCGCGGGCGAGACCGCCGGCGACGATCTGTCGTTCCACTTCGCCGAGTCCGCGCGCCTCGCCGATTGCCTCCGTCACGGCGACTTCGACTTCTGGAACCCGAGCGCGAACGCCGGCTACGCGTCGGCGTACTACTACCAGGTCATCCCTCAGCTCGCGTCGGCGGCGCCGGCGGCGCTGTTCGGCCATCACCTGTTCTGGTTCCAGCTCTCCGTCATCTTGCCGCTCGTGCTCGCGCCGCTGTGCGCGTATCGCGGCATGCGCCTCCTCGGTGCGACGCCGTGGCAGTCCGCGGTCGCCGCGTTCTGCGTCGCGTTCATGAACGGCGAGTCGCGCTGGGGTGCCGGCAATGCGGGCACGTTCCAGGTTGGCCTCTACACGCAGACGTGGGCGCTGTGCGCGCTGCCGCTCGCGCTCGGTCACGCCGCACGCTGGCTGCAACGGGGCACGAACCTCGCGCCGGCGATCGCGTGGGGCGCGTTCGTGGGCCTGTGCCATCCGTTCTGCGCGATCGTCCTCGGCGTCTCGATCGTAACGGCGTGGCTCGCGTTGCCCGTGCTGTGGCTCGTCGATCGGTTGCTCGCCGCGCTCGGCAACGCGCTCGCCGACGGCAAGGGCACGTGGCGCGACAAGCTCGCCGCGCGCTGGGCAACGCCGCCGCCGCGGGCGATCGGGACCGAGCTCGCGCGCGGTGTCGTGCTCGGATGCGCGCTCCTCGTCACGTGGCTCCCCGTGCTCCTGCCAGTCATCATCGATCGCGAGGGCTTCGGCGGGTTCCCGCACCGCGTCTCCGACGAGGTCGGTCCTGGCTTCAAGGGCCTGTGGCGCTGGGTGATCAACAAGGACCACGTCGGCACCCTCCTCGACTACCGCAGGCCGCAGGACGGCTGGCGCCCGCCGATCCTGACGTTCGCGCTGCCGATCGTCATCGTGTTCGCGCGCGGCAAGTTTTATCGCTGGCTGTGGGTGCCATCGCTCGTGTTCGCGCTCCTGCTCGGCCTCGGGCCCGCGATCGGCAAGCTCGGCGACGACCTCGTCCCCGCGGTGCGGTTCCTCGGCGCGATGCAGACGTACCTCGCGATGGGCATCGGCGCCGGCGTGGTGATCATCGGCGGGCACCTGTATCGGCTCGCCGATCGCACGAGCCAGGCGTACGCGATCCGCACGGGCCTCGCAGCGATCGCCGCCGCGCTGATCGTGCTCGTCGTGGTGCCGGGTGGCCCGGCGCTCGGCGCGCGCATGCGCGTGCTCGAGGACGTCAAGGCGAGCAATCCGGCCGAGCTGTTCGAGATCAACGAGATGCTCGCGAAGCAGCCGCAGGGGCGCAAGGCGGTCGGTCCCGGCTCGGAGAACCACTGGTGGAACCTGCTCTCGTATGCGTACGAGCGCGTGCCGTCGATGCTGCAGATGGGCGGCGGCGGCCTGCAGGCGAGCCCGAACTACGACTTCCTGTGGACGCAGCGCGATCACGTGAAGAACGCGTGGGTGTTCGACGCGCCGTACCTCGTGTTCAAGAGCGATCAGGGCAGCAAGATGCCGATCGGCGAGACCGTCGGTAAGACCGAGCACTACGAGATCCGTCGCCTGCCGACGCCCGGCCTCGTGTCGGCGGTGACCGTCGTCGGCGTGCTGCCGCCCGGCTATCGCCACGACGAGCTCGGTCACAAGAAGGCGCTCGAGTGGATCAAGAGCGACCGTCCGCTCAAGGACGAGGTGCTCGCCTACGCCGGCTCCGACGGCCTGCGCGCGCCGATCGGCGGCAAGACGCTGCGTGCGTGGCGGCAGGACTCGCCCGGCGACGACGCCGATATCGTCGCCGACGTCGAGGTCGAGACGCTGACGACGTTCGCGATCCGCGAGAGCTGGCATCCGCGCTGGCACGCGTACATCGACGGCGAAGAGGTGCCGGTTCGCCGGATCACGCCCGACTTCCCGGCGGTCGACGTGGCGCCGGGCAAGCACACGATCGAGATGCGGTTCGAGCGGCCGTGGTGGGCGCACGCGTCGTGGCTCGCGTGGCCGCTGTTGTCGATCGCCGCCTGGCTCTTGCTCCGCAAGCGCACGAAGCGCATCGCCGAAGAAGACGCGGCGGCTGCGCCGTAGCTATTTCGGCATCCGCGGCGCGGGCGTCGTCGGCGGCGGCATCGGCTCGGTGCCCGGCACCGCGGGCGGCGGAGGCTCGGTCGGGGGACGCGCCGCATCGTCCTCGGCGCGCGGCATCGGCACGACGACCTTGAACCGGCGCAGCTCCCACGGCGCCGACTTGGACGCGCGCGCGAAGCCGAAGTCGACGCGCACGCCGTTCGACTTGTCGAACTCGGCGAGCATGTCGAACGTCGCCGTCACGCCACCGATCGCTCGCGCCTCGGTGACAGTCAGCAGACGCTTGTAGTTGCCGAGCGCGGCGCGGTGCTCCTCCTGGATCTGGATGAACCGCGCGCGCGACTCCTGCTGCTTGAACACGTCGCTCGCCGCGTCCCACACCTCGCCGGCCTTGCCGTCGCGGATCTGCTCGAGGATCGTCTCGGCGGCGTCGCGCACGGGACACTTCGCGCGCTGATCCGACACGTCGTGGCCCTTGTCGTCGATGCACGCGGCGACCCGCTTCTGGCGCTCGACCTGCGTGATCTTCACGTCGGTGGGAACCTCGACGCCGATACCGAGCAGCTTCCACTGTCCCTTGTCGAGGTGAAAGCTGATCGAGCCCTTCGCGATGCCCTTGTCGTACGCCGCCGTGAGGCTGACGCGGCCGACGCGCCCTGACGGGCCGTTCGTCACGAGCGTCTCGTTGATCGACGTGATCTCGCGGAACTTGCCGTTCGTCGCGTTGAGATCGGTCATGTCGTCGATGAACCGCTCCTTGCGCACGAACTCCTGGAAGCGCGGCGATGCGCGCTCGTAAACCTCGCCGATCGCTGCGCTGCCCTCGCTGATCTCGATCAGGATGCGCTCCGCCGCGGGCCGGAAGTCAGGCGTGTCGTGCGTGCGTAGCTGGACGCCGACGATCACCGTGATCCACGACGCGACGAGCAGGAAGCCGACGACGACGCTGCGCACGAGCAGCCGGCCACGCCGCGTCTGGGCGACGCGAGGCAGCGACTGGATCGACTCGCCGGCCTTCGTCAGGCCTTCGCCGAGCTTGCCGACGCTCGTGCCGACGAGCGGGACCTTCTTCGTCAGGTCGCCGACCTTCGCGACGCCGCCACCGACCGTCGCGATCGTCGTGCCGAGCTTCTCGACGCCGACGCTCGCGGCGTCCTGCATGAGGCCGGTGACCTTGCGGCTGCGATTGGGGCCCGTGCCCTCGGTGGCCGCGACGACCGCGACCTTGCCGCTCCTGCCGACGGGCACCGAGTCGAACCGCTGCGAGTCGCTCCCCGGCACCGCCTCGGGGATTCCCGGATCGGACAGCGAAACGTCGACGGATCCGGACGCACTCGGCGGCAGCTCATCTGCCAGCTTCTTCTTCGAGTCGTCTGTCGACACGCGCTACGAGAGTATGCCCGAGAAGAATCGAGCTACCAGGTTCTCGGCGACCTCGTGGCGATACGCTGCGGACGACCGCACGTCGTCGATCGGCTTGATCGCGGTGCGCAACGCCGTGCGCGCAGCTTCTGCAGCCTTCTCCGGTGACAGACCGACGACGGCCGACTCGATCGCGGCGATCCGGATCGGTCGATCGGCGACCGCACCGAGCGCGACGCGCGCGCTCTTCACGACGCCGCCGTCGAGCTCGATCGCGGCCGCGCCCATCACCTTCGAGATCGATTGCGCGCGGCGCGTGCCGACCTTGCGCCAGGTCGTGCGCGTCGCCTTGGTCGGCGCGGGAATCGTGACGGTCGCGATGATCTCGTCGGCCGCGAGCGCGGTCTTGCGATAGCCGGTGCAGAACTCGCGGTACGGCACGTAGCGCGTGCCACGCACGCTCGCGAGCTCGAGCTCGGCATCGAGTGCGAGCAGCACGGGCAAGCTGTCGCCGACCGGCGAGCTGTTGCCGACGTTGCCGCCGATCGTGCCGCGCGCCTGGATCTGCAGCGCACCGATCTCGCGCGCCGCGGCAGCGAGCGGTGCCCACGTCGCGAGGATCGCGGGATGCGTCTCGACCTCGAACCAGGTCGCGCCCGCGCCGATCTTCACCTGCGCGTCGGTCGCGGTGATCGTGCCCGCCCCCGGCATCCGCCACAGATCGATGATGCCGGCGGGAACCGGACGATGGTTCGCGTTGACCATCAGGTCGGTGCCGCCCGCGAGCAGCATCCACTCGGGGTGCGCCGCGCGCAGCTCGACCGCCTCGCGCAGCTCGCGCGGACGCGCGTAGTCGGTCGACCTCACGACTCCACCTCACGCGCCGCCGCGATCACCGCGTCGACGATCAGCTGGTAGCCGGTGCAGCGACAGATGTTGCCTGCGAGCAGCTCGCGCACCGCCGCGCGTGCCGTTGCCTCGTCCTTGCCTTTCAGCAGCTCGTTGTCGACGACGTACGACGCGCACACCGCGATGCCCGGCGTGCAGATGCCACACTGCGCACCGCCGCATCGCACGAGCTCGCGCTGCACGGCATGCAAAACCTCGCCGGCGCCGAGTCCTTCGATCGTCGTCACGCTGCGGCCGCTGCACTGGCCGACGGCGACGAGGCAGCTGTTGACGACCTCGCCGTCGAGCCGCACCGAGCACGCGCCGCACTCGCCTTCGCCGCAGCCTTCCTTCGTGCCGGTCAGGCGCAGGTCCTCGCGCAGCACGTCGAGCAGGCGCTTCCACGGCGACACGTCGACGTCGTGCTCGTGGCCGTTCACGGTCAGCTTCATCTTCACGACAGCCTCCAGCGCGGCTTGCTCGCGGCAATCGCCTCGGGCGACACCGGCAGTGCATCGAACGCGCAGCCGAGCGCGTCCTCGACAGCATTCGCGACCGCCGCCGCAGGTCCATCCATCGGAATCTCGCCGACGCCCTTCGCGCCGCTCGGTCCGAACGGATACGGCACCTCGACGATGATCGTCTCGAGATCCGGCGAGTCCGCGAACGTCGGGACGATGCAGTTCGTCATGTTCGCGTTCATCACCTTGCCGTCCTTGTACAGCACGTTCTCGAGCAGCGCCCAGCCGAGCGCCTGCAGCGTGCCGCCCTCGATCTGTCCCTTCACGATGTGAGGGTTGATCGCCTTGCCGACGTCGACCGCCTGCACGCAGCGATCGAGCGTCACCTCGTACGTATCGAGATCGACGGTCACGTCGACGAGGCACGCGGCCCAGCCATAGCAGGGATACGCCGCACCCGTGTACGTCGCGTCGTCGAAGTGAATCCCCGGCGGCGGCTCGTACTGGAGCGTGACGCTCACCTCCTCGCCCGGCCGCGGATCCTCCGCCAGCCTCGCCTTCAGCTGCTTCGCCGCCTTCTCGACGAGCCCGCCGACGACCATGCACGTGCGGCTCGCCACCGTCGGTCCCGAGTCGGGCACCTGGGCCGTCGACGGATCGACGACGTCGACCATCGCCGCCTCGACGCCGAGCGCGCCCGCCGCGATCTGCGTGAAGATCGTGATCGCGCCCTGACCGATGTCGGTCGAGCTCGACCGCACCTCGTAGCGACCCTCGACCGTTCTCGCGACCGTCGCCTTGCCGGCAAGCCGCGACTCGCCCGATCCGGTGAACCCTGCACCATGAAAGTAAAAGATGACGCCGCGGCCGCGCCGCACGGGCACGCCGTTGCGTATGCCGTTCTTCTCCGGAGCCTTCCCGGCAACGCTCTCGATCGCGCCGATCACCTCGTCGGTGCCCACCGAGAACCCGAGCTCCTGGCCCGTCGACGTCGTGTCGCCCGAGCGCAGCGCGAGCCGCTTGCGCAGCGCCAGCGGATCCTCGCCGCGCGCGATCGCGAGCTTTTGCATCTGCCGCTCGTACGCGAACGTCGTCTGCGGCGCCCCGAACCCGCGGAACGCACCGTGCGGCGGATGATTCGTCGCGACGACGCGCCCGCGCACGCGCACGACCGGGCAGCGATACGGCCCCGCCGCATGCAGCACGCCGCGCGACAGCACGACCGGCGACAGCGTCAGATACGCGCCGCCGTCCATCACGACATCGACGTCGATCGCGATCGGCTCGCCGCTCGCATCCACCGCGAGCCGGCTCTTCACGAACGCCGGATGCCGCTTCGTCGTCGCCGCGATGTCCTCGTCGCGCTCGTACACGATCTTCACCGCGCGCTGCGCCTTGTGCGCGAGCAACGCGACGTGCGCCGCGAGCATCGACGGATACTCTTCCTTGCCTCCGAACCCGCCGCCGGTCACCGACTGCGAGATCACGACGCCATCCGCATCACACCCGAGCAGCGGCTTCATCGCCTTGTGCACGTAGTACGGGCACTGCATCGAGCCGACGATGTAGCAGCGCCCATCGGCCCACTCCGCCATCATCGCCTGGGGCTCGATGTACATCTGCTCCTGCGGCGACGTGTAGTACGTCCCCTCGATCACCTGCGCAGCCTTGCCGATCGCCGCCTCGATCTCCGCGTCCTCCGCGTGTCCCTTCCGGATCAGGAACTGCTTGAACACGTTGTTGTCGCCGTACAGCTTCTCCGTCACGGCGAGCGAGTCCTCGACGGAAAACACCGCCGGCAGGACCCGAATGCGTGGCTTCACCGCCTTCGCGGCCGCCATCGCCAGCGCCTTCGTCGGTGCCGCGACCAGCGCGATCGCTTCATCGACGTGCATCACGTGCGCGCCGATCGCGACCAGCGCCGGCTGATCGTCCTCGATCAGCGCGATGACGTTCTTGCCCGGAATGTCGGCGGCGGTGACGACGACCGCGCTCGACCAGTCGAACGCCGGGTCGAGGTCGATGCCCTCGAGCACGCCGTGCGGGACTTTGCTTCGCACCGTCGCGCCGTACCAGACGCCCGGCGCGTCGAGATCATCGAGATAGCGAGCGCGGCCGGTGACCTTCGCGACGCCGTCGACGCGAGGGAGCGACGTGCCGACGGGCGGCTTCGCCTGAGGTACCCGTTCCATCGGGTGATTGAATCACAGTCGACCCGGTCCCTCCACGTCGACGGGCCACGACCTCGCGCTCAGTGCGTACGGCCGGTCAGGATGCGCTTCTGCGGCGCGGTACGCGCGAGCCGGCCGCGCGGTGCCCACAGCTCGAGGGTGGCGGAGCCGGTCGCGCCCGTGATGAACGTCGTCGGCGACCGCCCGTCCAGGACCGCAAACGCCAGATCGAAGATATTCGCGCGAACAGCGTCGTAACCGCCCGGCACCTTGCCGAGGTTCACGTTCGTGATGAAGACCTCGTCGGTCGCCGCAATGTTGAAGTCGGCGACATCGGTAGGCAGCGTCGGCAGCGCGATCGAGGTGCCCGCCGGCGCGGCGATCCAGACCCGCCAGTTCGAGAACGACGGCTCCGAGCGCGTCACGGTCGCAAACGCGGTCACGAAGTCGGGGACGGCTCCGCCGACCGCCTGCGTCCACGTGAGCTGGTGCAGCGTCGTGTCGACCGTCGGCGCGCTGATCTCGGGAAGTGCACGGGCGCCGACGTCGACCGCGTACGAATTCGCGAACGCGCCCCAGTCGATGAGGTGGTGCTCGGCGTCGACGTTCGGCGCAGCGCTGACGTCGACGATATCGATCGCGTTCGGGAAGCTCGGCAGTCCCATCGACGCGGCGAGGAGGAGGTTGACGTTCAGGTCGGACGCGGTGTCCTGGAACTCCTCGACCGGGCCGTGCGAGGACGCGAGCACCTGACGCACGAACGCCTGCGAGCCGAACGCGTCGGCGTTACTCAGCGCGTACGTCTTCGTCGTCGGCGTGCTGGTCAGCGAGGCGGAGCTGAGATCGATCGTCGGACCGACGGCGACGTTCGGCACGTACGCCCAGTGCACGATCTGCTCTTCACCGTCGAGCGACGTGAGGAGGAAGTCGGTCGTCGGGCACGGCCGATCGAGGCTCAAGGTCCAGATCGGCGGCCCGCCGGCGGAGCCCGGGTTCGCGACGCGCGTGCGCCCACACGGCGATGACATCTCGTAGGTCGTGACGCCTGCGGTGGTGTCGATCGGACCGGTGATCTCGACCGTCTGCGAGTCGAAGCTGTGGTTGGCGAGGTTCAGGTGATCCCCCGGCTTCACGCCCGAGTAGATGTGCACCTCGCGACGCGACACTCCGGCGGGGACCGGGACACCGAACGCGTCGACGGACGTCACGAAGCCGCCGTTCGGCATCAGCGCGGTCGCGACACCGTCGTCATCCGTGAGCGTGTTCGAGATCAGCGACGAGTCCGGGTTCTGGAAGTAGACCTTCACGCCGGCCACCGGCGTGCCGTCGAACGTGACGGTCAGCGTGACGGGCTGCGCGTTGGACGCGTCGACGTCGACCACCGTGGAGTCCACGCCACCGTCGAGGTGGCGGACCGGATCGTCATCCCCGCAAGCGGCGAGGAGGACAGTTGCGATAAGTGCTGAGCGATACATAAGGTCGCCCAGCATAGTGCTATTTGCGCCAATGTGAATGGCGCGATCGGTCCTGTATGATCCCGCTCACGAAGCCTGGCACGTCGAGGCGAGACAGCCGGGGAAGCTCCCGTGCGAGCCGCGGCATGTTCCAGACCTCGATCGTCATCGAGCCGCTCGCGCCGACGGCGAACGCCTCCGGTCCACTGACGCTGAAGATGTTCGCGCGGACCGCGTCGTAGCCACCGGGCACCTTGCCGAGCGCGACGCCGAAGAACTCGGTCGAGTCCGCCGCGGTGATCGTGAAATCGGCGACGTCCGTGGGCAGCGTCGGCATCGCGATCGTCGCGCCTGAGTACGGCGCCGCGATGTTCCAGATGAAGCCAAGTCCCGTGCGCTGCGCGCTCAGAACGGTGAGCGCGAAGTCGGGCGTAACGCCCGGCGCCGACTCGGTCCAGCCAACCGTGTGCGCGGTCGTGTCGACGGCCGGCAGATCGAACTCGGGCAGGAGGCGCGCGCCGACATCCGTGGTGTACGTCGACGAGAACGGTCCCCAGTCGAGCAGGTGGTGCTCCGTGGCTCCGGCCGAGGCGCTCGCATCGACGACGTCGAGCGCGGCGGTGAATGGCGTTGCGTTGATCGAGCCCGTGTACGGCGAGCCCTTGCCGAACGCGCCGCCCGACAGCGTGACGACCCTGCCCTTCGAAGAGACAAACAACTGATCGATGTTGAAGGAGCCGAACGCGCTCGCGTTGGTGAACGTGTAGCTCTTCGGTGTCGCCGCTGCGTACGTGCTCGCCGTCAGGTCCACGGCTGCGGCCACCGCCTTGTTCGGCGCGTAGAACCAGTTCAGGACCTGGCCACCGTCGTCGAGCGAGGCGATGAGGAAGTCGGACATCGTCGCGCACGGACCGTCGAGGCTCAGCGTCGCCTGCGGCTGCGCCGCCGAGCCCGGCGCGACGACCGTCGTGTTGTCGCACGGCGTCGAGAACAGGTAGCTCGTAACGCCGGCGGTGGCGTCGACCGGTGCCGTGACCGTGACGTCGACGGAGCTCGAGAAGTCGTCCTTGATGAGGAGTTGGTCGCCGGACTTCACACCCGCAAATGTGTAGATCGCGTGGAACGCGCCTCCGCCGAGCGCGCTCGTCGGATCGATCGCGGTCACGAACCCGCCATTCGGCATGATCGCGCTCGCGACGCCGTTCGAATCGGTCATCGTGTTGGAGATCAGCGAAGAGTCGCTGCCCTGGAAGTAGACCTTGATCCCCGACTGTGGCGAGCCGCCAGACGTGACCGTCAGCGTCACCGCCGTCGGAAGCGACCCGTCCACCTCTTTCGGCGAGTCGACCGGGCCACCATCGAGATGCCGCACGGGACCGTCATCCCCGCACGCGGCTACCAACAACACCAGACAGGCTAGTTTGCGCATCCACCCATCTTAGACACGGCGCACTGCCTCGATTCAATCGCCTTCTGTAGGATGCGTGCGATGTCCTCGTGGCCCCGATCACTCGCGCTACGCACCGTCGGTGCCGGCGATGTCAGCCTCGCCCGCGCCGCCGACCGCGGCCTCGAT
>JABFXX010000051.1 GCA_013368795.1 Kofleriaceae bacterium
CGCCGATGATCGTGGTGATCGCGATCGCGCTCGCGGGTGGCGCCGTCATCGCGTACCTCGGCCTGCGCTCGACCGAGACCACGACGAAGGCCGCGCCCGCGCCGGCCATGCCCGTCGAGCAGGACACGCCGACCGCGGGGACCGACGTCGCGCAGCCCGGCGCCGCCGAGCCCGCGCCAACAGGGCCGTCCCAGGAGCAAGCGGCCGCGAGTGCCGCGTCGCAGCTCGAGCGCGAGCTGAAGAAGCAGCGGCTGTGGTCGACCGTGCAGATCTTCGGCAGCCGCGTCGAGGTGCGCTCCGGCTCGTGCAGCGATCCCGCGATGGCGGCCGCGCTCGATGCATCGGCGTCGACGTTCAAGGCGGCCGGCTTGACCAAGCTACGTTGCCTGGAGCAGAGTGGCCAGGTCGTGACCGACCGTGACCTCTGACTCGAACGACACCAAGACAGCCAAGGCGCACCGCCTGATCTTGCCGCTCGGCATGCGGGTGCTCGTGCAGATCATTCGCGACGAGGAACGCACGGATGCGGGCCTCTACTTGCCCGCCGGTGCCAAGGAAGCGCAGGACGACGCGCTCTACGGCAAGGTGATCGAGGTCGCGCGCGACCGGCCGACGACCGATGTGGCAACCGAGAACGTCTCCGGCGTGCCGCATGGTGCGCACGTGCTATTCCGCAAGGACGCTGGCGTGCGCGTGCCGTGGGACGATCGACTTCGCGTGATCGACGTGAAGGATGTGCTCGCGACCGTCGAAGAAGTTCTCGCCGACGAAGCTCACTGATGACGTCTGCGCCACCGCGTGCCGAGATCCCGACGCTGTCCGACCTGCCTCTCGTGGTCGAGACGCACCGGCTGAAGCTGCGGCCGCTCACCGACGGCGATGACGCCGCGCTGTGGCCCTACGTGTCGGATCCGGAGCTGCCGCGGCTGATGAGCTGGGCCGCACATCGCGATCCGAGCGAGACGCGCGCGTTCGTCGCGTTCGCGAAGGAAGCGCTCGCGAAGGGCAGCGACCTCGTGTGGGCGATCGAGCACGAGGACCGGCTCGTCGGGACGATCGGTCTGCACGGCATCGCGTTCGAGCTGCGCGCGTGGCGTGTCGATCGCGCCGAGCTCGGCTACTGGCTCGCGCCCGAGCTCCACGGCAAGGGCCTCATGACCGAGGCGGCGACCGCGGCCACCCGCTGGGGGTTCGAGACGCTCGGCCTCCACAAGATCACGGTGTCCTGCCTCGAGCAGAACATCGGCTCCCGCCGCGTGATCGAGAAGGTCGGATTTCGCTTCCTGTGCAAGCAGGAGGACGACGTGTGGCGCGACGGCCGCTGGCACGGCCACCTCTGGTACGAGCTTCTCGCGTCGGAGTGGGGCGACACGACGCGAACGCTGCGATTCACCCGACCGCGCGCTTAGCCCGCGTCACGATGCCGCGCGCCGGCTGCGCTCGATGATCCGCGCAAGGCCTGCGCGGTCCTCGTCGGAGATCTCGGCGATCCGGACGCCAAACCCGGTCGGGTAGGATTGGCTCTCGACCGAACCCTCCTCGACGACGCGCACCACGACCACGCGGCACACCACCTGATCGTCGTTCTCCCAGAGCTCGAGCTGGAGCTTGGAGCCGACCTTGATGGGATATGCCCTCGCCACCTGCGTGTACAGGAACAGACCGTGCGCCGAGAGATCACGGGTTCTGAACACGATCTCCTGTCCCTCGTCCTGGACTTTTACGAACGCGTCGACGCGTACTCGCTCTGCGCTGCGCTCGTGGCTACGCGACATGCCTCATGGTACCGTAACCGCCAAACACCCGGAAACACATGGACGTCCGCTGCGAGAAGTGCCAGACGGAGTACGAGCTCGATGAGAGCCGGCTCAAGCCAGGCGGTGTCACCGTCAAGTGCACCAACTGCGGGCACATGTTCAAGATCCGCAAGCGATCGAACACGAACGTCGGTCTCGCGACCGCGTCGTCGGTCGCCGCTGCATCCGCCGCTCCCCCTACCGTCGATCGAGGCAGGCCGCCTTCGAAGCCGGGCGCACCGCCGGTCGTGATCTCGCCGTCGAGCGCGCGCCAGCAGTCGCGCGCGCAGTCGGAAGCGCCGGTCGATATCAACGACGCGCCGTCGGGACCGAACTCCGAGCGGCAGTGGCTCGTGCGGCTCGAGAATGGCGAGACGAAGACGTGCCGCGAGCTCGCGACACTGCAGCAGTGGATCGTCGCCGGCATCGTCGGCCGCGAGTCGCTGATCTCGCGCACGGGCAAGACCTGGAAACGGCTCGGCGACATCTCCGAGCTCGGCCAGTACTTCCTCATCGCCGACGAGGCTCGCGTGCAGCGCGCGCAGCGGCCGACCGGCGGCAAGCCCGGCATGCCGGCCGCGACGATGCTCGGCGTCGGCCCGGGGCCGCAGGGCGAGGAAGACGATCTCCGCACGACCGGCAACTACCGCTCGCGGCCGAAGACGCCGCCGCCTCCGCCGGCACCGAAGGCAAACCCGATGGCGCAGACCGAGCTCGCGCCGGCATCGGGACCGATCGTCCAGCAGCCAAAGCTTCCGTCGGGTCCCGTGCCGACGGTGAAGGCGGCGCCGGCCGCTCCGCCGGTGAAGGCGGCGCCCGCCGTTCCGCCGGGTCGCGAGACCGCGGCCTGGGCGGCGAGCGACATCAAGGCGACCGACTCGATGGCGGCGATGCCGCAGGGTCCGCGCGGCGGCAAGCTGTCGGCCGGCGTCGACGAGCCGGCATTCGCGGGGCGCGTGCGCGTCGAGCCGAGCGATCGCTCGACGTTCGACGGCAAGGTCGCGACCGACGACGTCGACGACGATGTCTATCCGAGCTCGCGCGGCTCTCGCGCGGGCATGTGGATCGCGCTGATCTCGCTGCTCGTGATCGGTGCCGCGGCAGGCGCGGTCTACATGTTCGTGTTCAACAAGAAGTCGCCCGCGGCGACCGCGGCTGCGCCACAGGACGCGGCGGCCGCGACGACGGCCGATGCGCAGGCGGCCGTCGCGACCGCGCCGATCGACGCGCAGGCCGAGGTGCCGGGCAATCCGCTCGACAACGCGCGCGCCGAGCTCGTCGCCGGCGTCCACGCGCGGATGAAGTCGACCGTCGAGGGTCTCTCCGGCAAGGACGATCCGTCGTCGCTCGCAGTCCGCGCGCGTCTGTGGACGGCGCTCGCGCAGGGCATGCAGGACCGCGCGGGCTTCGTCGACAAGGCCGAGGCCGACAAGCTCCGCAAGGAAGCCAAGCAGATCGTCGTCGACGCCGCGCCGCTCGCGCAGCGCGCGTACAACGGCCAGGCCGACAACGCCGACGCGAACCTCGCGATGGCCGACGTGCTGCGCCTGCAGGGCAAGCCCGCGCCGTCGGTGAAGCGCTATCTCGCGACCGCGAAGACGAAGGCGGCGACCGACAAGCACATCCTCACGTCGGTCGCGCTCGGCGAAGCGCAGCTCTCGCTGCGCGACGGCAAGCTCCCCGATGCGCAGGCCGCGCTCCAGGCAGCCGACGCGCCGGCCGACGACATGCGCGTCAAGCTCGCGCAGGCGCTCGTCGCGTACGCGCAGAGCAAGCCGGCCGATGCGAAGGCGCAGATCGATCAGATCCTCGCAACGCAGCCCGATCACGACGTCGCGCTCGCGATGTACAAGAAGCTCGAGACGTCCGTCGCTCACACCGATCCGCTGCCGCCCGAAGATGGGCAGCCGTCCGGTTCGGGCAAGACGACGACGACGACTCCGCCGCCGAATAACAACAACGGTGGTGGCGGTGGTGGCGGTGGTGGCGGCAACGACTACGACTCGCTGCTCGCGCGCGCGAACAAGCTCGCCGAGACCAGCTGTGCGAAGGCGATGGACCTGTTCACGAAGGCGCTCGAGCAGAAGCCGAACGGCGTCGAGGCGCTGACGGGCATGGGCTACTGCCACCTCGACAGCAAGCAGTTCTCGAGCGCGTTCTCGAAGTTCCGCGCCGCGCTCGCCGTGTCGCCGCGCTTCGAGCCGGCGCTCGGCGGCGTCGCCGAGACCTATCAGCGTCAGGGCAACAAGCAGGCGGCGATCGACGCCTGGAACCGGTACCTCGAGGTGTTCCCGGCGTCGCCGAAGGCGAAGAAGCAGCTCGAGCTCCTCGGCGTCACCGACGGTGGCGCGAAGCCCGACAGCGGCGGCGCTACGCCGCCGAGCGGCGGTGGTGGTGGCGAGGACTCCTCGGCCCCGGCCCCTGCCCCGGCGCCGGCGCCGCCCGCCCCCGCGGCCGGTTCGGCCACGTAGTACGGCCACCTGCTCGTCCAGGTGATATGAAGCGGCCATGTGTAGAGCCGTTGTCGTCGCCGCTTGTCTGCTTGCCGCCTGCAAGTCCAATCCGTCGAAGCTGGACGATGTCGGCAGCGCGCCGAACGGGAACGATCCATGGGCGCAGACGTTCGCGAAGCACGACGGCGACGCGACGACCGCCGACTCGGGCGGTGGCGGCCTCGGCTTCGACCTCCAGGGCATCCTCGAGAAGATCAAGGACAGCATCGACACGCCAGGACCGTACGAGTCGCCGAAGAAGTCGAAGGACTTCGACGAGGAGAAGCCGCACTGGGCGGTGATGGGCGTCGCCGGTGGCATCGTCGAGCGCGAGGCGTTCTCGCTGACCGGCGGCGGGCGCGGCACCGAGCTGCGCAACCTCGCGACGCGCCTGCGCTCGCTCGCGAAGAACGACAAGGTGCAGGGCCTGATCCTGCGCGTCGAGCCGCTCGATATCAGCCTGCCCGATGTCGTCGAGCTGCGCGACGCGATGCACGACTTCCGCGCATCCGGCAAGAAGCTCGACTGCCACACCGAGGACGCGTCGAACTCGACGTACCTCGTGCTCGCCGCGTGCGATCGCATCGGCCTCGCCCCGCTCGGCAACATCGCCGTGCCCGGACCGTCGGCGATGCCGCTCCACATCAAGCCGCTCCTCGACAAGCTCGCGATCGAGGCCGACTTCATCCACGTCGGTGCGTACAAGGGTGCCGCCGAGCCGCTCACGCGCGATGCGCCGTCGAAGGAGATGGAGGAGACGCTGAACGCGATCCTCGATCAGCGCTACGCGACGATGGTCGACATCATCAGCAAGGAGCGCAAGGTCGACGCCGCGGCGGTCAAGACGCTGATCGACACCGCGCTGTTCCCGGCCGAGCAGGCGAAGACTGCGAAGCTCGTCGACGAGGTCACGTCGTGGGAGGAGTTCCGCGACTCGGTCAAGGCGCCGTGGACCAAGCTCGAGATCGAGCCAGACGACAAGGACCAGCTCGCCGCGATGATGAAGCTCGCGCGCTTCATCGGTGCGATGCCGCCGGAGCGCCCGCTCGGCGATCACGTCGCGGTCGTCTACGCGCTCGGCGACATCGTCGATGGCGATGGTGACGGCGTGATCGGCGCGCGCCAGCAGATCGCCTCGCACACGCTCGTCTCCGCGCTCCGCGCGCTCACGTTCGACGACTCGGTCAAGGCGGTCGTCCTGCGCATCGACTCGGGCGGCGGCAGCGCGCAGGCCTCCGAGCTCATCTGGGCCGCCGTCGAGCAGCTCAAGGCAAAGAAGCCCGTCATCGTGTCGATGAGCGATGTCGCGGCGAGCGGCGGCTACTACATCGCGAGCGGCGCGACGAAGATCTTCGCGCACGAGGACACGCTCACCGGCTCGATCGGTGTCGTCGGTGGCCGCATCGCACCCGCCGCTGCGCTCGCGAAGCTCGGCGTCAACACGTTCCCGATGGGCCGCGGCAAGCACGCGACGATCATGTCGAGCCTCAAGCCGTGGAACGACGAGGAGAAGCAGATCATCCGCGCCAACATGGAGGCCGTCTACACGACGTTCGTCGGCCGCGTCGCGCAGGGCCGCAGCAAGACGGCCGAGCAGATCCAGCCGCTCGCGCAGGGCCGCGTCTGGACCGGCCTGAAGGCCAAGAGCCTCGGTCTCGTCGACGAGATCGGTGGCCTCGATGCCGCCCTCGACGAGGCGCGCAAGCTCGCGAAGGTCGAGCCGACGACCGCCCTCGAGATCTATCCGCCCTCCCCCACGCTCCGCGACGTCCTCGCCGGCTGGGGCCAGGTCCACGCGCCGTTCGGCCTCTCGGCCTCGGCGATGGCGACCGAATCGATCCGCGCGCTCGATCCGCGCATCGCCGACGCTGCTGCGCGTCTCCTCGATCTCGTCGCGTCGTTCCAGACGACGCATGTCCAGACGATCGCCATCCTCCCGGAGCTCCAATGACCCGCACGCTGACGCTCTCGTCGTTTGCAGTCCTCCTCCTGGCTTGCTCGAACGGCACGCCGGAACCGAAGCCCGCGACGACGCCAGCGTCGGCGCCCGCGCCCGCGCCCGCCACGGCCGTCGCAACTCCCAAGCCCGCGGCCGAGAAGGGCACCGTCGAGACGCACTCGTTCGCGAGTGCCTCGCTCGGCGTCGACAAGAACTACGTCGTCTATCTCCCCGCGGGCTACGCGTCCAAGCCCGACACCCGCTACCCCGTCTTCTATTACCTGCACGGTCTCACCGGCAACGAGACCAACTGGGTCAAGGGCGGCGCGCTCGACGAGGCCGCCGACGCGCTCGGCCTGCAGGCAATCGTCGTCATGCCCGACGGCGACGACGGCTTCTACACCGACGCCGCGACGAACTACGACTACGACGCGTGCATGAAGGACGGCACCGGCCTCTTCATGCCCGGCCAGCCGCGCAAGGAGACGTGCGTCAAGAAGCGCAACTACGAGACGTACATCATCAAGGATCTCCTCTCCGAGATCGATTCGCACTTCCGCACGATCGCGACGCGCGAAGGCCGCGCGATCGCCGGCCTCTCGATGGGCGGCTTCGGTGCCCTCGAGCTCTCGATGCGTCACCCCGACCTGTTCGCCGCCGCGGCCTCGCACTCCGGCGTCGCCGCGCTGCTCTACGAAGGCCCCTATCCGTACGAGAAGGGCAAGGTGAAGCTGTTCACGAAGGTCCAGAAGGCGCCCGAGGCCGGTGGCGAGATCCTGCGCTGGCTGAACGGCATCTTCGGCGACAAGATCGACAACTGGCGCGCACACGATCCGGCGACGCTCGCCACCAAGATGGAGGCCGGCAAGCCGGCGCTCTATCTCGACTGCGGCACCGAGGACATCTTCCAGCTCAACAACGGTGCTGCGTACGTGCACGACATCCTGCTCGATCGGAAGATCGACCACGCGTTCTTCATCGGGCCGGGTCGGCACGACTTCACGTTCTGGAAGCCGCGCCTGCCCGAGAGCCTGAAGTTCCTGCGCGACCACACCGCGTCGTCGACTTCGTCGTCGAAGTAGCTCGCGCCAGCGCGCTCAGCCAGAGCGCGGACACGCCGTCGATTGGCGGCTCGTCTGTGCGCGCTCATCGGCAATTGTCAGCGCCTGATGATGCCGCCGTGAAGCACGGCCTCCACGCGCGAACGCTCTGCAGAGCGCGGACACGCTCGCACGCGCGTGCGGTCGGGGTGCCTCGCTCGCCGCGTATACGTCTGTACTCG